>NZ_JBAWCQ010000083.1:0-51921 GCF_049590335.1 Methyloceanibacter sp.
TCACGCGCGTGATCTGGTAACCCCCGTCGACGAGAATGCGTAAGTCACGGGCCAAGGTACCTGGATTGCACGAGACAGCGACAAGGCACTCCACTTGCGACTTGGCAAACTGCTCGGCTTGGGCGGCTGCGCCTGCACGCGGCGGATCGAAGACAACCGCGTCGTATGACTTCAACTCCTGCCAGCCCAGGGGGTCTTGAAACAGATCGCGCCGGTGTCCGCGCATGGGCTTCAGCTTCGGCGTATGCCGGGCTGCTTCCTCGAGCGCCGCAAGGGCCTCGGCACTGTTCTCATAAGCATCGACGGATGCGCTTTCGGCGAGCGCGAAGGAAAACGTCCCAAGGCCGGAAAACAGATCGGCCAAGCGTTTCGCCTTCCCCACGCCCTCGCAAACAAGGGCGACAACCTCTGCTTCGGCGGCGGGGGAGGCTTGGAGGAAGGCTCCCGGGGACAACCGGACCTCGGCCCTGCCGAGGCGCAGCGTAGGTGGCGTGAGCATCACGCTTTCATCGCCCACGGTGATGCGCGCGATGCCCTGTGCGCCAGCTGTGCCTACGAGCTTCGCGAGCGCCGTCTCGGGCGGTGGCGCACCCTCCAGCACTACGTCGAGCCCGTTTTCGGTTTCGGTGATGCCGACCCGCGCCTCGGACCGGCTGCCCAGCAACGGAAACAGCATCGCCTTGAGGGCCGGCAGGGCCGCGACGATCGCCGGCGACAGGATCGGGCAAACTTCCGTCTCGATCGTGTCGTGGGAGCGGGCGCGGCGATATCCCAATACGGCGTCCTTGCCACGCCGTTCAAGAGAGAAGGTCGCACGCCGCCGACTTCCCAGCGGCACCGGGCGCACTGGCTCAACCGGCACATCGAGCCCACGCGAAGCCAAGGCCTGGACCACGAGTTCGCGCTTCCACGCCAAATAGGCTTGCGTCTCTATATGCTGCAGGGAGCAGCCGCCGCACGCACCGAAATGCGGGCAAACCGGCGCGACACGCTCCGGGCTGGCGTCGAGCACCGCGAGGCAGTCGGCATGTTTTCCGTCCCGAGCCACCTCGGCCATGACCCGCTCGCCCGGCAGCGTGAACGGCACGAAGAGCGGCCCACCGGGCGATTCGGCGATCCCGTCCCCTTGGGCGCCAAGCCGGTCGATTGTCAGCTCAACCCTCATGCCGGGCCCCGATCAGATATTCCACATTGCCGCTGCCCCCGGTGATCGGCGACTCGATCACGCCAAGAACACGCCAGCCTTCGGCCTCCAGAAAGTCCCGCACGCGGCCGATGGCACGCTGCCGATCCGCGTCGTCGCGCACCAGGCCGCCCTTTCCAACCGCCGCGCGGCCCGCCTCGAATTGCGGCTTTACCAGCGCCGCGAGCCACGCGCCGGGAGCGGCGCGGACAAGCGCGGCAGGCAGAGCCTGGGTCAGGCTGATGAAGCTGACATCGGCGGTGATGGCCGAGACCGCATCGGGCACCATGGTCTGATCGATATGGCGCGCATCGGCCGCTTCCAGACTGACCACACGTGGATCGGTCCGCAAACGTGCATGAAGTTGATCGCGGCCCACATCGACGGCATAGACCTTCGCCGCGCCCCGGGTGAGCAAAACTTCCGTGAAGCCGCCGGTCGAGGCGCCGACATCCAACGCAAATTGACCATCGGGCGAGAGCTGGAAGGCCTCCAGCGCGGCGATGAGTTTCAAGCTCCCGCGGGAAACATGTGTGTCCGTGCCTGGCGTGAGAGCAAGCTCCACATCGTCCGCAATCGTCGCACCGGGCTTTGTCGCAAGTTCGCCTGACGCCAAGACGCAGCCCCGGCGAATGAGATCGGCGGCTTGCGCGCGTGAGGGCGCCAACCCCTCGTCCACCAACCGCCGATCGATGCGCTGTTTTCTATGGTTGGCCACGATGCTTTCTCACATGCTCCGGTCTGCGGCGCGAATGTTCGCCGCGCCTATCTCCTGAGGCACGGCCTACTTGAGCCAAGAATCCCTATGGGCCAAGAGTCCGTTAGCCGAGACAGTTCGGCTTACCTAACCGAAAAGTGCGCGCTCCGATATCGCGGCGTGTCCGGCGGCTTCGGCGTTTTCCCCTGCTCGGTCATCGCTACAGGCGATCTGATCGGCATCTGGAGTGGGACCGCGGCCTGCTTCGGTTTGCCAAAGCACTACTGCTCGACTAAGCCAAGTCAGCCCAACCCCGCGCCGGAGCCTTCCATGAAAATCCGACCTCTGCCTATTTGTCTCTTTCTCGCCGTCCTCGCAAGCACGGCTGGGTTTACAGCTTTTGTTGCGCATGCGGCAGACATTTGGCGCGTGAAGACGAGCGGCAGCTTCGTCGCGCTGCGCTACGGCGCCCTCGACGAGCAAGAGAAACCCGTCTTTCTACTCTCCTGCCTAAACGGCGTCGGCATCGCGGTCCTGTCAGTGCATATGGACTTCCCGGAGCGGGAGACGGGCGAAGCCATCACCATCGAATTTAGCGCCGGTGGGAAAACGGCGCCGGTGGCCGGCGAAACGGCGGCGGAGGACGGTACGGGAGTCATCTATGGCGAGGCCGGCGACATCGCCGTGACGCCTATTCTCAACATTCTCAAAGAGAAGGGCCCGGTCACGATTAAAGTGGGTGCGAACGACGTCGAACTCTCGATACAAGGCCGCGCTGAAACGGTGGCGGAGTTCTCCAAGGATTGCTCGTTAGACTAGGCGAGCCGGGCCGCGCCCGTCTTGTCGTTCTTGCCCAGCGCCATGAAGACCGCCTTAATGATCCCATCCGCATCGAGGCCGGCGGCCGCATACATCGCTGCGGGCTTGCCCTGATCGATGTAGCGATCAGGCAGCACCAGTGTCCGCACTTTGAGTGCGCCATCAATGAGACCGTCCGCGGCCAGCTGGTGCAGCACGTGACCGCCAAAGCCGCCCGTAGACCCCTCCTCCACGGTGAGCAGCACTTCGTGGTTCTTGGCGAGGTCGCGGATGAGATCGACATCCAGTGGCTTGGCAAAACGTGCATCGGCCACGGTTGTCGGGAGCCCGAAACCGGAAAGCTCGTCTGCCGCCGCAAGGCACTCGCCGAGACGCGCGCCGAAGCATAGGAGCGCAACCGTCGAGCCTTCCCGCACAATACGGCCCTTGCCGATTTCGAGCGGTGTGCCGCGCGCGGGCAGGTCTACGCCAGTGCCATTGCCCCGCGGATAGCGGAAGGCAGTGGGGCGATCGTCGACCGCCGCCGCCGTCGCCGTCATATGCATGAGCTCTGCTTCATCCGCCGCCGCCATAACGATCATATTCGGCAGGCAGGTCAGAAACGCCGTATCGAACGAGCCCGCATGTGTGGGACCGTCAGCCCCAACGAGGCCGGCACGGTCGATGGCGAACCGGACCGGGAGCTTCTGCACCGACACGTCATGAACCACCTGATCATAGGCGCGCTGCAGGAAGGTCGAGTAGATCGTGGCGAATGGCTTGTACCCTTCCGATGCGAGCCCTGCGGCAAAGGTTACAGCGTGCTGTTCGGCGATACCAACATCGAAGCAGCGGTCGGGAAATTCCTCGCCGAACTTGTCGAGCCCCGTGCCAGACGGCATCGCGGCCGTGATGGCCACGACCCTGTCATCGGCCTTGGCTTCCTCGATAAGCGCTTTGGCGTAAACTTTCGTATAGCCGGGCGGACCGCCGGGGGCCGCCTTTTCCTGCGTGCCCGTCACGACATTGAAGCGGCTGACGCCGTGATATTTGTCGGCGGACTCTTCGGCCGGGCCGTAGCCCTTGCCCTTCTGGGTGACCACATGGACCAGGATCGGCCCGTTCTGCATCTTCTTGACGTTGCGCAGCACGGGCAGAAGGTGGTCGAGATTGTGCCCATCGATGGGGCCCACATAGTAGAACCCCAGCTCCTCGAACAGCGTGCCGCCGGTCCAGAAGCCACGCGTGAACTCTTCCACGCGAGCGGCTTGGCGCTGCCAGCGGCCCGGCAGCACTTTACGCGCCGCCTGCTTCATCCAGCGGCGGAAGCTGCGATAGGTACCCCCTGAGATCAACCGCGCCAGATGCGCACTCATGGCGCCGACAGGCGGGGCGATCGACATGTCGTTGTCGTTGAGGACCACGATCAGCCGCGAGTCCATTGCGCCCGCGTTGTTCATGGCCTCATAGGCCATGCCGGCACTCATGGCGCCATCGCCGATCACAGCCACGACATTGTTGGCCCCGCCGGACAGATCCCGCGCCACAGCCATGCCGAGGCCGGCCGAGATTGACGTGGAAGAGTGGCCCGCGCCGAACGGATCGTATTCGCTCTCCGCTCGCTTGCAGAAGCCGGACAGGCCGCCGGGTGCGCGCAAGGTACGGATTCGGTCGCGCCGGCCTGTGATGATCTTATGGGGATAGCACTGGTGGCCCACATCCCAGATCAGCCGGTCCGCGGGCGTATCGAAGACGTGGTGGAGCGCGACTGTCAATTCGACCACGCCGAGCCCCGCGCCCAGATGTCCGCCCGTCTCCGACACGGCGCTGATGGTCTCTTGGCGAAGCTCGCCCGCGAGGCGCTTCAACTCGCCATCCGTGAGCTGACGCAGATCCTTCGGCGTCTGAATTTTGTCCAGCAATGGCGTGGCGTTCTCGGCGCTCATACGCTTTCCTATAGGAGCGCTCTCTTCGCGAACACTCTAGTGTTAAAATCTTCCGCAGTATCAACGCGTTATCGCAAGCTTATCTGGCCCGCCTCACGCTGGCAACGTCTCCAAAAATACTTCAATGCCAGCGTCGATTAAGCGCCGGTCATTCTCCCACGTCGAGGGGCTCAACGCCGCTCGGCGCGCCATCTTGATTGAGGGTGATTTTTTCCACGCGCGCCTCGGCGCTGCGCAGAAGTTTGTCGCAATGGGCGCGTAGGGCTTCGCCCCGTTCGTAAATCGCAATCGAGGCTTCAAGCTCCACATCGCCCTTTTCCAGGCGGTCGACGATGGTCTCAAGCTCCTTGAGCGCGTCCTCGAAGCTAAGCGTGGTGATATCGGTCGTGCCGGACGATTTAGCCATGCTTTGAATTAGCGGTTTCCAGGTTTTCCCTCAAGCACCCATCAGCGTCCTGACATGGACTGCGGTGGACGAAGCGAGTGCGTCAAGATCGTAGCCCCCCTCCAGAACCGAAACGAGCCGGCCACCGGAATGTTTCGCCGCCGCCTCGAGCAGCGTCTCCGTGACCCACGCGAAATCGTCCTCTTGCAGCCTCAGTTGCGCCAACGGATCTTTGACATGGGCATCGAAACCCGCCGAAACAAGCAAGAAATCTGGCGCGAAGGCATTGAGCGCGGGCATGATGCGCGTCGAGAACGCCGACCGGAAATTCTCCCCGTCATCCCCAGGCGCGAGCGGTGCGTTCCAAATGTTGCCGACGCCCGTCTCGTCCTTGGCGCCGGTCCCCGGAAACAGCGGCATCTGATGTGTCGAGCCGTAAAACAGGTCCTTGTCGTTCCAGAACGCGGCCTGGGTGCCGTTGCCATGATGGACGTCGAAGTCCACCACGGCCACGCGGGACGCCCCGTGAACGGCGCGCGCGTGCAGCGCCGCGACCCCGATACAATTGAACAGACAAAAGCCCATGGCGCGGGACGGCTCGGCATGGTGGCCAGGCGGACGAACGGCGCAGAATGCATTGTCCGCCGTCCCGGCCATGACTTGGTCCACGGCCCGAGTGGCGGCCCCTGTCGCCCGCAAGACCGCCTCCCAGCTTCCCGGCGAGACCACAGTGTCCGGGTCCAGCGAGTTATGCAGCTCCTTGGGGATCCCGGCCTTGATCTTGGCGACATACGCCTCCGGGTGCAGCCGCTCGATGGCGGCAAGCTCGGCCAGCGGCGCTTTCTCGCGCTGCAGACCCGAGAAGTCCTTGGCGGCCAAGGCGCGTTCGATGGCGCGCAGCCGGGCGGGCTGCTCGGGATGGCCGAAACCCGTGTCATGCGCGAGGCAGGCCGGGTGGGTGAGAAGCAGCGTTGTCATGCGATCCTTGGGGTTTCCGGCCCGCATGATACCTCACTTGGACCGTCGGGTCAGCGTGGCCTCTCAACTTGACCTCTCACGGAGGACAGGCGACACGGGACGGGACATGCCTGTTCTCCCCGCTACAGACCAGACGATCGCCCGCGCCGCGGCCGCGCTGACCGCCGGAGATATTGTCGCCTTCCCCACCGAGACCGTCTACGGACTGGGCGCCGACGCCCGCGATTCGAAAGCCGTCACCAAGATTTTCGCCGCCAAGGAGCGGCCCCGTTTCAACCCGCTGATCGTACATGTCCCCGATACCGCCACCGCCGAAACACATGCGGTGTTCGGTGCGGAGGCGCGCGCGCTGGCCGACACCTTCTGGCCCGGTCCCTTGTCAATCGTGGCGCCGAAACGGTCAGATTCGGGGCTGGCCGACCTCGTCACAGCCGGGCTCGACACGGTCGCCTTGCGGGTGCCCGGACACCCGGTCGCGCGGGCTCTTCTGGAGACGGTGAGGTTCCCTATCGCTGCGCCGAGCGCCAACCGCTCGGGCCGGATCAGCCCGACAGAGGCCACCCATGTGGCGTCCGAACTTGGCGAGGTCCCGGCTATGATCCTAGATGGCGGTCCGTGTACGCGCGGCCTTGAATCGACCGTGGTGAGCGTTGTGGGGACGCATCCGACTTTACTGCGCCTTGGCGCCGTACCGAGGGGCGAAATCGAAGCCGTTCTGGGGCACCCCATCGGCCTTGCGGGCGAAGATGCTCCTATCGCCTCGCCCGGCCAGCTCGAACGCCACTATGCGCCCCAGACACCCTTGCGCCTCAACGCAACGATCGTGGAGGCCGGCGAAGCATTACTGGCCTTCGGTCCGGACACGCCCGAGTGCGCGGGCATGACCATAAATCTCAGCGCTTCAGGCGACCTCAACGAAGCGGCCACACACCTTTTCGCGGCGCTGCGAACGCTTGACGAAAGCGGCGCGCGTGGAATCGCCGTCATGCCCATTCCCGAAGAAGGCCTCGGCGAAGCGATCAACGACCGCTTGCGGCGCGCGGCCAAGGCGGGTTAGCCCTGTGCCATGAGCGACGCTGCCACCCGCGCGACCAACAAGCTGCTGCCGCCTACCGCGGAGACAATGACCGCGCTCGCGAACATCGTGGGCGCGCAGCACGCGTTGCGCGATCCGGATCGGATGGCGCCCTATCTTACCGAATGGCGCGACCGCTACCGGGGCGAAGCGGCAATCGTGCTGAAGCCCGGCTCGACCGACGAGGTCGCGGCCGTGCTGAAAACCGCTAACGCGGCGCGGGCCGCGATCGTGCCCCAAGGCGGCAATACCGGGCTTGTGGGCGCGCAGATACCCGACGAGAGCGGCAGCCAGATCGTGCTGTCCTTGGAACGCCTGACGCATATTCGCGATGTGGATCTGGCCTCGAATACGATGACGGTCGAGGCGGGCCTCACGCTTGCCGGCGCCCAGGAGAGCGCCAAAAGCGTGGGGCGCCTGTTTCCGTTGAGCCTTGCCTCGGAGGGGAGCTGCCAGATCGGCGGCGTGCTCTCCACCAATGCGGGCGGGCTTGCTGTGCTTGCTTATGGGAACGCCCGGGATCTCGCGCTGGGGCTTGAGGTGGCGCTCGCGGACGGGCGCGTCTGGCATGGGCTGAAGGCCTTGCGCAAAGACAACACGGGCTACGACCTCAAAAATCTCTTTATCGGCGCCGAGGGGACACTCGGCGTGATCACGGCGGCCGTTTTGCGGCTCTTTCCTCGCCCGGCCGAACAGGTCACCTGCCTGGCGGGCTTGGCCGACCTGGAGGACGCGACGGAGCTTCTAGCCCGGATGCGCGAGGCGGCTGGCCCCATGCTCACCGCCTTCGAGATTCTTCCGCGGATCGGTCTCGACTTCGCCATCAAACACGGCACCTCCCTGCACGACCCGCTCAGAACGCCTCACTCCTGGTATGTGCTCATGGAAATCTCCAGCCCGCTTGCCGGCGATGCGGTCCTGACGCTGATAGAATCGCAGCTTGGCGATGCCATCGACGCCGGCGAGGTCGAGGACGCGGTTCTGGCGAAGTCCGCCAAGCAGACGCGCGAACTCTGGCAGCTTCGCGAAGTGATGAGCGAGGTCCAAAAGCACGAAGGCGGCAGCATCAAACATGACGTGTCCGTCCCGACTGGACGCTTGCCGGAATTCATCGACCGGGCAAACCAGCTCGTGGAGCTGATGATCCCCGGCGCCCGGCCCGTCCCCTTCGGCCATCTCGGCGACGGCAATATCCACTACAATGTCAGCCAACCGGTCGGCATGGACAAGAACGTCTATCTGTCGAATTGGGAGGCGCTGAATGCCGCCGTGCACGAGATCGTACTGGACCTCGGCGGCTCCATCAGCGCCGAACATGGAATTGGGCGCATGAAGCGCGAACTTCTTCCTCATGCTAAAGGCGCCGTCGCAATCGACCTTATGCGGTCGATCAAGGCGAGTTTCGATCCGAACGGCATTCTCAACCCAGGCAAGCTGCTATGAGCAAAAATACGCCGCCACAAAAACCACCCCACATGACTCAGGACGACAAGTGGAACGCGATCGACGACTTCATCGTCGAGACCTTCCTGGAGGAAGACCCGGCTCTTGAGGTGGCTCAGGCTGCCTGCGACGCCGCGGGTCTGCCGAAAATCCAGGTCGCACCGTTGCAGGGCAAGCTCCTGATGATGCTCGCCCGGGCCTTACAGGCGCGCAGCATCCTGGAAGTCGGCACACTTGGCGGCTACAGCACGATCTGGCTTGCCCGCGGACTCGCAGAAGGCGGCCGCGTTACCACGCTCGAACTCGATCCCCGCCATGCGGAGATTGCCGAAAGAAATTTCGAAAATGCCGGGCTCGCAGACTGCGTCACGGTACGCGTCGGCTCTGCGCTTGAGAGCATGGCCGCGTTGCATTCTGAAAGCTTCGGCCCATTCGACCTTGTGTTCATCGACGCCGACAAGCCCAGCACGCCCGACTATTTCGACTGGGCCGTGAAGCTCGCCCGCGTTGGGTCGCTCATCGTCGTGGACAACGTCGTGCGCGAGGGCGCGATCCTCGCCGCACAAAGCGACAACAAGCACATCAAAGGCTTGCGCGCATTCTATGCACGCGCGGCGGCCGATCCGCGCGTGACCGCGACCGCGTTTCAGACCGTGGGGCATAAGGGCCATGACGGTCTTGCCATCGTGCAGGTTACGCAAGCGCCGTAACGCGCGCCTACTTATCCTCGTCCAAGAGCTCTTTGTGGGCGGCATCGATTTCCGCTGCGTCATCGCTGGACATTTTCGGGAAGCTGGGATCGAGCGCCTTGATGTGTTCGGCCACCACGCCGGCGACGACGAGCCGGGCGAACCACTTCTTGTTACATGGCACCACATACCATGGGGAATGCTCCGTCGCCGTATTGCGGATCATGTCCTCATAGACGCTCTGGTATTTGTCCCAGAGCCTTCGCTCGGCGACGTCGGCGGCCGAAAATTTCCAGATCTTGTCCGGATCCTCCAAACGCGCGAGCAGACGTTCCCGCTGCTCCTTCCTCGAGATGTTGAGGAAGAACTTGATGGGCAACGTGCCGTTGCGCGCCAGATGCCGCTCGAAGTTGTTGATGTCCTGATAGCGCTCTTTCCAGATGTCCTTGGTAACGAGCTCGGGCGGCAGATTCTGATGCTGAAGCAGCTCCGGGTGCACGCGTACGACGATAACATCCTCGTAGTACGACCGATTGAAGATGCCAATATGTCCGCGCATGGGCAGTGCCCGATACGCGCGCCAGAGATAATCGTGCGCTAGCTCCAAATGGCTCGGCTGCTTGAAGGAACTTACGGAGACCCCTTGCGGGTTCACACCCGTCAGCACGTGTTTGATGATGCCGTCTTTGCCGGCCGTATCGATCCCCTGCAGGACCATGAGAACGGCCCAATGGCCTTCCGCGTAGAGGCGCTGCTGCAGTCTCGATAGACGCTTGACGCCGAGTTCGAGAAGCTCCTCGCCGTCCTTCTTGGTGAAATCGACGTTCCCCGAATCGTCGGGGTCGAAATCCTTAAGCTTGAAGCCGTCGCCCTTTGTGACCCGGTAACGGTCGAGAATTTTGTCTGGCAGCATGTCTCTCCCCTTTGTCGCCGGTTGGCCTAAAGCAATGGCGGCTGCGACGGCTTGTTTTTGTCGTCTTCGTCTTTTCGATCTTGTTTTTCGTTTCGATCTTGCCCGGTTTTCGGCTTCGTGCCGACTTTGCCGGGCAAGGGAATCGCCTCGAGTAGATCGTCGGGCGCGGGCCCCGTCATGGCAAGGGCTTCCTCAACACTGACATCCTTTGTATCGAGCCACGCATTATAGCAGTCCGGCGCGATGATGACGGGCATGCGGTTGTGGAGCGGAGCGACCGTGGCATTCGGCGCACAGGTGAGCATGGTTGCTGTGTCGATGACGCCGCCGTCCGGCTCGCTCCAACTTTCGTAAAGCCCCGCGAAGGCGAAGAGATGGGGCGGCTCTGGCCGCAACTGATAGGGGCGGCGCTGACCTTTGGGGCCCGTCCACTCGTAAAAGCCGTCCGCCGGGATCAAGCAGCGGCGCCGGCGCACGGCGTTGCGGAAGGACGGCTTGGCGAGAAGTTCCTCGGAGCGGGCGTTGAACAGGGTTGGGAAAGTCTTCGGATCCTTGACGAAGTGCGGCAGCAGGCCCCACCGCATCAAGCGGAACCGCCTCGCACCAGTCTCGTCCAGCAGAACGACCGCGATCGGTTCGGTCGGCCTGATATTGTCGCGCGGCGGAAAGTTGGGCTTGTCGCGATAGCCGAAATAGGCGCGGACCGCTTCAGGCGGCGAGGTCAGATCATAGCGAGAGCACATGGTTCAACGTTCAGAAATCTCAGCCTTTGTTAACCTCCTGGTAACCATGTTTGCACAACTCTTAATCGAGGAGCCAAACATGAACATGCCAAAGCGACAAGAGCTTAGCGCGACCAGCCCGGAAATCCAGGAAGACGTGAGCCGTGACGCTATTGCCTCGGCTTTCCAGAAAGCCATGGTCAGCCATCTGCGCTCCCATGTTCCTGGCACGAACATCAACGAACAGACCTTTCTGGCGGCTGACTATTTGAACCAGTTCCACGAGCTGGCGATGCTGCTGGAAGCGCTTCCCGCGGACCCCTCGAGCTTTGCGTCCGATCTGAACAGCTGGCACGCGGTGGACTATGAAGAGCACTTCCATCGCTCCCGGCTCAACGACAAGGACCTCGCCATCGCGGCCTATCGGCGATCACCCGAGAAGGTACGTGTACGGTTCGATTCCGCCATTGCGCGGCTTCAGGCCGAAGCGTTGAGGCTTGTGGCGAGGGTCGCACAGGCCCTCGACGGTCCGGCGGACCTCAAAATGACGTGCGACGGGGCTGCGGCGCGCTTGCGCGTTCTCATCGACGACGCCAATGCCATTGCCAATGGCTACCTTGCGGAGGAAGACGGCCGCGATGACGAGAGGCGCAGCCAGATTACCATCGACACGCTTTTCCGGCTCCGCAAAGGCTGAAGGCGGGCGCTGTGAGGCAAGACCCCACTCTATACGGGGCCCCTTCGCGCAGCACGGCTAGATTTCACCATGAATTGGCGTTAGTCAGACCTTATGGGACGGCTTGCGAAACCTTTAGCGCTGCTTTTGTGCGGGCTTTTTTGGGCCAGCACCGGCACTGTGAGCCATGTTTCCCCGGCAAACGCCCAGTTTTTCTGGCTCTTCGAGCAGAAAAAAGAGAAAAAGCGGACCCGGCCCGCGCGGCGGCGCAGGTCAAGCCTCCCCAAAATTGCACCCCCTGCGGAAGAATCCCTCGCCCCTCCGCCGCCTGACGATCGGCCCTATGATGAGAAGCTGATGCGGCTCGCCGAAATTCTGGGGGCCGTTCACTATTTGCGGGAGCTTTGCGGCGCCGAAGAAGGGCAGCTCTGGCGCGATCAGATGGGCGAAATCTTGCGGAACGAAGGGACCACCGGCGTTCGCCGCGCCAAGCTGGTCAACAAATTCAACGACGGCTACCGGGGCTACCGCCGGACCTACCGGACCTGCACGGAGTCCGCGACGCGGGCTACGCGCCGATTTTCGACCGAGGGCGCCGAACTCGCGTCCGCGCTGTCGCAGACATCGGTCTTCGCGAGCGGTCCTCAAGCGCAAATTCAGGCGCCGCAGCCCGAAGCCCAAGGCGCACAGCCGGGCGCTCCTAACGCGGCCCGAAATTAACCGTCAGTTTACTATCTTCCAGCGGAGCGGCGGCACGCATTGTAAGTGTGTCAGGCGAAATTCTATCGCGAGCGAGGGAGCACCCCGGGCGTGAGCACCGAAATCGGCACGGAACTGCATGGGAGCGACGACGGCGACACCCAGAAACAGGCGGCGCTGCAGTACATCATCGATGCCTGGGAGGATGCACTCCATGACGGTATCGAGCCCGAGATGCTGGCTAATGCGGCGCTGTTCGTCGCGCTGACGGACCTGATCGAAGTCTATGGCGAAGATGCCGTAGCCGATATGACTTCCCGCCTACCCCGCCGTATTCATCACGGTGAGTTCACCTTGCGTCGCACGGCACAATAGTTCGGCGCGCTTAGCCGAAGTGCCGCAGTCCGATCTCGATAATTAGAGCGGCCCCGAAAGCCAATAGAATGAACCCGGCGACGCGGTTGATCATTTTCAGCCGGTTGTCGGTCAGCTTGTGCCGGATCGTGGCGATCAGCTCGGACAGGCCGAGCCACCACAAGAGGCTGCCGCCCATGACGGCCGCGACCAGAATCAGAGCTTCGAGGTTTGTGTTGAGGCCGCCCATCAGCGAGCCCAGACCGCCGATCATGGCTGCCATGCCCAACACCGCGCCGGGATTCGTGACGGTCAGAATGAAGGTTTGGGGAATGATGCCCATGTGATCGAGGATATGCGAACGCTCATGGGGTGGGGTCGTCATCACTGGCCGCCGCAAAAGGAGCGCAAGTCCGAAAGCCACCAGAAGTACGCCGCCGACCAATTGAATCGTATCGCCGTAAGCGAGCATCCCATCGGAAATTGCCGCGATGCTGAATGCGCCGACCGCAGCCAGAACGCCATCGCCGAGGACCGCACCAAGACCGGCCGCCAGGCCTCCCCAGAACCCCTTCGCCATGGCCCGCTGAATCACCAACACGTTCACAGGGCCGATCGGCGCCGCCATCAGCAGTCCGATCCCGAGCCCGGCAAGCACGAGCTGGATAACGGACAGCACAATTTGCGCGCCTGCTTCCAAGTTCTGTCGCCTATTCGCTGGCTATCGATCGGGCTCGATCGCCACAATCCCGCAGTTAATTCCTAACGACCGAACTTGCAACTGACCGCGGTTCTGCGAGATTGACGCAAATCCTATGGAGTCTGGCATGAAACTACGGAATAACGTGGTCATGGTCGCCCTTGCGGCTTTGGTAACGGGCGTCGCGTTGCTTGTCTACGCCCCGGGCGGAACACGCGCCGCCGGCGAAAAACTGCCGGACCCTGTCGCCGAGGCCGCGCGATCGAGGACCGGCCCCAAGGTGCTGTACGACGCCACCGCCACGCCGAAACTTGTTCAGCGCATCCTTAAAATGATCATCGTCACGGCGCAGTCCGGCGACATCGAGGAGATGCGTGCGGTTCTCGAATCGAACGAACTCAAGCCCATGGTCGCGGCAAAGCATATCGACGACCCCATCGCCTATTGGAAAGCGCAGTCCGTAGACGGCACGGGCCGCGACATTCTCGCCACGATGCTCAACATGCTGAGCTCGGGATTTGTCCTGACGGGCAAGGGCGACGATGAAATGTATCTCTGGCCCTATTTCGCGGAGGCGGATCTGACCACGCTCACGCCCCGGCAACAGGTGGAGCTTTACCGGATGGTCCCGCCCGAAACGGCCAAGGCGATGTTGGCCTCCGGAAAGTACACCGGCTACCGCCTTGGGGTCGCGCCCAACGGCATCTGGCACTTTTTCCTGAAATAGAGCGGCCTCTAGAGCGATGCCGGCGCGCCTTGCGGAAGCCCCTCGCCGAAGCGGACGGGCTGCCCGGTCGCTTGTCCGAGTTCGCTTTCCCACATGGCCAGATGGCCCCGGATCACCGTGCCAATAGGCCAACCTTGGACCTTGCGGCCCGCAAACGGCGTCCAGCCTGCCTTGCTGCCGATCCAGTCATCTTCGATCACGCGTTCGGCCTTCAGATCGACAATCGTAAAGTCCGCGTCATAGCCCACGGCGATGCGGCCTTTGCAGGTGGTCCCGAACAGTCGCTGCGCGGCGGCACTTGTGAGATCGACGAAGCGGGCGAGCGTGAGTCGCCCCGCGTTGACGTGATCGAGCATGATCGGCACGAGCGTCTGCACGCCGGGCATGCCGGACGGCGTGGCGGGATAGGTGCCCGCCTTCTCCTCCAGCGTATGGGGCGCATGATCGGAGCCGATGATATCGACGACACCTTGTTGCAGCCCCCACCACAACAGCTCCTGGTGCGCCCGGTCCCGTATGGGCGGGTTCTGCTGGGCCTTCACCCCGAGACGCTCATAGGCCTCCGGGGCCACAAGCGTCAGATGCTGGGGCGTGACCTCCACGGTCGCAACGTCCTTGTTGTGCGACAGAAGCGCAATCTCGTCGCCTGTCGATATATGGAGAATGTGGATGCGCGCGCCTGTGGCTCTGGCAAGCCGCAACAGACGCTCGGTCGAATTGAGCGCGGCGACCGGGTCACGCCATTCCGAATGGCTCGAGGGATCGCCCACACGGCGAACCGAGAGCCGTTCGCGCAAGCGCGCCTCCCACTCGGAATGAATCGAGCAGCGGCGCCGTATCGTCGAGAAGATGCGCGTCAACGTTTCGTCGTCGTCGACAAGCAGGTTGCCCGTCGACGAGCCTGCGAAAATCTTGACGCCCGCCGCGCCCGGCAGCCTCTCCAGCTCCGGCAGATCGCCGGCATTGTCCCGGGTCGCGCCCACGAAGAACGCAAAGTCGCAATGCATGCGATCGGTGCCCGCTGCCACCTTCGCGGCCAAAGCCTCGGAGCTCGTGGTCGGGGGGCTTGTATTCGGCATCTCGAAAACCGCCGTGACGCCGCCAAGCACGGCTGCGCGGCTACCGGTCTCCAGATCCTCCTTGTGCTCCATGCCCGGCTCGCGGAAATGGACCTGGGTGTCGATCACACCCGGCAGGACATGGAGGCCGCGCACATCGACAGTGCGGCCCGCCCGGGTCGCGTCGATGTCACCGATAGCGCGAATCCGGCCATCGCGCACGCCAATGTCGACAGGCGCTTCGCCGGTGTGGTTTACTACCGTTCCGCCCTTGAAGAGGATGTCGAACGTCTCAACCATCGCGTATCGGCTTCTCCTTGTAGGGCAAATGCCCGGCACCCAAATCTCTTCACTTTGGTAGCAGAAGGGCACCCCATGAGTCATCGCGAAGAAGGCACCTGCCGCACAACTTCCCTCGCTGATCGCGGCGTATTGCGGGTCTCCAGCGCGGACGCCAAGACGTTTCTGCAGGGACTCCTCACCAACGACATGGAGACAACCGACGGCGGCGGCGCGATTCACGCCGGGTTATTGTCGCCGCAAGGGAAGATCCTGCATGACTTCTTCGTGCTACGGTGCGGGAACGACTATCTGATCGATGTGCCAGCAGACGAACTCGAGGCACTCGCGAAGCGCCTTTCTTTCTACAAATTGCGCTCCGATGTCATGATCGACGCGGAGCCCACCATGACGGTCGCCGCTGTCTGGGGTGACGCGTCCGCTCTGCCCGAAAAAGCCCTGCCCCATGAAGTGCTGCCCGACGGGACCCTGGCCGTCACGGACCCGAGGCTCCCGGCGCTTGGCCTGCGCGTGCTGTTGCCCAATGGAACCGTTCTGGACGAGGTCGCGTATGCGCCAGCAAGCGAAGCCGAGTACCACGCCCGCCGTATTGCCCTCGGCGTACCCCAAGGGGGGCGCGACTATGCCTATGGCGAAACCTTTCCCCATGAAGCGCTTTACGACCAGCTGGATGGTGTGGCCTTCGAAAAGGGCTGCTATATCGGCCAGGAGGTCGTATCGCGCATGCAGCACCGGGGCACCGCGCGGAAGCGCGTCGTTCCCATCGAAGGCGACGGGCCCTTGGAAGCGGGGGCGGAGGTGATGACGGGCAAACTGCCTGTGGGCACTATCGGTTCCGTGGACGGAACGCATGGACTCGCGTTACTGAGGCTGGATCGGGCGGCCTCGGCACAAGCGCAAGGGATACCGCTCAAGGCCGGAGACACGACAATCACGGTCCGGCTTCCGGACTATGCCACCTTCGAAATGCCGGTTGCCGAGGGCGTATGAGCGCCGGCAACCTCACCCGCTGTCCCTGGCCAGGGACCGACCCTCTCTACGTAGCCTATCACGATGAAGAATGGGGCGTGCCCGAGTATGACGCCCGGGCGCTCTACGAGAAACTGATTCTCGACGGCTTTCAGGCGGGGCTGGCCTGGATCACAATCCTGCGCAAACGCGACGCGTTTCGTGCCGCCTTCGACGGCTTCGAGCCGGAGAAAATCGCTCGGTACGACGCCAAGAAGGTCGAGGTGCTGATGGCCGACGCCGGTATCGTGCGCAACCGCCTCAAGATCGAAGGTACCATCCGGTCGGCCCAGGTTTGGCTCGACATGATGGAGACGGGCCCGGGATTTTCGGCGTTTCTCTGGGACTTCGTGGACGGAAAGCCCGTTCTCAACCGCTTCAAGGCCATGAACGATGTGCCCGCCGAGACGCCGCTATCGCGCGCGATGTCCAAGGAACTCAAAGCGCGCGGCTTCAAATTTTGCGGCCCCACGATCGTCTATGCGTTCATGCAAGCGACCGGTCTCGTCAACGATCACTTGACGAGTTGCCACAGACACAAGGCCTGCGCCGCCCTTTAAGAGTCGAGAGGTTCAGCCGCGTCCGCGCGGATCCATGCTGCGCGGATAGGTGCGTTCTTCCTGAATTTTGCCATCGCGCTTTCTGATACGCACCGAGCCCACCTTCTTGACGGCCCGCTCCAAGACGCCGCCCTTGGTCGCGTTGGCCTTGGTCTTGAATCGTTTTACGACTTCTCCAGATCCCTCTCGCTTCAGTTCCCACTTCTTGTTCTTGTCGTTATAGCTGAGGGAAAATCTCGGCAACTTCGCCATGTTGTGTTCTCCCAATAGTGCTTGGTCGTTTCCTTAATGCATCTTCAAGACCGTTATGATTGGCATCCGCGCAGTACATCGTCCATGTCTTTTTTGGCCTGCTCTTCTCTAACCTGTGGCCTGAGTGCTCAGCGCTGGTTTGACACTTGCGCCTTGTTTCCATCAGTGTCGCGCCACGCAACGAAGAGAGACCTTTGAACGTCACAGCCAATACGCAAGCGCCGCGCGCTTGGCAGCGCATGCTCAGTGGGCGGCGGCTGGATCTTCTCGATCCCTCGCCGCTCGACATCGAGGTCGAAGACATCGCGCACGGGCTGGCGCGCGTCGCTCGCTGGAACGGTCAGACACATGGCGACCACACCTTCTCCGTGGCCGAACACAGCCTGCTCGTCGAGGCGATCGCGCGGGATATCGCCCCATCCGCTTCGCCGGCAAACCAGCTCGCGGCGCTGCTCCACGATGCACCAGAATATGTCATCGGCGACCTGATCAGCCCCTTCAAGGCCGCCTTGTCGCTCGACTACCGCACCTTCGAAGGCAGGCTCCTCACGGCGATCCATGTCCGGTTCGGGCTACCGACAGAGCTTCCGGAAGAGACGAGCGCTCTAATCAAGCGCGCCGACAAGATCGCCGCCTATTACGAGGCCGTGGGGCTTGCGGGGTTCTCTCAAGCCGAAGCCCGGAAGTTCTTCGGTCAGCCCAAGGGCCTGAGCCCTGCTCTCGTCACAACTCTGACCGCGTTACGCCCTGTTCCCGCGTCAGAAGGCGAGGAAAGGTTCTTGAAACGCTTTCACGAGCTTGCCAGATGAATAACGTGCAGACGGCAGTCGAATCGCTGAATTAGGGAGGCCCATGGAAACGTTGACGTTCGATAGAGATGCCCTGACGGAGCCGGAGACCCTGTCCCCGGAGACACTGCTCGTCTGCCCGTTGAGTCTTGTCCAAACGACGGTCACGGTGGCGCGCGTGAGCCATCTGGTAACGCTGATCAACGGGGAAACCCTGATTGATACGCCGGAAACCATCGGTCATGACCGGCATTTGCGGCTGTCCATGAACGATATCGCCGAGCCCCGGGATGGACTCGTCGTGCCGAGCGAGGATCATGTGGCCACGCTCATCCGGTTCGCCGAGGACTGGGACCAGAAGGCACCGCTTCTCATTCATTGCTGGGCCGGCATCAGCCGTTCCACAGCAGGTGCCTTCGTCGTGCTGTGTGCGCTCAATCCGCGTGCGGACGAGCATTCGCTTGCCCGCGCCCTGCGCCGCGCATCCCCGACGGCCTATCCCAACCGGCGGATCGTCGCCCTCGCGGACAGCGTGCTCGACCGTGGCGGCCGCATGAGCGCGGCCGTGGATCATATCGGGCGCGGCCTTCTGGCCGAAGAAGGCAAGGTCTTTTCGCTGCCCGCGCGTCACGCGGCTTAGCGAAATGACCAGCACTCGGCGCCAGGACGCGGTTGCCCGAGAGATTTCCGCTGGCGACCCGTCCGCGAACGATCCGCAAATCGAACTGGGCCTCAATGCGGCGATCGTGATGGTCGGGAACAAGCAGCCGCATATCCTTGTGGTGCGACCGGGGATCGCGGGCGATGAGTCTCGGGATGCCCTGCCCTTCGGTCCCTTCGCGCCGCGCGCGCACCGCACGCTCGAAATCGGACTACGCGAATGGGTGGAGCGGCAAACCGGGATTGAGCTCGGCTACGTGGAACAGCTTTACACGTTTGGCGACCGCGGCCGGCACGCGGAGCCAGGCGGCGCCCACACACTATCTGTCGGTTACCTGGCACTGACCCGTGGCACGACCGCCGACATGCGCGGGGCGCATTGGTCGCCCTGGTATACCTACTTCCCTTGGGAGGACTGGCGGGAAGGTAAGCCGCAAATCCTCACCGACGAGATCGAGCCGCGCTTGAAGACATGGGCCGCGCGGCCCCCGTCTCCGGGCGAGCCTATCCGGCCCTTGCAGCGTCCCGAACGGCTCAAGATCGGCTTCGGCATCGGCGGTGGCTGGGACGAGGAGAAAGTTCTGGAGCGCTATGAGCTGCTGTATGAGGCCGGCCTTGTCGAGGAGGCGCGCCGCGATGGCCGCTCGGCGGCGGACCGTTGGGGCGATCTGCCCGAAATCGGCCGCCCCATGGCGCTCGACCACCGGCGCATTCTCGCAACAGCCATGGGCCGCGTGCGCGGCAAGCTGAAGTACCGGCCCGTCGTGTTCGAATTGCTGCCCCCGGAATTCACGCTTTACGACCTGCAGAAGACCGTGGAGGCAATTTCCGGCACATTGCTGCACAAGCAGAATTTCCGGCGGCTCGTTGAAAAGGGTGGCCTCGTCGAGCCCACGGGGAACGTCTCCACCGAGACGGGCGGACGTCCAGCCAAGCTCTACCGCTTTCGCCGCGAAGTTGTCCTGGAGCGCCCCGCGCCCGGTTTGCGCGTAAGTGCAGGCCGCGGTTAGCGCCGGTCTCTTGAACGTAAACCGCGGAGGAACGACATTGCTAATTGAACTCACTCGCGTCTTCAGTGTTGGCCGCCCATGACGTCCCTTAGCCTCACAAGACTCCTCAAGACGCTTGTTCGGTCCGGTGCGACCGCACTGATCGCCGTCCTGACAGTTGCGCCCGGGTCGGCCTTGGCGCTTTCGAAGACCATCGCGACCGAGACGGGCCCGGTCACCGTCGAGACGGTTGCGGACGGGCTGAACCGTCCCTGGGGCATGGTGTTCCTGCCCGATGGCCGGATGCTGGTGACGGAGCGCGTCGGCACGCTGCGTCTCGTGAGCCCGGACGGATCGGTCTCCGAACCCCTTGCCGGCGTGCCCGAAGTGGCCGCCAGGGGCCAGGGCGGCCTTCTCGACGTGGCGCTCGATCCCGATTTCGCCATCAACAAGCTGATCTATCTGTCTTATGCGGAGCCTGGCGAGGGCGGCGCCGGCACGGCTGTTGCGCGCGGCCGGCTGGTGGGTGACGAGCTGCAGCACCACAAGGTCATCTTTCAGCAGACCCCGAAGGCGGAAGGCCCGAATCATTTTGGCGGCAGGCTGGTCTTTGCGCCCGACGGAACGCTCTTCGTC
The DNA here is from genome assembly GCF_049590335.1 of Methyloceanibacter sp. GTDB lineage: Bacteria > Pseudomonadota > Alphaproteobacteria > Rhizobiales > Methyloligellaceae > Methyloceanibacter. The sequence goes on from NZ_JBAWCQ010000083.1 coordinate 20,237, forward strand.
ACGCTCGGTGACCGCTTCGAATTCGACCCCGCGCAGGACCTCTCGAGCCATCTTGGGAAAATCGTCCGCATCAACCCGGACGGGTCGGTGCCGCAGGGCAATCCCTTTATCGGGCAGAAGGATGCGCAGCCGGAAATTTGGTCCTTTGGCCACCGCAACGTGGAGAGCGCCGCGATCGACCCCAAAACCGGCAAGCTGTGGACACTGGAATTCGGTCCCAGAGGTGGCGATGAACTGAACCGCCCCGCGCCCGGGGAGAATTACGGGTGGCCGCTGATCAGCTGGGGCAAGCACTATGACGGCACCGACATTCCCGATCCGCCAACCCGGCCGGAGTTCGCCGACGCGGTCCGCCATTGGACACCGGTCATCTCGCCGTCGGGCGCGACCTTTTACACCGGCGAGCCGGTTCCGGGCTGGACGGCGAAGACCATCCCAGCCTGGGCAGGCGACCTGCTGGTCGGCGGGTTGTCGTCTCAGAGCATTATTCGCCTCAGTATCGACGGCGAGACGCTGACGGGCGAGGAACGCATCCCCGTCGGAGTCCGCATACGCGACGTGATCCAGGGGCCCGACGGGGCTGTGTATGCTCTGACCGACGAAAACGACGGCAAGATCCTGCGCCTTACGGCTGACGGCGAATGATTCCGGCGCTCTCGCTTGGCTTCATGGGACGTTTCGGCCGCTCCGCTTCCTTGCGGACATTCGATGCGGATTTGCGCGCCGTCGACCTTCACCCGAATCTGGTACCGGAGGCGATTAAGCTTGCCGCCTTGCGGGTCTTGATGGCGCGAACGGCCGGGGCCGACCCGAGTGCGGCCTCTAGTCGCGCGGCGGCCGAACTTTTGGCCTACTGCATGGTGGGCGCGGAGACGTTTACGGCCGCGAATGGATCGCAGCTCGCCGACGCCGTCGAGAATCGCATTGACGCGGCGCTGGACGTCGGTACGAGTTCCGACGCAAAGCTCATCTTGTTGGCCCTTCATGCAAACGTGATTCAGCCAAGCGTCGTGGAACGCTATAGGTTGGAAGCCGATTCCCGGTGAGTCCACCCATCGGACTGCCCCAAACTCCGCCCCACGCCGCATCTCGCAGAACCGCCCTGCCCTAACGACCGATCGTTGCCGCCGCTCATGTCGCAGATCATCTCCATCAAAGGCTTGTCGAAGACCTACAAGTCGGGTTTTCAAGCGCTCAAGGGCATCGACCTCGAGATCGAGAAGGGCGAAATCTTCGCGCTGCTCGGGCCGAACGGCGCTGGCAAGACCACGCTGATCAGCATCGTCTGCGGGATTGTCACCCCGAGCGGGGGAACTGTCACGGTCGGCGGGCACGACATCATCGACGACTATCGGGCCTCGCGTTCCATAATCGGGCTCGTTCCTCAGGAACTCACCGCTGACATGTTCGAAACGGTCTGGGCCACGGTGTCCCATAGCCGCGGCCTGTTCGGGAAGTGGCCGGACCCGGCCCATATCGAGAAGGTCCTCAAAGACTTGGCCCTATGGGAAAAGAAGGATTCGAAGCTCATCACGCTGTCCGGCGGGATGAAGCGGCGCGTGCTGATTGCCAAGGCGCTCTCGCACGAGCCGCAAATTCTGTTCCTCGATGAACCGACGGCCGGTGTGGACGTGGAGCTACGGAACGAAATGTGGGGGCTCGTGAAGCACCTCAGAGACTCCGGCGTCACCATTATATTGACCACGCACTACATTCAGGAAGCCGAGGACATGGCCGACCGGATCGGCGTCATCAACAAGGGCGAGCTGGTTCTGGTGGAGGACAAGCGAGCGCTGATGCATAAGCTCGGCAAAAAGCAGCTGACACTCGAACTCCACGAAGCGATCCAAACCATTCCCGCCTCGCTCGAACAACATCAGCTGGTCCTTGCGAAGGAAGGGATCGAGCTGATCTATACTTACGACAGCGCGGGCCAGCGTACCGGCATCACCCACTTGCTGACGGACCTGGCCGATGCAGGCATTCGCTTCAGAGATATCGATACGTCGCAGAGCTCCCTCGAGGAAATCTTCGTCGACCTTGTGAGGCGCGACCAATGAACCTGCCTGCAATGGTCGCGATCTACAAATTCGAGATGGCGCGTTGGATTCGCACCTTGCTGCAGAGCCTAGTGTCTCCGGTCATCGCGACCTCGCTCTATTTCGTGGTGTTCGGCGCCGCGATCGGCAGCCGCATCACCGAGATCGACGGCGTTCCCTATGGCGCGTTCATCGTGCCGGGGCTTATTATGTTGAACCTTCTGACCCAGAGCGTGGCGAACGCATCGTTCGGTATCTATTTTCCGCGCTTCACGGGGACCATCTACGAGCAGCTCTCGGCGCCCCTGTCGCCATTCGAGATCGTTGCCGGCTATGTGAGCGCCGCCGCAACGAAGTCGATCATTCTCGGGCTGCTCATCCTCGCGACGGCGACCTTGTTCGTTGATCTCAGGATCGATCACCCCGTTTGGATGGTGTTCTTTCTCGTGCTCACCGCCCTCACATTCAGCCTTCTGGGCTTCGTGATTGGGCTCTGGGCCGAGGGCTTCGAGCAGCTTCAGCTCGTACCGCTCCTTATCATCACGCCGCTGACCTTTTTGGGCGGAACGTTCTATTCCTTAAGCGTGCTGCCGCCTCTGTGGCAGAAGATTTCCCTGCTCAACCCGGTTGTCTATCTCGTTAGTGCTTTCCGCTGGAGTTTTTACAGCACCGCCGATGTCGGCGTTGAGATCAGCCTAGCCATGATCGCCTTGTTCCTCGTCCTGTGCCTCGGTGCCGTCTGGTGGGTGTTCAAGACCGGCTATCGCCTCAAGAGCTAACCCTTGAGGCCGGGTCATATTGGCTCCCCGGTAGATTGTGTGGAACGCGGCCGTCAAGAGGGTGAATGCACCGGCAAGGATAGGCGTTGGACCGTGTGCATGGTACTGAGCGGATTATGGCGGACCTTCAGCACAAATCAGAACAGGACGGCGAGCCGACACTTAAGCGATCGGTTGGACCGTTTCAAATGGCGCTTTACGGCCTCGGCAGCATGCTGGGCGCGGGCATTTACGGTCTGATCGGCAAGGCCGCGGGCGAAGTCGGCAACGCCGTTTGGCTCGCGTTTCTCGTCGCGCTCATCGCCGCGCTGCTGACAGCCTTGTCCTACGCCTCGCTCGGTTCACGCTATCCGCGCGCGGCGGGCGCCGTCTATGTGGCGCAGCGGGCGTACGGCTTCCCGCTCCTGAGCTTCATGGTCGGGTTGGCCTTGGTCTGTTCGGGTCTCACCTCGGTCGCTACCCAGTCGCGCGTGTTCGGCGCCAATTTCAGCGAGCTCTTCGGCCTTGACGCCATACCGGTCGCCGCGCTCGCGCTGTGCTATCTGTTCGCCACGACGGTGATCATCTTTCGCGGCATTCAAGAAGCCATGTGGGTCAATATCCTGTGCACCGTCGTCTCCATCGCTGGCCTAGTGCTCGTGGTCGCGGTCGGCATGTCCTATTGGGGCTCTGTCGACTATCTCGAAACGCCCCCCACCTCCGGCGGCGACCAGACTTTCCTGATCGTCATTCAGGGCGCGGTACTCGCCTTCTTCGCCTTTATCGGCTTCGAAGATATGTACAACATCGCTGAAGAGGTGCGCGAGCCGGAGACAACAATTCCGATCGGGTTGATCTCGGCGATGCTGATCGCCGCGCTTGTCTATGTTGCGGTGGCCATCACTGCGGTGTCCGTGGTTCCCTGGCAGGACCTGGCCGCGGCGCCTGGGCCCATCACCGAGGTGGTGGCGCGGGCCGCACCGTGGATTCCACCGATCCTCTTCACGGCCATCACGGTCTTCGCGGTCGCCAATACGGGGCTCGTGAATTTCGTCACCGCGTCGCGCCTGCTCTACGGCATGGCGCGGCAGAACCTCTTGCCGGACCACCTCGGTAAGATCCATCGCCATCGCCGGACACCGCACATCGCGATCCTGGTGCTGTTTCTCATCCTGGTGCCGCTGGCCCTCATGGGCACGATAGCCGAACTGGCCGCAGCCACGGTCTTGCTGCTTCTCACGGTCTTCTCCGTGGTAAACGGCGCGCTGTTCATCTTGAAGGGGCGCAAAGGCGAACCGCCGGGCCGGTTCGAAATCCCCCGCATCATTCCCGCGATGGGTTTTCTCGTATGCCTCGGACTGATCGTCGTCCGAGTGTCGACGGGCGACTGGCGTGCCCCGGCCATTGCAGGTGCGCTCCTGCTTGCGTGTTTCCTCATCTATGTGCTGATGAGGCAGCTCGATCCGGAAGCTATCGGCGAGATCGGCAAAGACAGCTAGGCGCGAGGGCCCTGCCCCAGGACTGCCCTTCCCGGCTCTGCCTCACGTGCCCTTAAGGGCTCGTTGTCGCAAGGCTGCCGTTGATCGGCTCCCGCTTTGGCGTCGTCGCCTCACCGGACGATCCCGGGCTCGCTATCGAGTCGGAGGATGTGCCCTCCGCTTCGCCGGCGGCCGCGAGACCGTCAAGCCTGTAGACATCGTCGAAGGTCTGTAGCGCCCCCGCATCGTTTACCACGGCCGTGAAATAGGTCATATGAACGGGAATGGGCTTGCTTAGCTTGAACCGGCTCGTCTTGCCGCCTGCAATCTGCTGACGCACCTTCGCGCTGCTCGAGCCGTTGCTTGCCGCCAGGATCGTCGCGGCCAATTTATCGGCGTTGTCGACACGCGGGTCCTTGGCGCCGTCGGCCCGCTTATCCCGGGCGAACTTGCCGCGGAATGTCGTGGCGCGCATGAAGACCTTGCGGTCGTTCGGATAAAGAAACTGTACATTGCCCATAATGTTTGTCCGGCCAGGCTTCTGCACGAAGGTAAGGGTCGAGACGTTGACCTTCTTCCAGTCGATCGTCTTGGGGTCGACCGTCTTGCCGCCGCGCTTCACGGTCAGCCCGTACTGGTCTAGAATGGCCGTCTTGCCGCTGCTGCTGAAGAAGGACCCCCCGCCCCTTAGCTTCGGCAGAACGTCCCGGCGGATCACCGATGACGGCACGATTCGCTCGGGATTGAACACGATCTCCGTCATGTCAGCGGAGAGAACGGGCGTCGGCGAGCTTTCCGCGCCGACAATGACCTTTTCGGATTGGACCGTCTTGCCGTCTTTAATGGTGTGCAGCATGAATTCGGGAATGTTGAGCCAGACATAGGTGGCCCCGAGTTCCTCGGGCATCCAGCGCCAGCGATCCATGTTCCGGCGCAGGAGCAGATCCCCGTCTTCGGACTTCGCCTTGCCCAGCGCCTTACGCAACTTTGCGAATTGCTGGTGCTTGGGGTGAAGACCGAGAAGGACCGTGTCCGGCGCGGACGCACTTGCCAGTTCCTTGAGCACCTCATCTGGCGGACGGACCGTTGGGCTGTGACCATAAAGGGCGTTGATGTCCTTGGGTGCCGCCAGCCCTCCTCGAGCGGCACGAGCATATTTCAGAGCGGCGAGACTGATCGCAAGTTCCGTGGCGGCTTGATCGTCCGCCGTGCTTGGCTGGTAGTCTTTGGGCGGAACCGGGAAGGCCGTTGGATCTAGGCCCCATTCGTCCGCGCTTGCGATGGCTTTCAGAATGGCCTCACCGCCCTCCGAGAGCCCTGCGGTCGTGAGCCATAGTGCGGGGCCGGTGCGCGCTTTGTAGAACGCCGTCAGCGCCTCGACATCGTCCGTATGCTGTTCTTTTTGCAAGCTGAGCTTGTCGAGCTGCACCTTGATCGCATCGGCGATGAGGAGCTCCTGCGATGGCGCCTCGGCGGCCTCTTCCTCCTTCTCAGGCGCCGTCGCGGGGCCATCGCCCGGATGGTCGGGGATTTCGAGAATGACGCTGTCATCGGCAAAGGCCGTTTGCGGCAGGCTCGCCGACATGAGGCCGAGCAGGAGCGCAAGTGCAAGGGAGCAAACACCCCGCTCGTTCAGGATCGCGAACAAAGCCCTTCTACGCATCCTTCAGACCCCGCTTACACGCTTAGGGTAGTCCGGGTTGCACCTTTCTGCCAACCAGAACTGGCCTGAACCTTTGGCATCGGACATTCGTGCCGCTCTTGGGTCTCAGAGTAACGCCTTGATCGGCCGCAGGAAATTTGTGCAAAGCAGCGACCCCTTGAATAATAAGAACAATTGACTATACTCAACGTGAGAATAGCGCCGAAAAGCTTGGACGAGAAAACGCGCCGGCCTTGTGCCGGACCTTTTTAGACCCCATATATACTCATAATGAGTATATCTAGAGGAGGCCGACACCGATGGAGTCTGTTCATATCGGGAGCCGCGAATGGGAAGCCAAGGCACAGGCTGTTTTGCCGCCGTCCCTCATTCCGGACCTTGCCTATACGCCCGAAGTGGCACGCGAGACCGCGCATTTATATGAGCGCGTCGCGCGCGTGATTCCGGCTGTCGAGTGGCCTCAATTCGCCCCTTACGTCAAAGCGATCAACGACCTCAAGCCGGCCCGCAACGCCGTGGTCCTGGCGCATAACTACATGACGCCGGAGATCTACAACTGCGTCGCCGACGTCGTTGGCGACTCGCTGCAGCTCGCCCGGGAGGCCGCGAAAGCGGATGCCGACGTGATCGTTCAGTGCGGCGTGCATTTCATGGCCGAGACGTCGAAGCTTCTCAATCCCGACAAGCGGGTGTTGATCCCCGATATGCGCGCCGGCTGTTCGCTGGCGGAGTCGATCACGGGCGAGGATGTCCGCGCGCTGCGCGAGGCCTATCCCGGCGTACCCGTGGTAACCTATGTGAACACGTCAGCCGACGTGAAGGCCGAGTCCAATATCTGCTGCACGTCGTCGAACGCGGTACGCGTCGTCGAGTCGCTTGGCGCAAAGCGCGTGATCATGATCCCCGACGAGTTTCTCGCCAAATGGGTGCAGACTCAGACGGATGTGGAGATCATTACCTGGAAGGGACACTGCGAGGTGCATGAGCGCTTCACGGCCGAGGAGCTGCACGCCTATCGCGAGAGCGATCCTGGCGTGAAGATCATCGCTCATCCCGAATGCCCGCCCGATGTGATCGATGCGTCGGACTTCACGGGTTCGACTTCCGGCATGATCAAATGGGTCGAGGACAATCAGCCCTCCAAGGTGCTGCTGGTGACGGAGTGTTCGATGAGCGACAACGTTGCCGTTGAGGCGCCGAACACCAAGTTCGTGCGCCCCTGCAATCTCTGCCCGCACATGAAGCGGATCACGCTGCCGAAGATCCTCGACAGCCTCATCTTCATGAAGGAAGAGGTGACCGTCGATCCGGCTGTCGTCGAGCCGGCCCGCGCGGCCGTCGAGCGGATGATCAATCTCAATCACTAACGCCAAGGCCTAACCACACGCCGAAAGGAGAGCGATGAAGAACGGCAGCGCATCTTTTGTGCCGGCCAATACCGCGGACGGCGTGATCGTCGTGGGCGCAGGTCTTGCGGGTCTGTTTACGGCCCTCAAGCTTGCGCCGCTGAAGGTCACTGTCATCTCGCCGGCGCCGATCGGCGAAGGAGCCTCCAGTGTCTGGGCGCAGGCCGGTATTGCAGCCGCACTTTCCGAGGGCGATACGCCCGAGGACCATGCGGCGGATACCGTGCGCGCCGGAGCAGGCCTGGTCGACGAAACCGTGGCGCTGCTGATGGCGCGGGAGGCGCGGGCGCGCATCGAGGATCTGCTGCAATACGGCGTGCCGTTCGACAAAGACCTCGAGGGCACGCTGACATTCGGCCACGAGGCCGCGCACCGCACCAATCGCATTTTGCATGTGAAGGGCGACACGGCGGGCCGCGCCATCATGGGCGCAATCGTCGCGACGGTTCGAAAGACGCCGTCGATCACCGTGCTCGAGGGCGTGTCCGCGCGCGATTTGGTCGTGCGGAATGGGCGCGTCCAGGGCGTTGTGCTCGCGCCCACCGGCGAAAATTCACAAATCGATACGTTCGTTGTGCCGACGCGAGCCGTGGTGCTTGCGACGGGTGGCGCGGGTCACCTCTTCTCGGTGACCACTAACCCGGTCGAGGCGCGGGGCGAAGGCGTCGCCATTGCCTCGCGTGCCGGTGCGGTGATTGCCGATGCCGAATTCGTTCAGTTCCATCCCACCGCGATCGACATCGGGCGCGACCCGGCGCCGCTGGCCACCGAAGCACTGCGCGGCGCAGGCGCGCTACTGATCAACGGCAAAGGCGAACGCTTCATGCGCGCCGTTCACGAGGATGCGGAGCTTGGCCCGCGCGATGTGGTGGCGCGCGCCGTGCATCGCGAGGTCATTGGCGGACGCGGTGCGTTTCTGGACTGCCGTCCAATCGGGCCCGGCATTGCCGAGAAATTCCCCACGGTGATTTCGACCTGCAAGTCGGCCGGGATCGATCCGGTGCACGAGCCCATCCCCGTGGCGCCGGCGGCGCATTATCACATGGGCGGTATCCTGGTGGACGTGCAGGGACGCAGCACCGTCGATGGCTTGTGGGCCTGCGGTGAGGTGACCTCAACGGGGGCACATGGCGCGAACCGTCTTGCCTCGAATTCTCTGCTGGAGGCGGTCGTGTTCGGCGCCCGCGTGGCCAAGGACATCGCCACCGCCCTGCCCCCGCTGCCGCCGCAGAACCTCCATGCGATCGCCCGCGGCAGCGTAGCCGCGCATCGACACGTCGAGGCGGAGCGGACGCTTCGCGAGACCATGTCGGCCAAGGTTGGCGTCGTCCGGGACGCCGACGGGCTGTCGGAGGCGCTCGGCACCATCATCGCGCTGGAGCGCGACAACGAGGGCGACCTGCAACTTGCGAACATGCTCGTCACGGCCAAGCTCGTGGCCTCTGCAGCCTTCGCGCGCAACGAAAGCCGCGGCGCGAATTTTCGGTGCGACTATCCGGCGCCCGACGACGCACTGGCACGGCGCAGCGCCTTGACTCTGAGAGGTGCCGATGAGATTGCCCGTAAGGCTGCAGGGATCGCCAGTCCGCCGCGCTTGCGGATCGTCAGCCAAGGATAAGTCCGGTTCCGCCGAGCGGTCCCGGTGTCACGGAGGGGCATCCCATGGATTACCCGCTTCCCAACTACTTGATCGAGAAGGCCGTGCGCGAGGCTCTTGCGGAAGATTTGGGCCTTGCGGGCGATATCACCACCGACCTCATTATTCCGGCCGACGCCCGGGGTGCCGCGGCCATCGTCGTTCGCGAACCGGCACGTATCGCCGGACTCGATCTCGCCGAGGCCGCGTTCAGAGCGCTCGATCCAGGTGTGACTTTCGAGCGACTTGTGGACAATGCCGCCACCGCCGAGGCGGGCGCCACGATTGCCCGAGTCGAGGGGCAGACCCGGGCGCTATTAACGGGCGAGCGGACGGCGTTGAACTTTTTCGGGCTCCTTTGCGGGATCGCTACGCAGACAGCGGCCTTTGTCGCCAAGGTCGAGGGCACGAAAGCGCGTATCGCTGACACGCGCAAGACGACGCCCGGACTGCGGGGTCTGGAGAAATACGCGGTACGGTGCGGCGGTGGGGTGAACCACCGCTTCGGCCTCTATGACGCGGTGCTCGTCAAGGACAACCACATCGCAGCGGCAGGCGGGCTTGGCGCGGCCTTGGAGCGACTGCAGGCGCATGCCGGTCACACGGTCAAGATCGAGATCGAGGTGGATACGCTCGATCAGCTGCGCGACGTGCTGCAATTCCCGATCGATGCGGTGTTACTGGACAATATGGATATCCCGACGCTGAATGAGGCCGTGGCCCTCGCGCAGGGCAAAGTGCTGACGGAAGCGTCGGGCGGCGTCAAGTTGGAGACAGTGGCGGCAATCGCACAGACGGGTGTCGACCTGATCTCAGTCGGGGCCCTTACTCACTCGCCCCGTAACCTAGACTCATCATTTGAGTGGGAGCCGCAGAGCCCGTCCCGGTCACTGAGCTGACGGACTCGGTGACGGCTTGGACAGCCGAAGCGAGCGACAGCGTCGGAAGAAGATAGCCTGTATCGGTGTCTGTATCGTCCGGTTCGGCCGCGGTCTCGGCGTCGAGCGCGGCTTCGACCGTGTAGGGCTTCTCACCGCGATTCTTGTAGAAAATGTGCCGGCCGATCTTGTCGATCCGGTTCATGCGGCGGGCCCAGCGCGGCCGCACATAATTCGCATGATAGAAGGTCGAATAGCCCACTTCAGGCAACCAATGCTCGCCTGCCATGAAGCTCTTGGCCAAGTCTTGCGAATGCGCCCATTGGCCTTTGTCGCGCGGATTGTCCGAACGGCCGTCGCAGGTAAAGGAGAACTGGCAACCCGGGCGATGCTGTCCTTGGTAAACCACGCCGCAAATCGTCTGCGGGAATTTGGGGCTGCGCACCCTGTTCAGGATCACCTGCGATACGGCGATCTGCCCTTTGACCGGCTCGCCGCGCGCCTCGAAATAGATGGCCGTGGCTAGGCAGTGGCGCTCGCGCTGTTCGAACTCGGCCTGGGTCTCGCCCTTATAGCGGAAATCCAGGGCTGTCTCCGACGGACGGTAGGCAATGTCCTGCGGGTCCGGACGGAATGCGTCGACTTGGAAATCGGAATTGAACGGCGAGGCGTAGCCAGCCGTCTGGAACAAAGCGCTCTCAGGGTCCCGCCGCTCCGAAACGACGAGCGAGGCGGGTTTGACGGCACCCTCGGCGCGCTCGTCCTTCTCCGAGCCCGCGGCATTCGAGAAACGGGGCATACCGGTGAGGCTCGCCGTGATCAGAGGCCGCGCCGGCCGTGAAGCGGACACCGCGAAGCGGTCGGCACGCGGGCCTTTGCCGTTCTTGTAGAAGAGGCGCGATGCCGCGGTCGAAACCATTCTGGGCTCGGGCTCGGCGGCGGTGCGAATTACGGTGGAGACTGTGCCGGGAGCAGGTAGGAACAGCTCGACCTCGGCGCCAAACAGGCTGCCGTTGGCAACTGCGTAACCCACACCAATGAACGGGAGCGATAGCAGCGCAGCGGCCGCGTACCACATCCGACGAAACGAGCGTCGGCCCATTTTCCCTCCAAGTCCCCGTACGAATGGTCTGCCAGATGCCCGCTTTGGCGAGCGTCCCCCTGGACAAACCTCCGAAGTTTCTTACCCCAATCAAACGTGCCGAATGAGCCGCACGTTCCAGGGGCGTCCCCAAATACATCCCAAGCTGCTGGCTGGAAGAGCACCGACAGACTGTCGGTGGAAAAGCCCCCCTACCGGATCGAGCCCGGAACGCCGTTGTTTGCCTTAACAACCACCCATTATTTTAGAGCAAAGTGTGCAAATCGGCAACGCCCTACTATTTCGGTGGCACTTGGCTAACGATTCGTTACTGCTCACTTTTCCAGGGCAGACTGGGCTGCGGCGAGTCGTGCAACAGGCACCCGATAGGGCGAGCAGGAGACATAACTGAGCCCAATTTTTTCGCAGAATCCAATGGTTTCTGGGTCGCCGCCATGTTCGCCACATATCCCGATCTTGAGGTCTGGACGGACGGCGCGGCCGCGCTCCACACCTATCTCCATGAGCTCTCCAACCGCCGTATCGAGCGTCATAAAGGGATCGTGGTTAATGATCCCTTTGTCGGCGTATTCTCCTAGGAAACGGCCCGCATCGTCGCGGCTGAGACCGAACGTCGTTTGGGTCAGGTCGTTGGTTCCAAAGGAGAAAAACTCGGCCACCTCGGCGATCTCACCCGCCACGAGACAGGCTCTCGGCAGTTCGATCATGGAACCCACCTGAAATGCGACGCTCGTCTCGCGTTCTTTCTCCACGGCGCGGGCGGTGACCGCGATACGCTCTTTGACGATGTCGAGTTCGCGCTTGGTCGCCACCAGCGGCACCATGATTTCGGGCCGAACGCGGTGATGAAGCTCTTTGCCCGTCTCTATGGCCGCCTCGAAGATCGCCCGGGCCTGCATATCGACGATCTCCGGATAGGTGACGAGCAGGCGTGCCCCGCGCTGGCCGAGCATGGGGTTGAACTCGCTGAGAACGCCGATGCGCCGCTTGAGATGGGCTACGCTGACTCTCATCGCCTCAGCCACGTCGGCGATGGCGTCTTCCTCGTTCGGTAGGAATTCGTGGAGCGGCGGGTCGAACAGGCGGATTGTCACCGGCAGCCCCGCCATGATCTCGAAGAGTTCGATGAAGTCTTGGCGCTGCGCGGGCAGGAGAACGGCAAGCGCCGCGCGGCGCGTCTCCTTTGTCTCCGCCAGGATCATCTCGCGCATGGCGACGATACGGTTTTCCTGGAAGAACATGTGCTCGGTCCGGCACAGCCCGATGCCCTCGGCGCCGAAGTCGCGTGCGTGGCGCGCATCGGCCGGCGTGTCGGCGTTGGCCCGCACCTCCATGCGCCGCAGACTGTCTGCCCAGTGCATCAAGGTCGAGAAATCCTGCGACAGCTCAGGCTGCCGCATTGTCACGCGCCCTTTGATGAGCTTCCCGGACGAGCCGTCGATTGTGACGATGTCGCCTTTCTGTAGAACGACGCCGTCCGCCTCAAGCGTTTCGCGTTCGAGATCGATATGGGCCGCCCCGGCCCCGGCCACACAAGGACGGCCCATGCCGCGGGCCACCACGGCCGCGTGGCTGGTCATCCCACCGCGTGTGGTGACGACGCCGGCGGCGGCGTGCATGCCTTGGACGTCTTCGGGCGAGGTCTCGATCCGCGCCAGAATGACCGTATGCCCTTGGGACTTCATGTGGACCGCTTCGTCCGCGTCGAAGACAATCTCGCCGGATGCCGCGCCTGGCGATGCCGGTAAGCCCTTTACCAGCACGGTCATGTCCGCGTTGGGATCCAGAGTAGGATGCAGAAGCTGGTCGAGCTGCGCCGGATTGATCCTCATCACCGCTTCTTCCTTGGTGATGACGCCCTCCTCGGCCATGTCGACCGCGATCTTCAGGGCCGCTTGCGTGGAGCGCTTGCCCGCACGGGTCTGCAGCATGAAGAGTTCGCCCGCCTCGATCGTGAACTCGATGTCCTGAAGGTCGCGGAAATGCTTTTCGAGCGCGACGCAGGCATCCCTCAGCTTGGCGAACGCCTCCGGCATCAGGGCTTCGAGAGAGGGTTTGCCGTTGCCATTGGCCGCGCTGGCCATTTCGGTGAGCGGCTGCGGCGTGCGTAGCCCCGCGACCACGTCCTCGCCCTGGGCATTCAGGAGAAACTCGCCAAACAATTCGTTGGCCCCGGTCGACGGGTTGCGCGTGAACACCACGCCCGTGGCGCTGTTATTGCCCTTATTGCCGAAGACCATGGTCTGAACGGTGACGGCCGTGCCCCAATCGTCGGGAATATCATGCAGCCGCCGATAGGCGATGGCGCGCGCGTTTTGCCAGGACCCTAACACGGCGGAAATAGCGCCCCATAACTGGTCGCGCAAGCTTTGCGGAAACCGCAGCGTGAGTTCTTTTTCGACCAGTCTCTTGTACCGGGCGACGATCTCGATCCAATCCTCCGCGTGAAGCTCGGGGTCGAGTTCGAAGCCCTTCAAGGCCTTGTAGTTTTCGAGAACATCCTCGAACAGGCCATGGTCGAGCCCCAGCACCACATCGGCATACATTTGGATGAAACGCCGGTAGGTGTCGTAGGCGAAGCGGCGGTCGCCGGTCCGGCGGGCAAGACCCTCGACCGTATCATCGTTGAGACCGAGATTGAGGACCGTGTCCATCATGCCAGGCATGGACGCACGCGCGCCGGAGCGGACGGACACGAGCAGCGGATGATCCACATCGCCGAAATGCGCGCCGGTGTACGCGGCCATTTTGGCCAGCGCCTCGTCCACCATGGGCTTCAGCTCTTCGGGGAGGCGGCCGCCATTTTCGTAATAGGCCGCGCAAACGCCCGTGGAGATGGTGAAGCCCGGCGGTACGGGGAGCCCAATGCGCGACATCTCGGCCAGGTTTGCGCCCTTGCCCCCGAGGCGATTTTTATCCGCGGCGGAGCCGTCGGCGTGTCCTCCGCCGAAGCTGTACACCCATTTGGGCGCCTGTTCCGCCATCCCGCCCTCGCTTCCTGTTGAAAGACCTTGATTGCCCTGCTCGCGCTCTCTTTTAGCCCGGCTGGTGCATCGCACACAAACGGGCAAAGACAGGAACATTAAGGGCGCGGCTCTATGGCCGCATGGGCCGCCGCGCCTTGGCGTTCCAATGCGTCAAAAAATCGCCGCCCGGTATGACCTGGGGGCTCGTAGGGGCGGACACACCGTAGGTCCAGGCGAGAACTCTCCCGCCGCCGATCAACGACAGCTCGAGCGGGATTCGCTCATAATTCGGATCGCCACGCTCATAGGCGTCGATCTCCGCCAGAAGCCGGTCACTAGGCGGCAATGCGAACACATCGCCGATAATCAGCTTCGATGCGTCTTTGTCGAACTGCGCCGCCGGATACCAGCCCATGTCGTAGAGCTTCCCGGCCGCGCGCGCCTGACCCACATGGCGCGCCTGCGCCATCACGCGCCGGGCCATGGGATGATTGCTCCCTTTACGCAGCGTGCCGTAGACGAAGATATGACTTGGCGTGATATGGCCGGGGTCGCTCACGCGGGAAGATCGATGCGGCCGCTCTCGTCCAACGACCAAAACGGATTGCAAGCGACCTCCCAGGCATGGTCGTCCAGATCGGCAAAATAGCCACTATAGCCACCCCAGAAGACTTTCTCCGCCGGCTTCAGGATCCGCGCGCCTGCGGCCTTAGCCACTTCCATCATGGCATCGACCTCCGCCTCGCCGGCGCAGTTCATCGCGACAGCCGTGCCGCCGTTCCCGGTCCAGATACTGTCGGTTTTGGCATCGTCTTTGAGCGCATCGCGGCCGAAGAGGCCCAGCACCACCGCGCCAGCCTGCATGAACGTCACCGCGTCCTGGCTCTCGCTCGACCGCGTGAACCCAAGGCGTTCGTAAAAGACCGTCGCTTCGCTAATGTCGGCGACGCCAAGCGTGATCATGCTGATATGAGGCCGCATGTGTTACCCCGTTATCTTGGAGAAATCTGCAACAGTCTTCGTCGTGCTCCGGATGCGATTGAGCAACCGCAAGCGGTTATCGCGCACGTTGGAATCGTCCGCATTGACGGTGACTGCGTCGAAGAACGCATCCACGGGCGCGCGAAGCTTGGCCATGGCGGTCATGGCCGCCCCGAAATCCTCATCCTCGATGGCCTTGGCGGCAGATTTTTCGACCGCGTCGACGGCCTTGGCCAGCGCCTTTTCTTCAGGAGCTTCGAGCAGTTTTGGATCGGGCGCCTCGTCGTAAGTGCGCTTATCCTTCTTCTCCTCGATGCGAAGAATATTCGCCGCACGCTTGGTGCCGGCCAACAAGTTTGCGCCGTCGTCCGTGTCGAGAAGGCGCCCTAGCGCGTCGACGCGGGCCACGATCATCAGAAGATCGTCGCCGCCCAACGCGAAGACGGCGTCCACGAGATCGTGCCGCGCACCTTGATCGCGCAGATACACTTTCAGCCGATCGGCGAAGAAATCGAGGAGGCTGCGCGCGGTCTCGGCCTTGCTCTCGCTATTGGCCGGCAGTTGCGTCTGAACCTGTTCGAGCAGCGGCAGACGAATGCCGTTCTCAAGCACGATCCGGATGACGCCGAGGGCGGCCCGGCGCAAAGCGTATGGATCCTTGGAGCCCGTAGGTTTTTCGTCGATGGCCCAGAAGCCCACGAGCGTGTCCAGCTTGTCGGCAAGGGCGACAGCAATGGAGACCGGCTCGCTCGGCACTTCGTCCAAGGGCCCGACCGGCTTGTAGTGGGCGGCGATGGCGTTGGCCACGGCCGGACGCTCGCCCTGATCGAGCGCATAGTAGCGGCCCATAATGCCTTGCAGCTCGGGGAACTCCCCGACCATGTCGCTCACGAGGTCCGCCTTGGCGAGGATGCCGGCGCGTTCCGCATCTTCCGCGTCGGCCCCGACAAGCGGCGCCAGATCCCGCGCCAGCATGAAGATTCGCTGCACGCGCTCATACTGCGTGCCGAGTTTCTCATGGAATTTGACGTCCTTGAGCTGCGGCACGCGGGTCTCGAGCGAGACCTTGAGATCCTGATCGAAGAAGAATTTTGCATCCGAAAGCCGTGCCGCAATCACCCGCTCATTGCCTTGAGTGATCGACGTGCCGCCGTCTTCCGCTTCCAGATTCGCCACCAGGACAAAACGGTTGGCAAGGTCATCGCCCTTGGACACCGAGAAGCATTTCTGATGCGCCTTCATCGAGGTGGCGAGCACCTCCGGCGGTACGCTCAGAAACTCTTCGTCGAAGGCGCCTAGCAAGGGCACCGGCCATTCGTTGAGGCCGGCGTTTTCAGCAAGCAGTCCCTCGTCCTCGACGAGCGCGAAGCCGTGCTCGCCAGCGCGCGCTCTTGCGGCATCCAGGATGCGCGCAGCGCGCTCTTCGCCATCGAGAATGACATACGCCTTGCGAAGCTTCGCCTCGTAATCGGCGAAGTCTTTCACGGCGAACTCTTTTGGCGCCATGAAGCGATGGCCGCGAGTCGTCTTGCCGCTCTTGATGCCACCCACCTCGAAATCCACGACCTTGCCGCCAAAGAGGCAGAGGATGGAATGTAGCGGGCGCACCCAACGCAGCTTCCCCGCGCCCCAGCGCATGGCCTTCGGCCATGGGAAGGTCTTCACGATCTCCGGCACGATTTCGGCAACGACCTCGGCACTGTCGCGGCCGGGCTTTTCGATCACCGCGACATAGAAGCTGCCCTTCTTGTCTTCGCGTGTCTCCGCCTCATCGAGGGAATTCAGCCCCGCCGATTTCAGGAAGCCTTCGATGGCCTTGTCCGGCGCACCCACACGGGGCCCTTTGCGTTCGTCGCGCACATCCGGCGAGCGCTTGGGCAGGCCCTCGACCACCGCTGTCACGCGGCGTGGCGTCGCGAAGGCCTTGATTCCCTCGAAGTCGAGCCGGGCGGCTTTGAGCTTGTCGCCGAGCAAGCGCGCGACGTCGTTTTGCGCCCGTGTCTGCATCCGCGCCGGGATTTCTTCTGACAAAAATTCGAGCAGGAGTTCAGACATCGCGATCAATTCTGGCCGGCCGGCGCAGGGTCTTGACCGAAACCAATGTCGTGTTCGTCAAGGTCCTGGATTCCGAATTTAAGAACGCCGTGGGGCTGTTCACCGAGATCGCAGTCGATGAGCGTGCCGAGCTCCTTGAGGTCCAAATACATCGCGCAGGCATCGTCGATGCAAAAATAAGCGTTCCACAGTTTGTTCTTGATGCGCCAATGCGGACCGATTTCGTGCGTTGCGTGTGCCTGGCTGAGCATGACATGGGCGAACTCCCGCGCCGCGATCGCGAAGTCCGGCGGCTCGCCCCAAACGCCAAGCGTGTAATACCCGACCTTCTCCTCCCAATAGGACGCCGCCTTGGGGAGATCGCGCGTAAAAAGCACGGGGGTCTGCTGCAGGATCTTGGCATTGGTCATACCGCCGCCCCTCCCGCTTCGGTTTTGAGCCAGGCCGCGCAGCAGGCCTTGGCCAGGTCGCGGACACGCAAAATGTAAGCCTGGCGCTCGGTGACGGAGATCACACCGCGAGCATCCAGCAGGTTGAAGATATGGGACGCCTTGATGACATGGTCATAGGCGGGCAGCACCATCAAATGCCGTTCGCCGTTTTCACCCGCCTCCAGCAGCGCGTTGCACTCGGCCTCGGCGTCGCGGAAATGCTCGAACAGCTTCTCCGCATTGGCATGCTCGAAATTGTGTCGGGAATATTCTTGTTCGGCCTGCAGGAAGATGTCGCCATAGGTGATCTTGGCATCCCCTTCCCCGCCATTGAAATTGAGGTCGTAGATATTGTCGACGCCCTGCACATACATCGCCAGGCGCTCCAGCCCATACGTCAACTCGCCCGAGACCGGATCGCAGTCGAAGCCGCCGACCTGCTGAAAGTATGTGAACTGCGACACTTCCATGCCGTCGCACCAGACCTCCCAGCCAAGCCCCCAGGCGCCGAGCGTGGGGCTCTCCCAATCGTCCTCCACAAAGCGGATATCGTGGTTCTTGGGGTCGATACCGATGGCGTAAAGGCTCTGTAGGTATAGATCCTGAATATCGGGCGGCGACGGCTTCAGAATGACCTGGAATTGATAATAGTGCTGGAGACGGTTCGGATTCTCACCGTAACGGCCGTCTTTGGGCCGCCGCGAGGGCTGCACATAGGCCGCGCGCCAGGGCTTGGGCCCGAGTGACCGCAACGTGCTGGCCGGATGAAACGTGCCCGCGCCAATTTCCATGTCGTAGGGCTGGAGAATGACGCAGCCCTGATCGGCCCAGAAGCGCTGAAGCCTCAAAATGAGGTCCTGGAACGACGGCGCGGGAGCCTTTCCGGCAGATTTCAATTGCTTGGACATGTTCGATTCGTCGAGGGGCGGGATCGCCGCCGCAAGCTATTGCCTTGCGGCCAACAATGGAAGCCATAGCAGGCAAGCGTTCCCCTCGGGGCTTCCGGCTTGTGGTCTAGCGGTGGTCCTTGGGGCGGTAGACGCCGGTTACGGGGTCCTCTTCCAAAGGCACGGTGCTTTCTATGTCCCGCCTCTCCATGGCCTCCTCCGCCTTTCGCAGTTCGCCCCGGACGCGCTCCTGCTCCCTTTTCAGGTACCGCCTGACCAGGAGAAGGCCCGCGCCGATGGCGGCCAATAGAAGGACCTGCGGCATTGTCCTACAACCCGAAACGCGACCAGAGCGCACGCGCTTCGATCGCGGAGATCACGTCGGCGGCGAAGCCTTGGGGCAAGCTGCCAAGATTGATGCCGCCGCCACCGACAGAGACAGACTTCTTGCCGCGGCGGAGCCAGGACCCGCTGGAGGAGACGAGCTTGAACCGGACATCCTCGCCAAAAACTTCGCGCATTTTGGTGCGCAGATCCGACAGGCCGTCGATGAGACCAAGCTCCGCGGCCACTTTGCCCGACCAGAATGCGCCGGTGAACAGCTCGTCGTCGGACTTTGTCAGCTTGTCTCCCCGGCGCGATTTCACCATTTCGATAAAGGCCTCGTGAATGTCGAGCTGAATCGCTTGGACGCGTTCCACATCCGCAGGCTTCACTGGCAGGAACGGATCGAGCGTGTCCTTGTTGTTGCCCGCGGTGTAGACGCGGCGTTCGACGCCGATCTTTTCCATGAGCCCCGGGAAGCCGAATCCGGCCGCAATCACCCCAATTGACCCCACGATCGAACTCGGATCGGCGTAGATCTCATCGCCCGCGACCGACAGCATGTACCCGCCGGAGGCTGCGACGTCTTCGCAGAATACATAAACCTTGAGGTCTTTTTCCTCGGCAAGGGCGCGAATGCGTTTGTAGATCAGCGTGGACTGGACAGCCGCGCCGCCCGGCGAATTGATCTGAATGGCGACCGCCTTGGCCCCGCGCATGGAGAACGCCTTCTCGATCGCGGCGGCGACGGTGGGCATGGAGAGTTCCTGCTTGAAGGGAGAACTCACACCGATCGGTCCGCTGAAGCGCAGGACCGGCACGAGGGGGCGGGACTTGGTCCACTTCTCCGGAAGCAAGAACTTCATGACTGTCATAAAACCATTTTCGCTCATAAACGCACCGTACCCCCAGGCAAATTGAGATCAAGAGTTGTCCACTAAATCGGGATCAATAAAGGCCAGACAGGGGCAAGCCTACGCCACCTGCCATCGTATCCGGCAAACGCCACGCATTGACGTCAATGCGCATTCGGTCACGAGCTGGTCCCATTAGAGTGGTAGACAAAGAGATCGAGGCGGAAGACGTTGACCATATCGAAGAGCCAGGAGCTCTTCCGGCACCGTCCTGAGGAGAACCGTTCGATGAGAAAGTTTGCGATCTTGGCGAGCCTGGCCGCAGGCGTCGCGTTCGTCTTCGTGACGCTCGCGCCGCAACCGGCCGACGCCGGCTGGCGCCGCAAAGCCTGGCGCAACGGGTATTACAGCACGGGCTATGCTGGCCGGCGCTTTGTTTCGCCTGGACGCCACGCCTATGTCCGGCCGCGTGCCGGGCACTACGTGCCACGGAATTGCATACGGGCACGCCAACGCTGCGGCACTTATCCGTACGCCCACTATCCCTATTGGCGACAACGCTCGTGGGGCGGCTGGTACTAGCCGCACCACACGCATCGCACTCCGGCAAGGGCCGGTCTCCAATCGGGGACCGGCCCTTTGTCGTTTACCCTGGTCTGTTGCGCTGAACCGTCGATGAATAGGGCTCTCAACCGCGGTTCAGCCCCTCACCTCTAAACCTTTTTCTCACGACCGAGGAACTGAGGCGCCGCGCGAGGCGCCGGAACAGAGGTAAGGACCATGCTGAAAACCACTCTTCTTGCAGCTGCCGCGCTGGTGGCCTTCGGGGCAACCGCCGCTTATGCGGGCCACGATGGCGGTCGCTATCGTGGCGGCAAACACGGCGGCTACGAGTACAATTACAAGCCCCGCCCCCATGCCGGCCATCGTCGCCACCATCCCGGCCGGTATGGTGCGCGCCACTCGCACCGTTACGGCCCGAACCGGTTCGACTATCGCGGGCGGGCTTACTGCCACTACGCCCCGCGCAAGGTCTCCATCAACGTCTGGGACCGCCGGGGAAATCCCTATCGCAAATGGGTTGGGAAGGACGTGAAGGTCTGCGCCTAGCAGGTCTTCGAACGCCCGGCTTCCTCCCTAGCCCCGCTCGCAACTGGGCGGAAGCCCCTAAGATCCGGGCGGCTCGAGTAGAAGCGCCGCCCCGGCCCGCAAGACGGCTTCGGCTTCGGGGGTATAGGCGCCTCCCTCCTCATGCAGCACCAGTCCAGGCAGAAGGCGCGCGGCCGCGCGGCTGTTCTTCCGACCCTGGACGATGACGCGGCTGGCCGGGAGCCCGCGCTTGGGAAAGAGCGGATAGATCGACAGACCGCCGAACCGGTCCTTCAGCACGTCCAGAAGCGGGCTCAGATAATCGGCGCGATGAATCAAGGTCAGTGTCGCGTTCGGCCCGGCCATGGTCGTTAGGAACCGCACCCAGCGCTCCAACTCGCCCTCCGGCATCACATGCGCATTCGCACGCGATGCGTCTGGCGCCACCCGGACCGAGCCTTCGCCGTAGAAAGGCGGATTGGCCATGACCTTGTGGTAGCCTTCGCGAATGAGCCCAGCGCCGCTCAATGTTTTGGCGGGCGCGGTGAGATCCGCCTCGATCGGTCGGAAACAGTCGCCAAAACCGTTCCGTTCCGCATTTCGAAGCGCCAGCGCGCATTGGCCCGAGTCGATTTCGACGCCGGTGACATCGGCCCCCGGAACGCGGGCCAGAAGGCAAAGCCCCGCGGTTCCCGCGCCGGTCCCTGCATCCAGGACCTTTTCGCCTGCTTGCGCCGGTACGGCGGCGGCGAGAAACACCGCATCGCTGCCGCCCCGATGCCCGGACCTGTGCTGAAGAATTTCGATCCGCCCGCCGAGGAACGCATCGGCGGTCGTATCGGGCTCGCTGGAGCCGCTAGGACCTATTGTCGCGCTCGAGATCATTGCCTACGCCAGCCTCGGTCAGCAGCGTGCGTGCCTTGTCGACGGAAATTTCCTCAACCAGCACGCGCTGCGGCAGGACCCCGATAGACCCTTCCATCACGCTCATATTGGTGTCGAGCACCGTAAACGCGATTCCCGCTTCTTTGAGGAGTGCGCTCACAAATGAGACGAGCACGGGATCGTTCGACCGTATTAGTTCTTTCATCGCGACAACCGCTCCAGACATGCCGTCGGCGCCTTCTTCTTCAATTCGGGCCGCGGACAGTGCTATAAGCCCTCCGCACAGGAGGAAACGAAACCCCCCACAAGAGGAGACTGGCCTGTGGGCATCGTCGTCAAGCTTTCCGACCCGCGCGAACCCAGCGCAAGCCTCGCCCCGCTCTTCGCGCTTGTCGAGGAGGACATGGCCTGTGTCAACCAGATCATCCTGGACAAGGCACGCTCCAATGTCGACTTGATCCCCGAGCTCGCGCGGCACCTGATCGATTCAGGGGGAAAGCGCCTGCGCCCGATGCTGACCATCGCCGCCTCAAAGCTGTGCGGATATGAAGGCGATGGCCACCAGCGGCTCGCGGCCTCCGTGGAGTTCATGCACACGGCAACGCTGCTCCATGACGATGTTGTCGACGAAAGCAACCTCCGCCGAGGCAAGACCACGGCCAGACTGTTGTGGGGCAACGAGGCCAGCGTCCTCGTCGGCGACTACCTGCTGGGTCAATCCTTCAAGATGATGGTGGATGTCGGCTCCCTGGGCGCACTGCGCATTTTGTCCGATGCGGCAGCGATCATTGCCGAAGGCGAGGTGATGCAGCTCATCACCGCGAACAACACCGACACCACCGAGGACGACTACCTCGCGGTCATCGAAGCGAAGACGGCGGCCCTGTTCGCGGCGGCGTCCGAAGTGGGCGCGGCGATCGCCGAGCGCCCGAAATCGGAAGCCGCGGCGTTGCGGTCCTTTGGGCGCAATCTCGGCGTCGCCTTCCAGCTTGTGGACGATGCCCTCGACTATTCGGGCGAGCAGTCGGAGCTCGGCAAGAGCGTCGGTGACGATTTCCGCGACGGCAAGATCACATTGCCGGTCGTACTGAGCTACCGCCGGGGCAGCGCCGAGGAGCGAAAGTTCTGGGAGCGGACGGTGAAGCAGGGCGAAATCGGCGACGACGATCTCAAAACGGCTGTCGATTTGATCGCCAAGAACAATGCCCTGGCCGACACGATGGAACGGGCGCGCCATTACGGCGCGATCGCCCGTGACGCGCTGGCCATCTTCCCGGATGGGGACGTCAAGTCTGCCCTGCTCGGTGCAATCGAGTTTTCTGTGAGCCGGCCGTTCTAGCTAACGGCGGCCCTCAGGCCGTCAGGGTCTTCCGGGGGTCTCCAAGGATCCCGGCAGTGATCCACCAATCCGGCGCTTTCTCTGCAAGCACGATCGCAGCCCGCAGCGCCTCGCGCGGCGTGGCGAACACAGCAAAGCAGGTGGCGCCGGAGCCCGACAGCCGGACGAGTCGGGCGCCTTTCAGTGTCTCCAGCTTCGAAAGCACCGTCCCGACCTCGGGCGCCAACCGGCGGGCGGCGGGTTCCAGATCGTTGCCGCGAACCGATGCATAGGCGATCAGTGCTTCGAAGCTTCCGCCGAAATCCTGCGGCGGTGTCGCGTCTTGGGGCGCATCAAGCGGTTCGGCGCCGAGTGCCCCGTAGACCGCGGACGTTGAAAGTTCCACGCCGGGATTGGCCAGCACAACGCCGCATTGCGGGAAGCCCGATACGGCGGCGACCACTTCGCCGCGGCCGGTCATTAATGCAGGTGCGCTACGCAGGCAGACCGCGACATCGGACCCGAGTTCAGGGGCGATTACGCCAGCCCCTGTCGCCAAGAACGCGCCATCACCGGCCTCAATGAGCAATCGGAGCGCGGCGGCGGCGTCGGCGGACCCGCCGCCGAGACCCGCCGCGACGGGGAGCGTTTTGACGAGCTTGAATGTCCCAGGGGTCAGTGCGGGGACGGACGCGCGTGCCGCTTCAGCGGCCTCCAGAATGAGGTTCGCACCGTCCAGCACACCGGCAAAGGGCCCCTCGATCTCAAGCGCGAACGCATCGGGCGGCATAGGCGCGCCGGCACCGCGAGCCACAAGTCTAGGCCCCGGGGAAACGTGAGGGGTGAATTCTACCGTATCGCCGACACCGGCAAAAGCGACAAGGCTTCTCAACTCGTGGAAGCCGTCGCCACGCCGGCCCAAGACCTCAAGTGTGAGGTTCAGCTTGGCCCAAGCAATGTCCCGAAATCGCATATCGCGATGTGACGTATCGCGAACCGGCCTCTATTGCGAGGTGTTCTGTTTGGGCTCAACAGATTCCGACGCGGACTTGGTCGCCGTCTCCTCTTCGAGTCCCGACGCGATCTTCGTGTTCAGTTTCTCCCGCAGGTCGTCTTCCGGCTCCAGCGACAGCGACTGCTGCCACTGATATTTGGCCTCAACCTGACGGCCCACACGCCAATAGACATCGCCCAGATGGTCATTGATGATCGGATCGTCCGGGCGCAATTCGACCGCCCGCTCCAGATACTCAACTGCCTTCGGCATGTTGCCCAGCCGGTAATGGGCCCAGCCCAGACTGTCGACGTAATAGCCGTCGTCCGGCTTCAGGCTCACAGCCTTGCGGATGTAATCCATGGCCTGTTCCAGATTCAAACCCTGATCGACCCAGGAATAACCGAGATAATTTAGCACCAGCGACTCGTCGGGATTTAATTGGAGGGCCTTGTTGAAGTCGGCCTCGGCCGCAGGCCAATCCTTCAGCCGCTCGTTACAGACGCCGCGCGAGTAAAAGAGGGCCCAGTTGCGCTTGGACGGCTTGTCGACCAGGCTGATCGCCTTCGTGTAGTAGTCGCGCGCCTCTTCATAATGCTCCTTGGAACGGAGGATGTTTCCGAGCGCATCGAGCGGGCGGACATCATCCGGGTTCTTGGCGATGATGTCATTGAGCAGGGCCTTCGCCTCATCGATGCGCTCGAGCGACGTCAGTGCAAACGCCTTCTGAATCTGCACATTCACCCAAAGCGGAGACGATCGGGGAATGGCGTCGAAGGCCGCGATCTCGGCCTCGTACTTCTTTGCCGCCGAGTGCGCCTCCGCAAGCGCGATCTGGGCGAGCGGAAAGTCGGGCTGCAGCAGGAGCGCGAATTTCAGATAGATGACGCCCATCTCAAGACCGCCCTCGCCGGCCACGGCGTCACCGATCCCATAGAAGACCTCGGCGAGGCCGTCTGTCGGATTATCCGCAATCAGCTCCGGTCTGCCGCCGCTCTCGATCTCTTCCAGCAGGGCCTCGGTCATGGGATGCGGCGCCGTCTTGGCCATGTGCATTTTAAGCGTCGCGATCGCCAAGTCCTTCCGATTACTGTTGACGGCATGACGCGCAAAGGCGTCGGCAATCCGAAGCGTCGTGGGGCTTCGCTTGAAGGCAGCGTCATACGACTTACTCGCAAGCTGATGCCGCCCGGCTACGTCGGCGATCAGCGCCCGATGGTATCGCTGATAGTATTGCGCCCAGTCCGCGTTGCTCAGGCGGTCCAGCGCCTCGAACGCTTTCGAATGTTCGCCGTCGGCTTCCTGGACCCAGGCGCGCGCCAGCGTGGAGGCGAGATCGGCGATGGGGCCCTGCCGCGCGGCCGCGAAATGCACATCTGCCTTTTTGTAGTCTCCGCGCTGGAACGCTTTGATGCCCAGTAGGAATTGCGCGAAGCGGTGCGAGGGCTCGACCTTGATGAGCTCATTGGCAAGCTCGCTCGCACGATCCCAATGGCCGGCACGTGCTTCCAGCAAAAAGGCCTGTTCGAGAATGGCCTCGTTGGCCGGATCGCCTTCCAAGGCCTTAGTGTAAAAATCGGCCGCCGCGTCCGTGTCGCGGTTCTGGCGTGCCATGCGGCCCGCAAGGTAGTTGCCGAGAAGGGTTCGGGCGCCCGGATCGTCAGGCTTTGGCGCCGCGACCTCCGAATAGGCGGCCGGAGCCGCGAAAATCGCGATCAAGAGGGCCGCGCGCAGGGCCCATTTTCCCACACGCCCGCTATCGGCATTCGTCATATCGTCGGCCCGGCTTTCGCCGCCCCAAGCTTGTTGTTCCAAAGTTATCGGACAGGCTAAGCGCTTTGTCCTTTGATGAAAACTATATTTGGGTTCAAAGGCGGCGCGTTTGTGGCCCAATCAATTGAACCACATGAGCATTCCGTAATGTTGACCGCGCTACATATTGGCGTAGTTGGGTCCGTCGCCGCCTTCCGGCACGACCCAGGTGATGTTCTGTGCCGGGTCCTTGATGTCACAGGTCTTACAGTGCACGCAGTTTTGCGCGTTGATCTGGAAACGCACTGAACCGCCTTCCTCCACGACCTCGTAGACATTCGCGGGGCAATAGCGCTGCGCAGGCTCGTCATAATGCGGCAAATTCTGCTCGACCGGCACATTGGGGTCCGCCAGCGTCAGATGCACGGGCTCGTCTTCGTCATGGTTGGTATTGGATAAGAACACCGAGGAGAGAATGTCGAAGGTCAGCTTGTTGTCGGGCTTCGGATAGTCGATTGGCTTCGATTTCGCGGCAGGCCGCAAGCTCGCATAGTCGGGCTTATTGTGCTTCAGCGTGTGGCCGAGGAACGGCAGGATAGTATTGAGCCACATGTCGATTCCGCCGAGAAGGAGGCCGAGCCGTGTGCCGAAACGCGACCAGAGCGGCTTCACGTTACGGACCTTCTTCAGCTCCTTCGCCATCGCGCTGTCTTCGAAGGCATGAATGTACTCCAGAAGCGTGTCCCGCGACCGCCCCGCTTCCATGGCCTGGAATGCCGCATCGGCCGCCATCATGCCCGACAACATAGCGTTGTGAGACCCTTTGATGCGCGGCACGTTCATGAAGCCCGCGCCGCAGCCCACAAGCGCGCCGCCGGGGAATGCAAGCTGCGGAACAGCCTGCCACCCGCCTTCAGTCAACGCACGCGCGCCATAGGCGATGCGCTTGCCGCCTTCGAGATGGTTGGCAATGACTGGATGCGTTTTCGAGCGCTGAAATTCTTTGAACGGGTTGAGATAGGGGTTGGCATAGTCGAGATGGACGACGAAGCCAACCGAAACCAGGTTATCGCCGAAATGGTAGATGAAGGACCCACCGCCGGTATTGTTATTGAGTGGCCAGCCCATGGTGTGCTGCACGAGACCGGGCCTATGGTTTTCGGCCGGTATCTCCCAGAGCTCTTTCAGGCCGATGCCGAATTTCTGCGTGCCGCTATCTTCGTCCAGGCCGTATTTCTCGATGAGCTGCTTGGTCACCGAACCGCGCGCGCCTTCGGCGAAGAACGTGTATTTCCCGAGGAGCGCCATGCCCGGCGTATAGCTATCCTTGTGGCTACCGTCGCGTGCGACACCAAGATCGCCGGTGATCACACCCTCGACCGCGCCGTCCGCACCGATGATCGCGTCGGCCACTGCGATGCCCGCATAGACCTCGACCCCAAGCCCCTCCGCCTTCTGCCCAAGCCATTTGGTGAGATTGCTGAGGCTGCCTGCATAGCAACCGTGATTGCTCATGAGCGGCGGCATGAACAGGTTGGGCATCCGGATCTCGCCCGCTTCACCGAGATAGTAGAACAAGTCCTTGGAGACCACGTCTGTGAGCGGCGCGCCTTGCTCGCGCCAATCGGGGATGAGCGCGTCGAGCCCCACGGGATCGATCACCGCGCCCGACAGGATATGGGCGCCGATCTCAGAACCCTTTTCCAGGACGACGACGGAGATCTCTGTGTTCTTTTCGGCCGCAAGCTGCTTGAGCCGGATCGAGGCCGAGAGCCCCGCGGGCCCGCCGCCGACGATCACCACATCGAACTCCATCACGTCCCGTTCGACCTGATCGCTCATCTCAGCCCTTTCTGTTCTGATGCCGCACCGTGCCGCGCCCACGACGAAATTGGTGCTAAAGTTATTTTTGTTGCCTTGAACTGACAAATATCGGATCGGCCCTGCCCACGCAAATGAGTGAAAGCGCCGCAAATCAAGCTTCTGGCCTGCTTGCCTGGTACGCAGCCATGGGCGTGGACGAGGCCATCGGCGATGCGCCGGTGGACCGCTTCGCGCAATCCGCCGCCCCGCCACCACCGAAGAATTCGGCCAAGAGCGCTCCCAGAAACGCGCCCAGAAACGCACCCAAGACGCCGCCCAAGACCCCTCCAAAGGCGCGGCACGCGGCTCCGGCTCCGGCTCCGGCAAATGCGGCGGCGCCAGCGCTCGACGGGATCAAGACGCTTGCCGAACTCGCAGAAGCCGTGGCGGTCTTCGAGGGCTGCCCGCTGAAGCGGACAGCGAAGACCACTTGCTTTGCGCGCGGGAGCGAGGAGGCCAAGCTGATGCTGATCGGCGAGGCCCCCGGCCGCGACGAAGACCTGCAAGGCAAACCCTTCGTGGGCCGTGCCGGCAAGCTTCTGGACAAGATGCTGGCTGCGATCGGGCTGGACGAAACTTCGGTCTACATCACCAATACGATCTATTGGCGCCCGCCCGGCAACCGCACGCCGACCCCGCAGGAAATAGGATCCTGCGCACCGTTTCTCGCCCGGCAGATCGAATTGCTGGAGCCGGAGGTGATTGTGCTCCTGGGCGGCGCGGCCGCGAAGTCCATGCTCGAAACCACCGAAGGCATCATGCGCCTGCGCGGCAAGTGGAAACTATATCACGCGAAAGAACGCGACATCCCGATGCTTGCGACGTTACATCCGGCCTATCTGCTTCGCTCCCCAGAGGCGAAGCGCCATGCCTGGCGCGACTTGCTCGTGCTGAAGGCAAGACTGGACAAGCTCCCATAAGTCTGGAGAACGCCGCTCAGAGGCTAGAGGAAATCGTACTATGAGTGCCCGCATCGACCCCACCCGCCCGTTCATCCCGTTGCGCCTGGCCG
The DNA here is from genome assembly GCF_049590335.1 of Methyloceanibacter sp. GTDB lineage: Bacteria > Pseudomonadota > Alphaproteobacteria > Rhizobiales > Methyloligellaceae > Methyloceanibacter. The sequence continues at coordinate 48,608 of NZ_JBAWCQ010000083.1, forward strand.
TGCTCACCATCTCCGACACGCGCACGCCCAAGACGGACAAATCCGGACCGCTACTGGTGCAGATGATCGAAGAGGCCGGCCACATCGTCGCCGATCGCATGGTCGTGCCGGACGACCGGAGGTCTATCCGCAAGGCCGTGAAGAGATGGGTGAAGGCGGGCGGCGTCGACGTGGTCATCACCACGGGCGGAACGGGCTTCACCGAGCGCGACGTAACGCCCGAGGCCGTACGCCCGCTCTTCGACAAAGAGATCGACGGATTCTCCGTGCTGTTCCATATGCTGAGCTACCAGACCGTTGGCACGTCCACGGTGCAATCACGCGCCTGCGGCGGACTCGCCAAGAAATCGCTGATCTTCTCCGTACCCGGATCGCCCGGTGCTTGCGAAGATGCCTGGAACGGCATCCTCAAACTTCAACTCGACAACCGCCACCGCCCCTGCTCCTTCGTCGAGCTGCTGCCCCGCTTCACCGAGGGCAAAAAAAAGAAGAAAAAAAAGTAATTTACCCTCTTGGAGCCGTCGCCCACACCGCATTGCCGAACCCGCGCTTGAGGTGGCCGAAGTCTTCCGCCGTGTCGACGTCGCTCAGCGTGTCTGTCAACGCGACCGTTCTGCCTTTGAGGTTGTCGCATGTGGCGGTAAGGGCATGGTCGGTCGACCAGGGCACGCCATCAAACGGCGACAGCCGCCCGGGTCTTCGTCTGAACCCGACCAGCCAGTAACCGCCATCCTCCGCCGGGCCGAACACAGCGTCAGCGCGGCCGAGACACCGGAAGGCCTCGGCGATATGGGTAGGGCAAATAGCGGGAATGTCGCTGCCGACAAGGACAGCGGGCCCGGGAGGCATCGCATCGAACAGGCGCTGCATGCGCGCACCGAGATCGCCCTCACCTTGCGGAATCCGCGTCACACGTGGCCAAAAGGGCTCGCGCAGCGCGCGATCGGGCGAGACCGCCAGATAGGTCTGCCAGCGCGGATCGGCGCCAAGTCTCATGAGCGTATGGCGCAGCGTGGTCCGGTAGAACCGCGTGGCCGCAACGGTGCCGATCCCCCGCGCAAGACGCCTCTTTACGGCGCCCGCGCGTGGCTGCTTGGCCATGACGATGAGACGCGGCGCAAACGCGACGCGACGCGTGGGTGGCACGCTAGGCATGTCCGGCGTCAATCATAGAGGCGGGCAAGCACGCGCGGCGGGACGCGCAAAAGATACAGAAACATCAGTCCGATATTGCGGCTACTGCGCATCAGATAGCCGTCATCGTGGTAGCGCCTGGCGCTGGTCACCGCCCGCGTCTTGAGCCCGTAAAGCTCCCGGCGCTTCAGCCTGCGGACAAGGTCCACGTCCTCCATCAAGGGGAGCGGCTGGAAGCCGCCGAGCCTTCGATAGTGCGTGCGCGAAATCAATAGACCCTGATCGCCATAGGGGAGCGAGAACAGCCCGCAGCGCAGGCCGACCATGAGCTCGATCAGACGGGGCATGAAGCCTTCGTCGTCGAGCGCGAATCGGAAATAGGCGGCCGCGAGCGGGCGGCGGCCAGTCTCGATGCGCTCGATGAAGTTCGCGGCCTCGGTGGCCCAGCCGGGCTCAAGAACCGTGTCCGCATGAAGAAAGAGCAGCCAATCGCCCTTCGCGACCGCCGCCCCCGCCTCAAGCTGGATTCCCCGGCCTCGCGGTGCCTGGACCAGATGAGTGCCCGCCGCATCGGCGATCACATAGGTATCGTCCGTCGAGCCGCCATCGGAGATGATAGCCTCCTGGACGATGCCATCGACCACCGCGGGCACGAGCGCCGACAAGGTCGGAACGAGGGCACGCTCGGCATTGAACGTTGGGATTACGACTGAAATCATCGGCTGGACTATAGCGGCTCCCCCCTACGCGGCAATCGCCGCAAGGGATTCGAGCCATGCCGGCGCCCTCATGTTCTTGATTTGTTCTTATGCCTTGCCTATATTGCGTGCATGAGCATTGCCATTCGAAAACCGAGCCGCGATGAGAGCCTGCCGCATGAGGCGGGCGGCATCGCGTATGGCCGCCGCCATGGCCGGGGCGCCCAAACCAACCGTTCAGGGCACTTCGAGCCAAAAACCTATGAGCCGGTGGATGACGGCTGGGAGTCTCAGGGTGACTTGGAGGCACTCCGGACCGAGGTTCAGGAGGTCCCTGCCCGCCGCATCATCACCAAGAACGAATCCCCGGATATCGGCTTCGACCGGTCAATCAATCCTTACCGGGGTTGCGAGCACGGATGCATTTATTGTTTTGCCCGCCCGACCCATGCGTTTCTCGGCATGTCGCCCGGCCTCGATTTCGAGACGAAGCTGTTCGCAAAGACCAATGCGGCGCAGGCGCTGGAGCGCGAAAGTGCTGCGCCCGGCTATGTGCCCCGCATAATCGCGATCGGATCGAACACCGATCCCTATCAACCCGTGGAGCGGCGCTACCGAATCATGCGGCGCATTCTCGAGGTCTTGAGCGCCAACAACCACCCGGTGGGGATCGTCACCAAGTCGGCGCTCGTGTTGCGCGACCTCGATATTCTGCAGTCCATGGCCGAGCGCGGTCTGGTGAAGGTGGCGCTGTCGGTCACCACGCTCGACGGCAAGCTGGCCCGGGCCATGGAGCCGCGCGCGAGCACGCCCGACAAAAGGCTTGAGGCCGTCGAGACGCTCGCGCGTGCCGGCGTCCCCGCCTCCGTCATGGTCGCGCCGGTTGTGCCGGGCCTCACGGATGCGGAGATCGAGCGCATTTTGGAGCGCGCCTCCGCCGCCGGCGCCTGTGAGGCAGGCTACATCCTACTGCGGCTGCCGTTGGAGACCGGCGATCTCTTCGTCGAATGGCTCAGAGCCAATTGCCCGGACCGCGCAGACCGCGTGCTGTCCCTGATGCGGCAGACGCGGGGCGGCAAGCTCTACGACGGGCAGTGGCAAGGCCGCATGGAGGGCGATGGCCCCTATGCCTGGATGATCGGCCGGCGTTTTCAGATGGCCGCTGAACGGCTCGGCCTCGACAAACCCCATACGTTGCGGACCGATCTCTTCACGCCGCCCACCCTGCCCGGCCAGCAGCTCAGCCTGCTTTAGAAGCTTTTCCACAACGCGTGCTGCGGCTCCGCACGCGAACGGTTGCGCGAGGGCCGAGGTTCGTCGGACAGTTCCGCCATGGAACCCTTACCCCGGCATGACTCCGGTTATCCGAATTTCGATCTCGAGACGGAGATGATGGATCTCCACCAGGCTCCCGTGGCGGGAATCGACGAGGCTGGGCGCGGGCCATGGGCCGGACCCGTCGTCGTCGCCGCAGTCATTCTG
>NZ_JBAWCQ010000084.1:0-2027 GCF_049590335.1 Methyloceanibacter sp.
AGGATACCCTGATATTCGCCCCCCTGATCTAAGCCGCCCCAGTTGTAGAAAGGCTCAGAGACATAGGCACCCCCGATGTCGATGCCCATCGCATGGAAATCGGACGGCGCATCACCAACAATGCGATCAACGATGGGAAGCCGACCATTCTCCGTCACGAAGGGATCGAGCCGCACTGTCGGCACTTCGCAATTCGCGCTTGCGGCAGCGGGAGCAATCAGCAGCACCAGTGCTCCCAGCGCCCCGCAACGGAAGTTTTTGCTAAATCTGGAGATCATAGGGGCGCGTGCGGCGCCCTCTTCGTTCTTTGTGTCGGACATTCTTCCCTCCGAAGCCGAGCGACCAAAAAAGCGCGTCAGTGCTTTCGGAGAGCCCCGATGGAACATCCCGACAATGTGCGAACAACCCCGCTCGCCCATTAGCCCTGGCACGGCTGAAGGCAGGTCTCTTGGCTCGCGGGTCATCGCCGTCTGCTCGACCTTCCCGGTTTCCCAGTGGTCACGATTGGCAGAAAGCTCACCGCTCACAGTTGCGGGGGCAGCCACGGCATCCGCGCCATCGAGGCGCACACCGTGTTCCCTTTTCATCCCATCAGAACAAATCCTCAGGGAACCTTCAACAACGGCACGCTGATGCACATGGCGAGCATTGTCAATTCGGCGCACCCCACGTGCCGCAACCGCTCCCACTGACGAGTCCGCTTTGGGTCAAAAGCGGACTCTGTCCGCAACACCATTCTATGTCTGCTTTGCCCCCGAAAACGGACATCCAGACAGATGTTGCTGATCGCGTCTCAGCCGTGATTCAAGCTCCAAAAAGGGAGCTTCGAATCATGCGCTATGAACTCAGTGACTACGAATGGAGCGTCATTCGGCCGATGCTCCCAAACAAGCCACGCGGCATTCCCCGTGTGGATGACCGGCGCATTCTCAACGGCATCTTTTGGGTCCTGCGCTCAGGCGCACCATGGCGCGATCTGCCAGACGGATACGGTCCCCATACGACTTGCTACAACCGCTTCGTTCGCTGGAGGCGGGCTGGCGTCTGGGACCGGATCATGGATGCGTTGGCTGCCGCTCATGATACAGCGGTGCAAATTATCGATACGTCTATCATCCGCGTGCACCAACAGGGTGCCTGCATCGCCAATAACAGCGGCCAGCATATTGGTCGCTCTCGGGGCGGACTTACCAGCAAAATTCACGCCGTCGTGGACGCCAATGGTCTCCCTGTTCGCCTCGGCCTCACGCCCGGTGAGGCGCACGACAACCGGCTATGTTCGACGCTCCTGACCGGATTGCAGCCACGAACCATGTTGCTGGCAGATCGAGGATATGACGCGGACTGGATCAGGGCGCTCGCCAGCGAGCAGGGCGCGTGGGCAAACATCCCGCCAAAACGCAATCGCAAGGACCCGATCTGCTTCAGCCCTTACCTTTACCGGGAGCGCAATCTGGTCGAGCGGTTCTTCAATAAGATCAAGCAGTGTCGGCGTATCGCTACCCGATACGACAAGCTTGCCGCTAACTATCTCGCCTTCGTCAAGCTCGCCTGCATTCGCCTCTGGCTGCGCGTTTATGAGTCCACGCCCTAGTTCTCGATCTATGCGGAACCTAGCCTACTGGAATCGCTCCGCGCGAGGACCTAGGCCGCGGTTCTGCTCCCACGCGGACACGAAGCGTATCTCTTCGAGGAGACCAACAGATGAGAGCGTTGCTGATAATCGCATTGATGGTCGTGTGGCACCCTGCCCTCGCCTGCTCGTTCGACGCGGAGTGCCCGACGTCGGAGCGATACCTCAAGCGTCCGGGCAACAAGGCCGGCCATTGCGGCAACTGTGACAGCGGGCTCCGCGAGCCGTTGGACTTGACCGCCCCCGAGAGGAAGCTTTGCTCCCAAGACATCGATTGTGGCGTCGGCGGGACGTGTCTTGCCGTGGGCGGACTATACGGCACCTGTGTCGGCGTGTGAGCCAAGGCCATGTCGCGGCGCAATTAGGCTGAACTAGCGGGCATGCAGTCGCTGGG
>NZ_JBAWCQ010000085.1:0-32320 GCF_049590335.1 Methyloceanibacter sp.
TGGTATCGTCCCAGACCAATTGATGGTTGTTCGTGTGGATCGTAGGATTGCAGAGCGCCTACGCCTTCCCGGGGACGTCGGAAGATCGAGGCCAGGCCTGGCGGAGACGGGGGGATTCGAACCCCCGATACAGCTTTACACTGTATAACGGTTTAGCAAACCGCCGCCTTCAGCCTCTCGGCCACGTCTCCGCTGGACGCAAGCCTTACTGCTCTCCTTAGACTCGGTCAACACGCGCAAAGGCGGTTTCCAGCCTCGGATGTGTGCGGCGCCAGGCGCACCAGCCCCTCGTATTGATCTTTCCCACAATATGCTAGGTTCAGACAAAGAATCCTCGGGAGGATTGAACGCATGAGCGGCGGCATCCGATTCGGATGGCCTTGGCGTGTGGCGGCATGCTTCGGCGTGCTTAGTGCCGCGGCTCACTTTGCCGCAATTCCTTCCGCGCAGGCCGGCAGTGTCGAATACTGCGTTACCTGCAAAAACCCTAATGCCTCATATCGCTGCCGCCTACAGGGCAGCGGCGTCAGCCAAAGCGATGCGTTCAAACTCTACTGCGTGGTGAAAACCACCAAGGACGGCGGCCACGCGTCCTGCGCTGCGAAAAAGAACCCGGGCTGCAAAGGGGTGGTCAAAGTCTACAACTATGAGGGTCCCGGCTTGCCCGCGAACGACCCACGCCTGCGCCAGCTGAACGAGCGCGTGGAGCGGGACAATCAGGCCTTTGAGGACAAGCGGCGCGACCAGCCCAAGTCCCTGTTCGAGTTGGGCGGCCGCGCCTATGACGCATCGAAGCGTGGCTTGCAGGATTCAGGTGCGGTGATCGGTCTTGGCGGCGGCGACGCGACAATCCTTCAGGCACGCCCCCCTCAGGCAGCTCCAAGTCCTCGTGCCGCTCCAAATCCTCCGGCAGCGCGGCCTCCCGCGGCTCAGGCCGCGCCGCCCCCGCAAAAGAATTTCGCGCACCGCAGCTGGGATTGCATGGTGTCGCTCTTCCGGGAGTGCGGCAAAAACGAGTAAGGCGGCACACCCGCTTTCGCAGGCATCCCGCCCTCAAGTGCGCCGTGGCAGACCGCACCTCCTCGATATCCAACCCTAATGGGTCTGCAGCCACTCGCGCGCTTGGCGTTGCGCCTCGGAGACCTGATCCGAGGTCATTTCCCCGGCCAGTTCCACCCGATAGTCCCGTGCCGAAATGTTGCCCCGCGCCGCCGACAGATTGAACCATTTATGCGCGGTGACGAGATCGACATCGACGTCGCGCCCCGTCGCGTACAGCATTCCAAGCTCGAAGAGCGCATCCGCTCCACCGGCCTGAACCGCAGGCTCAAACTGGCAGCCCAAGACTGTTCCAAGTTCCATTCGTGCCATGACGTCCCCCGTTTTAGGCTCTTTAGAAGCGCCGCGTATCTGGCTCTCCCCTCGAAAGAAGTTTGATGCGCGGTGTTGTATTCAACGAGGATGATCATCGGCGAGGTCTTTGAAGAACGTCTGAATCGACGTGCTTAACGCAAGCTCACCAAATCTGAATCGCTTGGTAAGTTTGCTTTACGCATGACGCAAATCAGCGGGGTAAAGATTAAGAACGGCGTTTAGCAAGACTTCTTTGACCATCCGCGCTCACGCCGCGATAACCACGACCAACAAGGAGCAAAAAAAGATTTGCGCTGCGCTATGGAATGAGGACGGACGAGCCCGTGGTCTGACGGCCTTCCATGGCGCGGTGCGCCTCGGCTGCATCCTTCAGCGCGAAGGTCTGGTTCACCGACACCTTGACCGCGCTTTTCGCCAGCAGGGCGAAGAGATCGTTCGCCGTCGAAACGAGATCCTTGCGCGTGGCGATGAAGTCCCACAGCACCGGTCGTGTGGCGATGAGCGAGCCTTTCTGCGCAAGGAGGTTGATGCGAAATTCGGGACACGGTCCCGAAGACTGACCGAAGCTGACCCATAGGCCCCGGCGCTTCAGGCAATCGAGCGAGCGCGGAAACGTGTCCTTGCCGACAGAATCGTAGACCACATCGACACCTTCGCCGTCAGTATACTCATTGACCTTCTCGACGAAGTCTTCTTCCAGATAGTTGATGACATGGGTGCAGCCATGGGAACGTGCGATCAGCGCTTTGCCGGCAGACCCCACCGTGCCGATCACAGTCGCGCCGAGGGACGCCGCCCACTGACAGGCGATCATGCCGACCCCGCCGGCGGCGGCGTGGAACAACAGCGTCGTCTTGGGGGCGACTTTATAGATCTGACGCAGGAGGTATTGCGCCGTCATGCCCTTCAGCATCACGGCCGCGGCGGTTTCATCGCTCACCTCGTCCGGAATGCGGACCACGCGGTCCGCCGCGATAAGCCGCTCTTCGGCATAGCTTCCCATATGGCCGGCATAGGCCACGCGGCGCCCCACCTTGAGGCTGCGGACGCTCGCGCCAAGTGCCGTCACGACACCTGCGCCTTCGGTACCTGGAATGAATGGTAGTTCGTCCTGCGGGTAGAGGCCCGACCGCATATAAGTGTCGATGAAGTTCAAGCCGACAGCCGTCTGTTTGATGCGGACCTCGCCCGGGCCCGGATCGCCGATTTCAGCCTCCTCCCATTTGAGAGCATCCGGGCCGCCATAATCGTGCACACGGATGACATGGGTGCGGGAGACATCGGTCATGTTGTCGGCGACCCGTTTCGCACTAGTCGAGGCCGAGCTTCGACTTGAGCAAGGCGTTGACCGCTCGCGGGCTGGCCTTGCCGCCGGTCGCCTTCATCACCTGGCCGACGAACCAACCGGCTAACGCCGGCTTCTCCTTGGCCTGCTCTACCTTGTCGGGGTTCGCAGCCATGACCTCGTCGATAGCCTTTTCGATGGCGCCCGTATCGGTGACCTGCTTCATGCCGCGCGTTTCCACGATCTCGGCCGGGTCACCGCCTTCGGTCCAGACGATGTCGAAGACATCCTTGGCGATCTTGCCCGAGATGGTGCCGGCCTTGATGAGGTCGACGATACCGCCGAGCTGCGCCGACGAGATGGGGCTGTCATTGATGGTGAGACCTTCTTTGTTCAGGCGCCCGAACAACTCATTGATGACCCAGTTCGCGGCCTGCTTGGCATCGCGGCCCTTCGCTACGTCCTCGAAATAGTCCACGCTCTCCCGCTCCGACACGAGCACGTCGGCGTCGTATGGTGTCAGCCCATAGTCGGCGATGAAGCGCGCCCGCTTCTCGTCCGGAAGCTCAGGCAGGCTTGCGGCGATATCGTCGACAAACGCTTGTGTCAGTTCGAGCGGCAGCAAGTCGGGGTCCGGGAAGTAGCGATAGTCATGCGCCTCTTCCTTGGACCGCATGGAGCGCGTCTTGCCGGTCTTGGCGTCGAACAAGCGCGTCTCCTGATCAATCGTCCCGCCGTCCTCGACGATCTCGATCTGACGGCGCGCTTCGTACTCTATGGCCTGGCCGATAAAGCGGATCGAGTTGACGTTCTTGATTTCGCAGCGCGTCCCGAGTTCGTCGCCGGGCCGGCGGACCGAAACGTTCACATCCGCGCGTAAGGAACCCTGCTCCATATTGCCGTCGCAAGTCCCGAGATAGCGCAAGATCGTGCGCAGCTTCGATACGTAGGCTCTAGCCTGTTCCGATGACCGCAAATCGGGCCGCGACACGATTTCCATCAGCGCCACGCCCGAGCGATTGAGATCGACATAGGAATTCTGCGGGTGCTGATCGTGGAGGCTCTTGCCGGCGTCCTGCTCCAGGTGCAACCGCTCGATGCCCACGATGACGCGCTCGCCGCTGAGGAGATCGACAATGACCTCGCCCTCGCCCACGATCGGGTTCTTGTACTGGCTGATCTGATAGCCCTGTGGCAGGTCCGGATAGAAGTAGTTCTTCCGGTCGAAGACGGAGTAGAGATTGATGCCCGCCTTCAGCCCGAGGCCCGTACGCACGGCCTGGGCCACGCAGGTCTCGTTGATGACGGGCAGCATGCCTGGCATCGCCGCGTCGACAAGACTGACATGCGAATTGGGATCGCCGCCGAACTCGGTTGATGCACCCGAGAACAGCTTGGCATTGGACGTGACCTGGGCGTGCACCTCCAGGCCGATCACGATCTCCCAATCGCCGGTCTCGCCCGCGATCAAATTCGACTTTTCCGATTTGGCGTCCATCTTACTGACCTTGCAGGAACCGTTACTCTTTTGGCTCCGTGCTCCGGAGATTCTCTTCCTCATACTGGATGAACCAGCCAATCATTTGACGCCAAAGCGCCTCGACAAGTTCGGGTGGCAGCTCGTTTTTCTCGGCCCTCGCCCGCACCTTGTCGATGACCTGCTGGATACGCCACGGCACGGTCGCGTCCGCAGGAGCATTCTTCAACTGCCAAGCCCGGTCCACATAAGCGAAACGCTCGCAGATCAGATCGACCATCTGCTCGTCGACACGATCAATCTCGATCCGAACCTCGTCCATGGTCTGGCAATTCTGTGCCGCACGTGTCGCCATGTCCCTCTCCTATTCGGCCGTGCCAACTATCACGGCGTCGGCCTCGGTCTCGACGAGCCAATCGGGGTCTGGAAGACCCGCAATCTGCAAAGTCGTGTTGGCCGGGCGAAGTTCACCAAAGAATTCTCCGTGCACGCGGCCCACCGCCTCGAAATCGGCGATGTCGGTAAGATAGACGCGTGTGCGGACAACGTCGTTCAGACTTGCGCCCGCCTTCCCGAGCGCTTCCGAGATCGTTTCCGGCGTCGCGCGCGCCTGCACCGCCGCATCGCCGATCGCGACCGGTTTGCCGCTCGATGCCGCAGTCGTTCCAGCGACCGCGATCGAATTGCCGACACGCACCCGCACGCGAGAAGCCGACAATGTGCTCGAACGGACTGCCGGAAGAGATCAGGACCCGGCTCATGCCTTGCTCCACCAGTCCTGCGGCTTGGCCATGAACCCCGCCGCATCCTCGATCGCATGACCAACGCGAAACAGCGTCTCTTCGTCGAAGGCGCGCCCAATCACCTGAAGCCCCAAGGGCGTACCTTCCAACGACAGGCCTGCGGGCACTGAAATGCCCGGAAGCCCCGCCATGTTCACCGTCACCGTGAAGATGTCGTTCAGATACATCTCAAGTGGATCGCCGGATTTCTCGCCGGCGGCGAAAGCCGGCGCGGGCGTTGTCGGCGTCAGAATCGCATCCACGCCCTCGAAGGCCTGATCGAAGTCACGCTTGATCAGCGTGCGGACCTTCTGCGCCTTCAGATAGTATGCATCGTAATAGCCGGCCGAAAGCACATACGTTCCGATGAGGACGCGCCGCTTTACCTCGGCGCCGAACCCGGACTCGCGCGTATTCTCATACATGGAGAGCACGTCCTTGCCCGGCTCTCGCAAACCATAACGGACGCCGTCATAGCGGGCGAGATTGGAGGATGCCTCCGCGGGCGCAACAATGTAGTAGGACGGCAAGGCATATTTCGTATGCGGCAGGCTGATGTCTTTGACTGTCGCGCCGCGCTCCGTCAGCCAGACGATGCCCTGCTGCCACAGCGCCTCGATTTCAGGCGCCATGCCCTCGACCCGGTATTCCTTCGGAATGCCGATGGTCAGTCCCTTCACGTCCTGGCCGACCGCCGCTTCAAAGTCGGGCACGGGTAGATCGGCACTGGTCGCGTCCTTCGGGTCGTGGCTGGCCATGGCGCCAAGCATGATGGCCGAATCCCGCACGCTGCGCGTGACCGGGCCCGCCTGATCCAGGGACGAGGCGAAGGCGACGATGCCCCAACGCGAACAGCGCCCGTAAGTCGGCTTCAAACCGACGGTCCCGGTGAAGGCCGCCGGCTGCCGGATCGACCCGCCCGTATCGGTGGCCGTGGCGCCAAGGCAGAGACGCGCGGCGACAGCCGCGGACGATCCTCCCGAGGAGCCGCCTGGCACCAGTGGGGCATCGGAACCCTCGCGCCGCCAGGGATTGACCACGTCGCCGTAGAAGCTCGTCTCGTTGGACGAACCCATCGCGAATTCGTCGTTGTTGAGCTTGCCGAGCATGACCGCGCCCGCAGCCCAGAGATTGGCGGTGACGGTCGACTCGTAAGGTGGGGTGAAGCGATCAAGGATGTGGGAACATGCGGTGGTGCGCACATCCTTGGTGCAGAACAGATCCTTGATGCCGAGCGGAATACCCTCAAGGGCCCCCGCCTCGCCCTTGGCGATGCGCGCATCGCTGGCTTTGGCCATGTCGAGCGCGCGCTCCGGCGTCTCGAGCACATAGGCATTGAGCGCGCGATTGGCCGCCTTGATCGCCGCAAGATGGGCTTCCGTCAGCTCAACCACCGAAAACGACTTGGCGGCAAGGCCCTTACGAGCATCGGCGATGGTCAGGTCTGTGAGATTCGTCACGATGGGTTACTCGACGATTTTCGGAACGACGAAATAATGGTCGTCCTCTTGGGGCGCATTTTTGACGATATCGGTGGCACAAAAGCCGTCGGTCACTTCGTCCTTGCGCATCTTCATGGTCATGGCCTCCACCCGGGTCATGGGCACCACATCGGCCGTGTCGAGTTCGTCCAGCTGCGCCACCCAATCGAGAATGCCGGAAAGCTCAGATTCCAGCCGCTCGGCCTCCTCATCGGTAATGGCGATGCGGGCGAGGCGGGCGATACGATAGACGGTGGCACGGTCGACGGACATGGATTTGACGGTGGTTTGAGCTTGGTTTGACGGACGGTTTTAAGGCGCGATGGTCGGGAGGACGGTTGAAACCGGGGCACCCCCTGTAGCACCGCCCCGGCGGAGCGGCAACCTGGCCAACTCCCGGAAAACGCTGAAATCCTAGGCGTCGAAGAGAACGCCGACTTCCGGAACTACGATCTCGTGGTTCCCCATCGCCGCCGCGAACTTCTCGGGCGTCTGGTCGATGACCGGAAAAGTCCCGTAGTGGCAGGGAATGATCGTGTCGAAGTCGAAGAAACGCTTGCAGGCCAGCGCCGCGGCCTTGGCGCCCATCGTGTAGCGGTCGCCGATGGGCACGATGCCGATTTGCGGCTCGTGGAGCTCGTTGATGAGCGCCATGTCGGAAAAAACGTCCGTGTCCCCCATGTGGTAGAGCGTCTTGCCGCCATTGGCCGCGATCACGATCCCGCACGGGTCGCCGAGATAGACCGGCCTCCCGTCCACCATATTGGAGGACGAATGAAGCGCCGGGACGAAGGTCAGCTCGAACTCCTCGTGCGGCACCACGCCACCCGTGTTCCCGGGGTCCGTCTTTTCGACGCCATGGCTGGCGAGATAGGTCGCAAGCTCGTGCACGGCGATCAGCGTCGTTCCGGTTTCCTTGCAAATCCGCACCGTGTCGCCGACGTGATCCTCATGTCCATGGGTCAGGGCCACATGAGTGATCCCGTCGATCACATCGCTTTCGGGAATGCCCGCCTTCTCGAAGGTGGGATTGCCGGTGAGAAACGGATCGATCAGTATGCGGCTTGCGCCGAACTCAACGCGAAAACAAGAATGGCCGAACCACGTAATATTCATCATCTCACCCCTCGCGCGACTCAGTGACTATGGCACCGCCCTTTCCTATCGAAGAGTTACCGTCGAAGCTACAGCCTGGAGCACGTCTTCTTGGGTTTGACCTGGGGACTAAGACCATCGGCCTTGCGCTCTCGGACGTCACGCGCGTTATCGCAACGCCCTACGAAACGGTACGCCGAACGAAATTCACCGCCGACGCAAAGACCGTCGCCGCCATCGCCGCCAAGGAGGGCGTCGGCGGGCTTGTGATCGGGCTGCCGCTCAATCTCGACGGCTCGGAAGGGCCGAGGGCCCAAGCCACACGGGCCTTCGCCCGGAATCTCGCACCGCACCTGGATCTGCCCATGGCCTTTTGGGACGAACGACTCTCGACTGCGGCGGTCGAGCGTCACCTCATCGAGGCCGATGCTTCGCGAAAGCGCCGGGCCGAGGTAATCGACCGCATGGCCGCCGCCTACATCCTGCAAGGCGCGCTAGACCGGATGAGGACGTTTAGCTGAGCCCCCGTGCCGGCCTCAATCGTTCATATGGAAGAGTTCATAGTCGACCGGGTTCTCGGGGCAAAGCCCCGTACCGCACAACGCAAGCGTCGAGAAGATATTGGCGATCGTCAGGACGAAGAACAGAATAAGCGCAATGAATGGCAGCGCTTTCAGGCGACCTGAGATCAACTGTACCTGCGAGAATTGCCGGTCGCCGAGCAACATGAGCGCGCTGCCGAGCACGATGGCGACCGCGAAGAGAAACGCCCAGGTGTAAAGGTGAAGGCCCCATACGTCGGGACCGTAAAAGCCGGTCCCGGGGACGATATGCAGCAAGATCTGACGTATCGAAATGCCTGCGCTCGCGATTGCGCCAATGATCGTCAGTCCATAATGGCTCGGCTTAGGACCGAACACAATGTTGAGCGCAATGCCGCAACCGGCGGCGATCAGACCCGCACGTTGCAGAATACATAACGGGCACGGCAACTCGCCGAACCAAACCTGGTCGATAAACGCCATCGTAAGAACCGCGCCGATCGCGATCAGCCCGAGGGCATTCAGCAACCTGGAAAGCTCAGCTGACAAGGACCACTCCTCAGAGTTGGATGTTCAACACTTCGGTAACGTGGATGCGGAATAGGATCAGCATTGTGACAAGGCCGACCAGCCAGAACCCCACGGACATGCCGCGCTGACGCAGCCAAGCCGCCCCGATCGCGCACGCAAACAGAACAAAGGGCAAGCTCATCATGAGTGTTGCGCTCCCGATTGTCCCAAACTGCCGGCTGCCTGACAGCAAAATTGTCTAGGACGGACCAAGCTCTGCGAGGCCGTCGCTCACGTGGATTGCAGGCGCCGGCCAACGAACGATTCGCTTAGTCCTAAACTATTTGGGATTGTACCCGTCTTGACAAGCCCTCAGACGGAAGAGCCGCTGCGGCGATAGACGGATTGTGCCGCCACTATGGCGAGTCCCTGCGCCTCAATCCCAAGAACGAAGAGACGAGAAAAAAAGAGCCGAAGCCGCGGCGGCCTTGGTGAAAAAGAACTGATAGGGACAACGAAGAATCCAAATGACCTGGTTGAGCCACTCTTTTGATTCGGCGACCCTTGTTCTCATCCCGCGCCGCGGGTTTCGGCAACTCGTTGTCTCAACTAGATGGATCGAGTGGACGCTTGAAGCTTTGACGGCCGGAGCCTATACAGTGCACTTCAATGAGCATCGTGGCTGAAGCCCCTACCCCGTCTTTCCCGCATCGACACCTTCTTGGAATCGAAGGTCTGAAGCGGGACGAGATCCTGTCGTTGCTGGACTTGTCCGAGGAAGCGGCGGCGCAGAGCCGTAGGGTCGACAAGAAGAGTAGCGATCTGCGCGGCCGCACGCTCATAAACCTTTTCTTTGAAGCCTCGACCCGCACGCAAAGCTCGTTCGAGCTGGCGGGAAAGCGCCTCGGCGCCGACGTTATGAACATGTCGATCCCGACCTCGTCCATCAAGAAGGGCGAGACCCTGATCGACACCGCGGTCACGCTCAACGCCATGCGCCCCGATCTGCTCGTGGTGCGCCATCACGCGGCGGGCGCTGTCGAACTCCTGTCGCAAAAAGTCGATTGTTCCGTGATCAACGCTGGCGATGGGAGCCACGAGCACCCCACCCAGGCCCTGCTCGATGCACTGACCATCCGCCGGCACAAGGAACGCTTCGAAGGCCTCACCGTCGCGATCTGCGGCGACATCATGCACTCGCGCGTCGCCCGCTCGAACATTCTGTCGCTGAACACGCTCGGCGCCCGCGTCCGGGTGGTGGCACCCTCGACCCTCCTCGGCGCAGACGTGGATCGGCTCGGCGTCGAAGCGTTCACCTCCATGCATAACGGCTTGAAGGACGCGGATGTGGTGATGATGCTGCGGCTGCAGCGCGAGCGCATGGCTTCCAGCCTGATCCCGAGCCAGCGGGAGTATTTTCACTTCTACGGGCTCGACGCCGAAAAACTGGCGAACGCCCGGGAAGACGCCATCGTGATGCATCCGGGGCCCATGAACCGCGGCGTCGAGATCGACGCCCTCATCGCGGACAGCCCGCGCAGCGTGATCCGCGAACAGGTCGAGATGGGCGTCGCCGTGCGCATGGCGGTGCTGCAAGCTTTGGCGCGCCACCTTCCGAACGAATGACTGTGATGGACACAGAACACGAACCCGAAGCCGCCTCTCGCCCCCATCGCAAGCCCCTTGCGCTGGTCAATGCGCGGCTGATCGATCCCGCCTCGGGCCTAGATGCATTTGGCGGCCTCTTAGTCGCCAACGGCACGATTGCCGATCTTGGCATGCACATCACCGAAGGCTCCATCAAGGGCGCAGAGTCGCTCGACTGCGGCGGGCGCACGGTGGCGCCCGGCCTCATCGACATGATGGTCTTCTGCGGTGAGCCGGGACACGAGCATCGCGAGACCCTGGCCACCGCGAGCCGCGCCGCGGCGGCCGGTGGCGTCACCACCATTTGCTGCATGCCGAACACCGATCCCGTGATCGACGACGTGGCCCTGGTGGATTTCGTGCGGCGGCGCGCCCGCGACACGGCCCTGGTGCACGTCCATCCCATGGCCGCCATGACCCGCGAGCTGAAGGGCGAAGACATGGCCGAGCTCGGCCTGTTGCAGGATGCGGGCGCCATCGCCTTCACCAATGGCAAGCTGAGCGTCGCCAATGCCAAGCTGATGCGGAACGTTCTTTCCTATGCGAAGGATTACGGCGCGCTGATCGTCCATCACCCGGAAGATGCGAACCTCGCCGGAGACGGCGTCATGAACGAAGGCGAAGTGGCGACGCGGCTGGGCTTGCTTGGAATCCCGACGGAAGCCGAAACGATGATTCTCGACCGGGACATCCGCCTCGTAGAACTGACTGGCGGCCGATATCACGCGGCGCAGATTTCCTGCCGCGCCTCCCTCGACGTCATCCGATCTGCGAAGGCGCGCGGCCTGCCCGTCACCTGCGGCGTTAGCATCAATCATCTGACCTTGAACGAAAACGATATCGGCCCCTACCGCACGTTTTTTAAAATGATACCGCCGCTGCGGTCCGAAAACGATCGGCAAGCGATGGTCGAAGGGGTTGCGAGCGGCGATATCGACGTGATCGTTTCCGCGCACGATCCACGCGGAGCGGAAGGCAAACGCCGCCCCTTCGCCGAGGCCAATGATGGCGCGGTGGGACTCGAGACGATGCTGGGGGCGGGCTTGCGCCTTTTTCACAACGGCGAGATCACGCTGCACCGGCTCTTGAACGCGCTCTCGGCGCGGCCCGCGGAACTCCTAGGGCTCGCCGGGGGACGGCTCGTCAAAGGCGCGCCCGCGGATCTTGTCTTGATCGACTTGGAAATACCCTGGACCGTCGCGCACGAGGATCTCCGCTCCAAGTCCAAGAACACGCCGTTCGACGAAACCCGGTTCGAGGGACGCGCGCTGGTGACATTCGTTGCCGGGCACCCAGTCTATCACTACGGTTGACCCATACAGCCCCGAAAAGGCTGAGAGGGAGGAAGAATGCCGCCGTCTGAGGGCTGGACCGCCGTCACGCCAATCATGCTCGGCTTTTGCTTGGTGAGCTTCGTGACCGGCTATCTCCTGGGATCGATTCCCTTCGGGCTGCTTCTGACGAAACTCGCGCGGCTCGGGGACATCCGGCAGATCGGCTCCGGCAATATCGGCGCAACTAACGTCCTGCGCACCGGGAACAAGGCGCTCGCTGCCCTGACGCTCGGCCTCGACCTTCTCAAAGGAACGGCCGCCGTCCTGATCGGCGGACTGTTCGGCCCCTACGCGGCGCTCGCCGGCGGCCTCGGCGCCTTTCTCGGCCATCTCTTTCCGCTCTGGCTCGGATTTCGCGGCGGCAAGGGCGTCGCCACTTATATCGGTATCGCGCTTGGCCTTTACTGGCCTGCTGCCATCGGCTTCTGCCTCGTCTGGCTGCTCGTGGCGGTGCTGACGCGCTATTCCTCGCTGGCCGCGCTTACCGCGAGCGCGACCACCGTGCTCGGACTGGCCGTTCTTGGACGGTGGCCGATTGCCATCCTGTTTGGCTTGATGACCATGCTCCTCTACCTTCGTCATGCTGAGAACATCGGCCGGCTGCGACGGGGTGAGGAATCGCGCATTGGCGGGAGCAAACAAAAAGCTCGAAACGGGACGGCGTCTCAGCGACTCTCAACGTCTCGCCTGGCTGCGCAACGAGAATGTCTGCCGAGCGACCTCCCGGGCGCTTGTCAATCAGACCGGCGGCGCGGAGGCGGGCGACATCGTTGATGCTCTCGCCCCCATCCCCGGCAGGTCCGCCGGCGGAACCCAGATGGATCTTTCCTCAAGCGAAGACCAGGAGATCCCCCGCCCGCCTCCGGAAATTGTCCAAAGCGAACGCGGCCGAGTCCTGGAAGCCCTTGGGCCAAGTCTGATCGATATCGACGAGATCCTTCGCTGTACAGGGGTCGAGACGCGCAAGGTCCACATCATCTTGCCGGAGCTCGATCTCGCGGGACGCCTGCAACGCCATCCGCGCCAGCTCGTGTCTCTGGTCGAGCCGTGAGTCGGGTCCGAACCGTGATCCGGATCAGGCCCGACTGGCCTTTTCGGCGTTTGCCTCTTCCACCGCGGCCCCGATCAAAAAATAAAGCAAGGACATATCTTTTTGATGCGCGAGCCGCCGCATGGTCTCGAGCATAGACCCGATATGGTCGGCCACTTCCTAGCGTGAGGCGTTTTTGCGTGAGCCACCTTCCGTCGAGGCGCTTGGCTCTTTTGCCCCTGCAGAGCGCGACTTGGCACCGCCATTTCGTTTCGATCCGCCACTTTTTGTGAGCGCAGCCATATCCAAATTTCCAGAACATTGGCGGCCACGGCCCCGCGTCCGACAGAGTCTCATTTTTCCCTCTCTGCTTGCATAGCGGCAATTAATGCATGTTATAATTGCAATCGATCTCGGTCCGAATTTGACAGCGGCGGATCAAGTCACCATTTTCGCCTCGAGTTTGGGGGCCGCTTTCGAAATTTCTCCCTTGGCTGTGCGCCGCTCGCGCGGCTAGGAACATCTCAATGAACATCGTTATCGTCGAATCGCCGGCCAAGGCCAAGACCATCAACAAGTATCTCGGCTCCGAGTACCTGGTGCTGGCCTCTTATGGGCACGTGCGCGATCTGCCGTCGAAGAACGGCTCCGTTCTGCCCGACAACGACTTCGAAATGCATTGGGATGTCGATCCCAAGTCGGCAAAACGGCTCAACGAAATCGCCCAGGCGGTCAAAGGCGCCGACAAACTCATTCTCGCGACAGACCCGGACCGCGAAGGCGAGGCTATTTCCTGGCACGTGCTTCAGGTGCTTGAGCGGAAGAAGCTCCTCAGCAAGATTCCCGTCGAGCGCGTCGTCTTCAACGCGGTGACCAAGGATGCGATCCGCGACGCGATGCAAAACCCCCGCGGGATCGACGAGCCGCTGGTCAACGCCTATCTCGCCCGACGCGCCCTCGACTATCTGGTGGGCTTCACGCTCTCCCCTGTCCTGTGGCGAAAGCTTCCGGGCGCCCGGTCCGCAGGGCGTGTTCAGTCCGTCGCTCTGCGGCTCGTCTGCGAGCGCGAGCTGGAGATCGAGAAATTCGTGCCCCAGGAGTACTGGTCGATCATCACCACGCTGGCGACGACCCAGAAAGAGACCGT
Source organism: Methyloceanibacter sp. (assembly GCF_049590335.1). Taxonomy (GTDB): domain Bacteria; phylum Pseudomonadota; class Alphaproteobacteria; order Rhizobiales; family Methyloligellaceae; genus Methyloceanibacter. Next base: position 13,705 of record NZ_JBAWCQ010000085.1, read on the forward strand.
GGATGCGCGCCTCGTCTCGGCGGACGGGCAGAAGCTCGGAAAGTTCGACGTCCCGGATGCGGACACGGCCGGGGCCTTGAAGACCGCGCTCGAGGGTGGCCGCTACACGGTCGGCAAGGTTGAAAGTAAGGCCCAAAAGCGAAACCCCGCCGCCCCGTTCACTACATCCACGCTCCAGCAAGAAGCCTCGCGCAAGCTCGGCTTCAGCCCACGCCAGACCATGCAGGTCGCCCAGCGGCTCTACGAAGGCATGGACCTCGGCGGCACGACGGAAGGCCTCATCACCTATATGAGAACCGATGGCGTGCAGATCGTTCCCGAGGCGGTCTCGTCGGTCCGTTCGCTGGTGAGCGGCCTCTACGGGTCACGCTACGTGCCGCCCTCGCCGCGCCAATACTCGACGAAGGCGAAGAATGCGCAGGAAGCGCATGAAGCCATCCGGCCCACCGACTTCAGCAAGGCCCCCGACAAGGTCGCCCGTTATCTCCAACCTGAAGCGTTGAAACTCTACAAGCTAATCTGGCAGCGCACGCTCGCAAGCCAGGCTGCCAGCGCTGAAATCGAACGCACGACGGTGGATATCGATGTCGCAGGCTCCGACGGAAAACCCTACCGGGTCCGTGCCACAGGCTCGGTCATCCGCTTCGACGGGTTCCTGAAGATCTACGAGGAAGGCGTTGACGACGCGGTCGGCGAGGACGGTTCGCTGCCAGCGCTCTCCCAAGGCGAGAGCCTCGATCCGCGTGCCGTGGAAGCCAAGCAGCATTTCACCGAGCCGCTGCCCCGCTACTCAGAAGCGACCCTCATCAAGAAGATGGAAGAGCTTGGCATCGGCCGACCGTCCACTTACGCGGCGACGCTGAACGTGTTGCGCGAGCGCGAGTATGTGCGCATCGATAAGAAGCGGCTCTTCCCCGAAGACAAGGGCCGGCTTGTCACCGCTTTCCTCGAAAGCTTCTTCCAGCGCTACGTAGAGTACGACTTCACCGCCGACCTGGAAGAGAAGCTCGATCTCATTTCCGCCGGCTCGCTTGCCTGGAAGGACGTGCTGCGTGAATTCTGGCGCGACTTCATCGGTGCAGTGAACGAGATCGGCGATCTACGGATTACCCAGGTTCTCGACGCACTGAACGATCTGCTGGGGCCGCACATCTTTCCCGACAACGGCGACAGCAGCCCCCGCGCCTGCCCCTCCTGCAAGGAAGGCCAGCTCAGCCTGAAGGTCGGCAAGTTCGGCGCCTTCGTCGGCTGCTCCAACTATCCGGAGTGCCGCTACACACGCCAGCTCGCCGAGTCCGGAGAGAAAGCAGCGTTCGCCGACGGCAAGGTCTTGGGGCTCGATCCCGAAACGGAACTGGAGGTCAGCATACGCACGGGACGGTTTGGCCCCTATATTCAGCTCGGCGATGCCGAGGGCGGCGAGAAACCAAAGCGGGCCTCGATCCCGAAGGGAACGGATCCGGACGCGATGGATCTGCAACGGGCGCTATTGCTGCTGTCGCTCCCCCGCGAAGTCGGGGTCCATCCCGAATCCGGGAAGCCGATCATGGCCGGCTATGGCCGGTTCGGCCCCTACGTCCAGTGCGACGGCAAATATGCGAGCCTGTCGACGCCCGAAGAAGTCTTCGAGGTGGGAGCCAACCGCGCGATCGCGCTCCTGGCCGAGAAGGCCACAAAAGGAGCCCAGCGCGGCGCCAGCGTCATCAAGGAACTTGGCGAACACCCCGAAGGCGGCGGCAAGATTCAGGTGTTGAATGGGCGCTACGGTCCCTATGTCAGACACGAGAAGATCAACGCTACCATCCCGAGAGATCGCGCGCCCGAAGACCTCACCATGGACGAAGCCGTGGCGCTGATTGCCGCGCGTGCCACAACGGGCCCTGCCAAGAAGAAGAAGCCCGCGAAGAAAGCCGCCGCCAAGAAGACTGCGACGAAGAAAACTGCGGCCAAGAAAACAACAGCAAAAAAGAATCCGGCAAAGAGGAGCTCCGCAAAGAAGTCTGCGCGAAAGAGCGCCCCGTCTGAGGAGGCCGCCGACGAGGCGGCCAGCTAAGCGGCAAACGTGGCCACATCGAAGAAGACTGCCCCGCCCAAAAAAACTGTTTCCGCTGGCAAGGCCAAGACGAAAAACCCTGCGAAAGCGAAGTCGCCTAAGAAAAGGAAGGCCGCCAAAGGCGGCAAGGCGCCGCCCAGCAAAAGGGTCGCGGCAAGGGCCAGCCTGCCCTCCAAGAAAGAAATCTTCGAGTTTCTGGAGACCACGTCGGCCAAGGCCGGTAAGCGCGAAATCGCGCGGGCGTTCGGCATCAAGGGCGCAGAACGGATCGCCCTGAAATCGCTCTTACGCGAGATGACCGAAGAAGGTCTGCTGGCCGGTTCGCGCCGCAGGCTCATGCGCCCCGGACTCCTGCCGTCGGTTACCGTGCTCGAGGTTCACACCCGCGACGAGGACGGCGAGTTCGTCGCGCGTCCGGCCACCTGGGACGACGAGGCCGGACCAATGCCCAAAATCCTGATGGTCGAAAGCCGGGGCAACCTCGCGCCGACTCCTGGCATCGGCGATCGTGTCCTGGCCCGGATCATCGCCCAAGATGGGGACGCCGACTACCCCTATCATGCGCGGACCATCAAGAAGCTGCCGCGCACTACCTCGCGCAGCCTGCTCGGCATCTTCCGGGCCATCTCGGACGGGCGCGGTGTCATCGATCCCATCGACAAGAAGCAGCTGAAGGAATGGACGGTGCCGCAAGGCTCCACAGATGACGCTGAAGACGGGGAACTGGTGCGCTTCGAAATCGCCCGCTCGGCCCGCTACGGCGTTCCTACGGCCCGTATTGTCGCGCGCCTCGGGAACCCGGAAGCCCAGCAGTCCATCAGCCTGATCGCCCTTCATGCCCACGGTATCCCCGACGTCTTCCCGCCAGACGTGATTGCCGAGGCCGAGGCCGCGAAAAGTGTCGAGCTTGGCGCCCGCTTCGATCTCCGCAACACCCCGCTCATCACCATCGATCCCGTGGACGCCCGCGACCATGACGACGCGGTGTTCGCCGAGCCGGATACCGATCCTGACAACGAGGGCGGCTGGGCCGTCATCGTCGCTATTGCAGACGTGGCGCACTACGTCACGCCGGGTCGCGCTCTGGATAGGGAAGCGCGCAAGCGCGGCAACTCGGTTTACTTCCCCGACCGCGTCGTCCCCATGCTGCCGGAGCGTATTTCGAACGAGCTGTGCTCGCTGAAGGAGGGTGAGCCACGGCCTTGCCTTGCCGTCCGCATGGTCTTCGACAAGCACGGCCACAAGAAGAGCCAACGTTTCTTCCGTGGGCTGATGCGATCGGCGGCGAGCCTTTCCTACGAACAGGCCCAAGCGGCCATCGACGGCAGCACCGACGAGGCGACGGCCCCGCTGCTCGACACTGTGCTGCGCCCGCTATGGGGCGCCTATGCGAGCCTCAACAAGGCACGCAAGGCACGCGGACCGCTGGAACTCGACCTGCCCGAACGCAAGATCCTGCTCGACGGCAAAGGCCGCGTCCGGGGCATCGCGACGCCGCCGCGCCTCGATGCCCACCGGCTGATCGAAGAGCTCATGATCCAGGCGAATGTGGCCGCCGCGGAAACGCTCGAATCCAAGCGGTCGCCGCTGGTCTACCGCATTCACGACGCCCCCTCGAAGGAAAAGATTGTGGCGCTCGGCGAGTTCCTGGCCACGATCGACATGAAGATTTCGAAGGCCGGCACGCTCAAGCCCGCGCAGTTCAATCGCATCCTTGCCGACACGAGCCAATCGCCCAATGCCGAACTCGTGGCCGAGGTCGTCCTGCGGAGCCAGAGCCAAGCAGAGTACAACCCACGCAATCTTGGCCATTTCGGCTTGAACTTGCTCCGCTACGCCCATTTCACCTCCCCGATCCGCCGCTATGCCGATCTGATCGTGCACCGCGCACTTATCCGCGCCTTCGGCCTTGGCGAAGGCGGCCTGACCGACAAGGAGATCGATGCGCTGGAGGAGACCTCGGACGCCATTTCGGATACGGAGCGGCGCGCAATGGCGGCCGAACGCGATACGGTGGACCGGCTCATCGCAACCTACCTGGCGGACCGTATCGGCGCCGAGTTTCCGGCGAAGGTCTCGGGGCTGGTGCGCTCCGGCCTGTTCGTACGCCTAGCCGAAACGGGCGCCGACGGCTTCGTGCCCGCCTCCGCGATCGGCCATGAGTATTTCTACCATGACGAGGTGCACCAAGCCCTTGTGGGAGAAGACACGGGGCTGGCCTACCGGCTCGGCGATCCTGTCGAGGTCCGCTTGGTCGAAGCGATCCCGACCGCCGGGGCGCTACGATTTGACATGTTGAGCGAGGGCCGCAAGATCGCTACGTCTGGGGGTCGGTCCCGTCTCCCGGATCGGAGCAAACTCCGCGGTCGAGGGAAATCCGGAAGCCGAGGGCCATCTCGAAGCAGACGGCCCAGAAAACGCCGATAAACAGGGCAAATCGCCCCTCCAGAGTGAGAGGAACGCAGGATATGTCAGAGCACGCCGGCCGGTCGACGGGCGAGCGCCCCTTGCATCAGTCACTTCTGCGGGGCGCCCTGATGAAGTGCCCAGCCTGCGGCGTCGGTTCGCTCTTTACGCGTTATCTGAAAGTCGCCGATCACTGCTCCGAGTGCGGAGAAGCGTTGCACCATCATCGCGCCGACGACGCGCCGGCCTATTTCACGATCGTCATTATCGGCCACGTGATCGTCAGCCTGGTGCTGACCGTCGAAATGGCCTACCGGCCGCCACTTTGGCTCCACGCGGCGATCTGGCTGCCTCTGACGATCCTGCTGGCGCTCGCGGTCCTCGCGCCCATCAAGGGTTTCCTGGTTTCGCTGCAATGGGCACTCCTGATGCACGGGTTCGATCCCGACCATAAGGAAGAGGTCGGGGACCGGCTGGCGCCGCCTTCGGCATAGAACTCAGCTCAGCTTGACTTCCGCCCGCGAAACATTAGGTTTGCCGCAACTTGACGCGGACCTGAGGGTCCTGCGCAAAATCCCGACAGTTTTTATCCGAGGACGACAATGGCGAAGCCCGTCACCCAAAAGATCAAGCTGCTGAGCACCGCCGGTACCGGCTTCTTCTATGTAACCAAGAAGAACCCGCGCAATCAGACCGAAAAAATGGTCTTCAAGAAATACGATCCCGTTGTGCGCAAGCATGTCGAGTTCAAGGAATCTAAGATCAAGTAGCCTTCCCTACGGGGCGGCTGCGCTCCGGCCCCAATTTCGAAGGCGAAGGCTCACGGATCTTAAAGCCGTGCACGCGTAAGGGCCGCACTCGGTGGGTAGCGTACAGAGTCCAATTCCAACAAATTGTTGGGCTCTTCTGCCCGTCAACTGAGACAATTCGCCATGTAAGGTGGCCGGTCGACACGCGGCTCTAACGAGGAGGCCACTCTACCACGCCCCGACCGGCCAAACCCCACGGACGCAGGAGATGCGGCGGACCTAAGCATTCCGCAGGGCTGTTCACTGGTGGAAGAACGAAACAAAGTGCCACGGAGGCGCGCCCGCCTTGTGTACTTATTCCTCAGTCACCTTCCACCAATCGCATTTGGAACTAACTCAAAGCATAATAACTAAGGTAACAGGAACCAAATCAATCGTTAGCAGTTGATTAATACGATAAAATCTCCGGTAGTGTAAAGAGTTAAGCTCCAACCCTAAGACAAGGAGTCACGTTCGAATTAGGGGCAAAATGCACCCCCCGACGGCCTGCGCGGCCATTTTGAGTCCCACCTAAGTGATTCGCTGCCGGTCGAAGGCAGAGCGCCGCAGTGCTAAACGCCCTAGGCGGCGTAGGAGATGACACGATTGCGCCCATCGCGCTTGGCGCAGTAGAGCGCCTGGTCCGCGCGCTTCAAGATGAGGTCGGGCGTGTCGTTATCGTACTCGAGGGCGGCCACCCCCATACTGGCGGTGACATTGACCGGCCGGTTGCGCCCGCCCACGACAAACGGTGCGGCGGCGATAGATTGCCGGAGACGCTCGCCGACCAGATAGGCGCTATCGGGCCTCGTGTCCGGCAACACCACCACGAATTCCTCGCCGCCGAGCCGGCAAGCAAGGTCGATGCCCCGGATATTGCGCCGAAGCCTCAAAGCCAGCTCCCGCAGGACGTCATCGCCAGCATCATGTCCGTACGTGTCGTTAATCGCCTTGAAGTGATCGACATCGATCAGCAGGACAGATAGAGCACGGCCGCGATCGGCTGACTCTTCGAAAAGCGTGACCAGGTGACTGCTCAGATAGCGCCGGTTGTGAAGCGCCGTGAGTGGATCGAGCACCGCCATCTCCACGGTCTGCTCCAGCCGCGAGCGAAGGAAGTCCGTGTAGCGTTTCCGCTTCACCTGGGTGCGCACCCGCGCGCGCAGTTCACTCGTGCTGACGGGACGCACGATGTAATCGTTGACGCCCATATCGAGTCCGCGATGCAACCGCTCTTCCTCATCAGGCTCCACCACGATCATAATCGGCAGGTGCCGCGTTCGGTCGATTGAGCGCAGCTGTGAGCACAACCGCAGCCCGTCGGCGTTCTCCAAATTCAGGCTAACGATCAGAAGATCGTAGTTCCCGTCCGGCGCGCCAAGCAGCGCCCGGGCCGTATCCGTCAGATGCACGACATCGTTGTCGGTCTTCAACGCCTCAATCATGCGTAACGCGGGAGCCTCCCGGTCTTCGACCAAGAGAACCCGTCCGCTGCGTCCCGTCCCGACAACCTCCCCGTCCATCACGGCGGCAAAGCCCATCTGTTCCTCGGTCGACGCCCTCATGAACATTTCGTCCGTCAGAAGCTTGAGCCGCGCGAGATTCTTGACGCGGGTGATCAGGGCCAACTCATCGACAGGCTTTGTCAGAAAATCGTCTGCGCCAGCCTCGAGGCCTTTGAGCAAATCGTTCTGACTATCAAGCGCCGTGACCATCACGACGGGAATATGCTGCGTCCGGACATCCGACTTGAGCCGCCGGCAAACCTCGAACCCGTCCATGCCCGGCATCATGACGTCCAGCAAAATCACGTCCGGCAGGTCCCACTCGCAGAGCTCAAGCGCGGCGGCGCCGTTGTTTGCAGTCCGGACCTCAAAATACTCAGCCACGAGCCGCGCTTCGAGCAGCTTCAAATTGGCCAGCATGTCGTCGACGATGAGGACCCGCGCCGTCATAGCCTCTAACGCGCCTCACCAATGAATTGCTTCACTGTATCGAGAAACATCATCACGGAGATCGGCTTGGAGATATAGGCCTCGCAGCCCCCTTCTCGAATTCGCTCTTCATCGCCCTTCATGGCGAAAGCCGTCACGGCAACGACGGGAATGTCTCTCAGCTGATCGTCCTCTTTCAGCCACTTCGTGACTTCGAGGCCCGATACTTCGGGCAGCTGAATATCCATGAGAATGAGATCGGGACGGTGCTCACGCGCCAACTCCAGCGCTTCGACGCCGTTGCGGGTTTGAAGTGTCTGATAGCCATGTGCATCGAGAAGATCGTGGAAGAGCTTCATGTTGAGCTCGTTGTCCTCGACAATCAGCACTGTCTTCGTCATCGGCATCGGTCCTGACAAATCTATTCCGTCACGATTGGCAGTCTGGCCACGATACGCCATGGGCTTTGGCGTTATCGGCGGCCGCATGGACGACGCCAAAGGCGCCTGCAGCGCGCCATAGTCCCGCATGCGCGCCTCCACGGAAATAGATCTTGTCCTCCAAAACATGGTGTCATCGCCCCTTATGGTTTCGGGCAATATCACCTGGAACGTGTAACTAAACTCTGAAGCGTGGTCGGATTTCGCGGAACTCTCTGATCCAATTTGGGAATTAGACAATCCCCGAACGGAGCGCATATCCCGCCGGAAGCGCCAAAAAATAAGAATGCTCCGTGTGCTGACTATTTACACTTCTTTTCCTTTAAATACTCCAGAGAGGTCAGCCTGCCCTGAACCGTGAACTCGCCATAGTCGATAAGCAAGGCGCGGCTAACCCCGTTTTCATAGAGCCGGAAGTCGATTTGATAGCTCGGGGTGAGATCCGCATCGTTCAGGTCGAAATAGCCGATTGAAATCGGCCAAGACGGTAAGTCGCCGAGCTTTTTCTCCTTCGCCACTTTCTCAAGCTGGTCATGATCGCCGCCCGGACGCACTTTCTTTCCGATGAATGCGGTGGTGTCGTAGACTTTTTGGCCCTTTTCTGAGCCGTCATAGACCTTCGCCTGGAAGACGGTCTTGCCCGTGACTGCCCGGTCGATCAAGGCAAGGCTATGCTGCGTCGGGAACAGGACCGGCCCCGACAGATCGAGCTCGTCGCGGATCGGCTGGCTGAGCCGCACCGTTACGCTCTCTTTGGGCGCGCCGCGGACGGCCCGCCCCATGGTCACCTCACCGAGCTTGTCGTTCAGATATTGCGCCGACTGAAAACGGAACTTCTTGCCGTTACCCTGCTCCCAGGTGGAAGACCGCAGATCGGAAAGATTCGACTCTCCTTGGGCGTCGGTCATTTGCGTGACCATGCGCATGTTGAGCGAATAGCCATCGCAGGAGGAACCGGTGAATTCGAACACCATGCGCCCATCGATTGCGCTGATGCTCGAGCCCGAGCGCGCCTCTCCTAAGGACATTTCGTAGATCGCCCGGTGAGGCGCCAAATTGCTGGCGGCGATCGCCCACGCCCCGTGGGACATCCCCCACGCGGCGAAAAACACAAAGATTGGTAGCGAGCGGTTTTTGGCGCGTATCATTTCTTCTGCATTCTCAAGCTGCGTGGTGGTCGGCTGCCCAAAATGGCCTGTCCAATCTGTCCTGCCCAAGGCACAATTCTTGTCACTATCGCTCCGCTCCGGCAAGAGGGCAGAGGCGCCGCCTTGCGGCCGGTCAGCGGCGAATTTGACGAGACAGCCTTGCAGGATAAGGCGATTTGCTCAACTCTGAACGTAACGTCGAGTCTTGGAGGAATCATGGCAGGTACGATCGAGGCGCGCATCAAAGCCCTGGATCTGGTTCTTCCCGAACCAAAGTCAGCGATCGCGACCTATGTCCCCTTCGTTCACACGAACGGCCAGCTCCTGATTTCGGGGCAGTTGCCCATGAAGGACGGTTCGGTCGCCGCAACGGGACATCTTGGGCGCGACGTCGCCTTGAAGGCCGGACAAGACGCGGCCAAGCTCTGCGCCCTGAACATCTTGGCGCAGGCTAAGACGGCCCTGGGCGAACTCGATCGGATCACACAGCTCCTGCGCCTGAACGGCTTTGTGAGCGCCGCCCCCGGCTTCGCCGATCATCCTAAGGTGATCAACGGGGCATCGGACCTTTTAGTGGAAATTCTCGGCGATAAAGGCCGTCATACGCGGATCGCTGTCGGCTGCTCGAGCCTTCCCCTAAACGCCGCCGTAGAGATCGATGCGGTGTTTTCCATTGACTAGTCGCGTCAAAGCGAAGCGCGAGCGAGGGCCCAAATGGGCGAACTCTATTGGCTGAGGCGGCCGATCGCCCATCGCGGGCTGCACGATGCCGCGCGCGGAATCGTCGAGAACAGCGTGTCCGCGGTGAAGGCGGCCATGCGCAAGGGGCTCGCCGTCGAAGTCGATCTGCAACGCGCCGCCGGCGACATGCCGGTCGTCTTTCACGATGTGAACCTCGACCGCCTGACGGACGAAAGCGGCCCCGTTGCCGCCCGCGATGTCGACACGTTGCGCACCATCCCCCTGAATAACGGCGGCGACCGGATTCTGTCCCTGCCCGACCTCCTCGAACTGGTCGGCGATACAGTGCCGCTCCTGCTCGAGGTGAAAAGCGACGGCAAACGGAACGGCGCCTTCGAGGCTAATATCGCCACGCTGCTGGCCGGCTATAGCGGTCCCGTGGCGGTCATGTCGTTCGATCCACATGTGGTCGCGGCGTTCCGGCACCACGCTCCGGCCCTGCCCCGCGGCCTCGTCTCCTGCCGTTTCGCCGATAAAATCTCGAAGACGCACCTGTCGCTACTGCAGCGTTTCGCCATGCGGCATCTCCTCACATCCGTCTTCGCGCGGCCCCATTTTGTCGCGTACGATGTGCGCGCGCTGCCGGCCGTCGCACCGCTGATCGCCAAGTTCGTAGCAGGTCTCCCGCTTCTGGCGTGGACCGTTCGAACGCCGGCAGATTTGGAACGCGCCCTGCGTTACGCCGATGCGCCGATCTTCGAAGAGATTGCGCCCTAGCCGCCGCAAGCTGCGCCCTGGACCGTGATCTCGAAACAGTGCTGGATCGTAAAATGGTGGTGGACAGTATCGGCAGACCAGCAGAGCCAACCGGCCAAGGGGCGCAGGAACGAAAGGCGCAAGAAGCGGTCGTGCGCGTCCTGGGCCGCATCGCCGATGTCCCCGAGGCCCAATGGGACGCCTGTGCGCGCGGGGACGGCGCTTCAACGGATCCTCCCAACCCATTCGTATCACACGCTTTTCTGAGGGCACTAGAGGAGAGCGGCTCAGCCGCGCCGGATACCGGCTGGTTGCCCCAGCATCTTCTGTTCGAAGACGACCAGGGCCAGTTGCTGGCCTGCATGCCCTGCTATCTGAAGGGCAATAGTCAAGGCGAGTACGTGTTCGATCACGGATGGGCCGAGGCCTACATGCGCACAGGCGGCGATTACTACCCAAAACTCCAAGCCGCCGTGCCCTTCTCGCCCGTGCCCGGACCGCGCCTCTTAGTCCGCGACGGGGCTGCGTCCATCGAGCGGCACGCGCTCCTCCTGGAAGCGGGACGGACGCTCACCGATAGGCTCGGTGTCTCCTCACTGCATATCACCTTCATGTCGCGCGATGAGTGGCGGCTCGCGGGCAAACTTGATTACCTTCAGCGCACCGACCAGCAGTTCCACTGGCACAATGGCGGCTATGACGACTTCGACGACTTCCTCGGCGCCCTCGCCTCGCGCAAACGCAAAGCTATCAAGCGCGAGCGCCGCTGCGCCTTGAGCGACGACATCGCAATCGAATGGGTCGCGGGGAACGATCTCACCGAGGCCCATTGGGACGCGTTCTTCGCCTTCTATCAGGACACGGGCGCCCGCAAATGGGGCCGGCCCTATCTGACCCGGGAGGCGTTCAGCCTCCTCAGCGAGACCATGGCCGACCGGCTGCTCTTGGTGATGGCCAAGCGTGGCGCCGACTACATCGCGGGCGCCCTCAACGTCATTGGTGCGGATACGCTCTATGGCCGGTATTGGGGCGCGCTCGAAGCCCGCGAATTCCTGCATTTCGAGGTCTGCTACTACCAAGCCATAGACTATGCGATCGCCCATGGGCTGGCGCGGGTCGAGGCGGGCGCCCAGGGCGGCCACAAGCTGGCGCGCGGCTACGTCCCTGCCGAAACCTACAGCGCCCACTACATCGCGGACCCGCGCCTGCGGGCCGCCGTCGCCGACTACCTCGCGCGCGAGCGCCGCGCCGTGGCCGAAGAAGCCGTGCTTCTCGCGGCCGAGTCACCGTACCGCAAGGAGCCCGGTCAGGAACCGCGCTAAGGCGAAGCTAATCTTAATCCAGCTCGAACGAGATCTTGCCGTTGATCCGGTACTTGTTAATCTTGTTAATCTTGCCGTTCTTCACAGAGACCTCGTGGTTCTTGATGTAGATCGATCGCACATTGCGCACGCTCTCTCCTGCCGTGTCCACGGCGACCTGGGCGGAGGCGTCCTGCGACTCGTCGGATTCAGCCAGGACTTCAATAACTTTGAGCATGGACATGCGAACCTCCTAGGGGGGCGGCGTTTCAGTAGACGTCTTCTTTCACAAGCCCCTTGGCTGCCAGATTGAGGCACTATGCGCCTTGGTAAGTGTCAACGCGCTTTGCGCGATAAGGTTGCGCCGGCTTACGAACCGGTTGACCTCGGCCCCTTAAGGATCTGAAGTAAATCGAGAAACTCCTGCGGCTAAGAAGCGATGAGAGGAGACGCGAACCGATGGCAGACAATGATGTGGCGGCCTACGATCCGCAGAATATCTTCGCCAAAATGCTCAAAGGCGAGATCCCCTGCCACAAGATCTACGAGGACGGCGATACCATGGCCTTTCTCGACATCATGCCGCGTACGGAGGGCCACACCCTCGTCATCACCAAGGAGCCCGCGGTCGATCTCTTCGCCATCTCGGCGCAAGGCCTCGACAAGCTCATGGCCGTGGTTCAAAAGCTCGCGCCCCAGATCAAAGCGGCCGTCGGCGCCGATGGAGTCATGATCCAACAGTTCAACGGCGAGGCCGCCGGTCAGACCGTGTTGCACCTCCATGTCCATATCGTGCCGATCAAGGAAGGCGTGCCCGTGAAACCGCACGCGGGCGACATGGCCAACGCGGACGAACTCGCCGCCACCGCCGAGAAGATCAAGGCTGTCCTGAAGGGGTAGCAGAAACGATCATGGCCGGGGCTCGATGTGAGTGCCCGACCATGACGAATTGATCTGCAGTGAAACGCAAAGCTCCTAGTCCTCGCCGAGGGGCACCTTGGGCACCGAGCCCGAACCGCTCTCCTTGGAGTCACCGGGGGGTTTGCGGGTGCGTTTGGCCTTGGGCTTCGACACTTTGCTCTTTGCTTTCGCTTTGACCTTGGCCTCAACCTCCTCCTCGTCCGTGTCGCGCGGCTTGATCGGGGCGTCGGCCGAGATGTAGTCGAAGTCGAGGCCCCTCTCGCCGTCCTTCTCCTTGACGACCACGCGGACCGTGCCGCCGTCCTTCAGCGCGCCAAAGAGGATCTCCTCCGCCAGCGGCTTCTTGATGTGCTCCTGAATTACACGGGCAAGCGGGCGCGCGCCGAACTTGTCGTCATAGCCACGATCGGCGAGCCAGGCATTGGCTTCCGGCGTCAGCTCGATGGTGATGTTCCGATCTCCTAGCTGGGCTTCGAGCTGGAACACGAACTTCTCCACCACCTGCGAAATGACCGAGGGCGGCAGCGCGCCGAACGGAATGATCGCGTCGAGGCGGTTGCGGAACTCCGGCGAGAACATGCGATTGATCGCCTCCTCGTCGTCGCCCTCGCGCTTGGTACGGTTGAAGCCGATCGCCGCCTTGGCCATGTCCGCCGCGCCAGCATTTGTTGTCATGATCAGAATCACGTTCTGGAAGTCCACATGCTTGCCGTTGTGGTCGGTCAGCTTGCCGTGATCCATCACCTGCAGAAGGATGTTGAACAGGTCCGGGTGGGCCTTCTCGACTTCATCGAGCAGCAGCACGCAATGCGGATGCTGATCCACGCCATCGGTCAGAAGACCGCCCTGATCGAAGCCAACATAGCCGGGAGGCGCGCCGATCAGGCGCGACACGGTGTGGCGTTCCATGTATTCGCTCATGTCGAAGCGCAGCAACTCGACGCCGAGCAGCGTGGCGAGCTGACGGGCGACCTCGGTCTTGCCGACACCGGTGGGGCCGGAAAACATGTAGGAGCCAATGGGCTTGCCCGGCTCGCGTAGGCCCGCGCGGCTCAGCTTGATCGCCGCGGCCAAGGCCTCGATGGCCACGTCCTGGCCGAATACGACACGCTTCAGATCCTCGTCGACCGCGCGCAAGACCTCGGTGTCCGTCTTGGAGATCGTCTTGGGCGGGATGCGCGCCATCGTCGCGATGGTGCTCTCCACCTCTTTGACGCCGATGGTCTTCCGCCGCTGCCGCTCGGGCACCAGCATTTGCGATGCACCGGTTTCGTCGATCACATCGATCGCCTTATCGGGCAGCTTGCGGTCGTGGATGTATTTCGCTGACAGCTCCACCGCCGACTTGATCGCCTGGTTGGTGTAGCGGATGCGATGGAAGTCCTCGAAATAGGGCTTGAGGCCTTTCAGAATTTCGATCGTGTCGGGCACGGACGGCTCCTTCACGTCGATCTTCTGGAAGCGGCGCACCAGCGCACGGTCCTTTTCGAAGTGCTGGCGGTATTCCTTATAGGTGGTCGAACCGATGCACCGCAGCGTTCCGGATTGCAGCGCCGGCTTCAGCAGGTTCGAGGCATCCATGGCCCCGCCCGAGGTCGCACCCGCACCTATCACCGTATGGATCTCGTCGATGAACATGATCGCGCCGGGGAAATTCTCGATCTCCCGCATAACGGCCTTCAAACGCTCCTCGAAATCGCCGCGATAGCGCGTGCCGGCCAGAAGCGCGCCCATATCCAGCTGGAAGATGGTCGCATCGGACAGGACGTCGGGCACGTCTGCCATGACGATCCGTCGCGCCAAACCTTCGGCGATGGCGGTCTTACCCACGCCCGGGTCACCCACGAACAGCGGGTTGTTCTTCTGGCGCCGGCAAAGAACCTGAATCGTGCGCTGAACCTCCGCCTCGCGGCCGATCAGCGGATCGATCCGTCCGGTCCGGGCCTTTTGGTTCAGGTTGATGCAGTAGACTTCGAGTGCGTCCGCACCGCGCTTCTTGTCTTCGCTGCCTTCCACGGTTGCTGCATCGTCGTCGATACCGCGCACGGGCCCCGCATCCGACATGCCACCGCGCTTGGCAATGCCATGGCTTATGTAGTTGACCGCGTCGAAGCGGGTCATGTGCTGCTCTTGCAGGAAGAACGCCGCGTGGCTTTCCCGCTCGGCGAAAATCGCAACCAGCACGTTGGCACCCGTCACCTCTTCACGGCCGCTGGACTGCACATGGGCCACCGCACGGTGGATGACGCGCTGGAAGCCGGCGGTCGGCTGCGCGTCGCCGTGACTGTCGAGCACGAGACCCGACAGCTCGTTATCGATATAGCCGGTCAGTTTTTCCCGCAGCAGATCAAGGTCGACGTCGCAGGCGCGCATCACAGCCGCGGCGTCGCGGTCGTCCAGGAGCGACAGCAGCAAATGCTCGAGCGTCGCGTATTCGTGACTGCGCTCGTTCGCATACTGAAGCCCACGTCTCAGAGCCTGCTCTAAACTGGTCGAAAAAGAAGCCACAGATTCCTACTCTTTCTCCATCGTGCATTGAAGCGGGTGTTCGTGCTGACGGGCAAAGCTGGAGACCTGAGCTACCTTAGTCTCGGCAACTTCGTAAGTGTAGACCCCGCAGATCCCAACGCCCTTTTGGTGGACGTGGAGCATGACGCGGGTCGCCTCCTCGGGAGATTTGTTGAAGAAGCGCTCAAGTATGTACACGACGAAATCCATCGGCGTGTAGTCGTCGTTGAGCAGCAAAACCTTGTAAAGGCTCGGCCGTTTTGTTTTCGGCCGCGTCTTCGTAACAATCTGGGTGCCGGAGTCGTCGTCCCGGCGCGGATCGCCATTGCGCGCCATTGTAAGCCTTCAATCGTCGTCTTTTATATGGGTCCGCGCCGCGCCTCTTCCAAGGCTTGGCGCCCCGCTAGGTCCGAAAACCCTCTCAAGCCCATCCTAGCGTGATCCCACCGAGCGCAGCAATTCAGCGCGACATGAAAATGCGAATGTGACGCGGTTTGCCGACAGAAATAAAGACAACACGCCGCATGAGGCGGCAACTGCCCAAAAAAAAGGCCCGGGGCCGACGCCCCGAGCCTTCCTTGGGAGGAAGAATTTGGTGCGGTCGCGTTACGCGGCCTTCTTGGCCATCGCTTCGACTGGCTTGTAGGCATCTTTGGCCAGCCCGACATACATCTCACCGATCTTGGACATCTCAGCCATGTATTCGTCGTAAGCCTTTTTCGCGAACTGCGACTGAATTTCGATAGCCTGCTCAACGGATTTGCAGCCCGCGAGCTGTTCGAAAGCCTTCGTCGAATCCTCGAGCGCCTTCTTGGAGTAATCGGTGAATTCGGCGGCAATGGCCTGGAAACCCTTGTTCATCTCGCCGAACGAGCGGACATAGGCGTCGAAACCGTCTTTGCCAACTTTTTGAAACTCTTCAAAACCTTTGATCATGCTGCCCTCTTCACGAGTTGGATTGGGGAGAATTGCTGCAAACGCGAAATAAATATATGCATTGCACCAAAAACGTCAACCTCCATTTTGCACTGCACAACGACTTGGCGCTTTTGCTTCCCTTTGCCCCCTTAACGCTTTGGCAATCGACAAATTCTAGCCTTTCGGCTTGTCGGCGTTGCAACGCGGAAAATCTGATCGGCAACCGCCCAGCAGGGATGCGCGCGAAAGCGCTTACGGGCGTCGTGACAAACGGGGAAAGGCGTAAGCCACAGTGTTCTTACAGGTACAATTTGAGGCCGAGACGCTCAGGTCTTGGCTGCGTATGTCGTCGATCCGCGCGTTTTCGACGCCATTGCGCCATGCGGTGCAGATCGGCCTGGTGGCCCTGATCGCGCTCGGCGTAACGCTGACCGGCATTAGTGAGGCCTACGCAGACAAGCGGGTGAAAGCGGCGATTATCGTCGATGCGAACACGAATAACGTTCTGTATTCCAAGTCGGCCGATGTCTTGCGCTCGCCCGCCTCGCTCACGAAGATTATGACGCTCTACGTCTTGTTCGCCTATATGAGGGCGGGCCGGTTCACGCCCGACACCAAATTGAAGGTCTCAAAGCACGCCGCGAGCCAATCACCGACCAAGCTCTATCTCAAGCCGGGCTCCACCATCGCAGTCAAGGACTGCATCAAAGCCCTGGTGACGAAATCGGCCAACGATGCCGCGGCCGTCATTGCTGAAAATGTCGGCGGCACGGAGGAAAACTTCGGCCGCATCATGACCCAGACCGCACGCAACCTGGGCATGAAGAATACCACCTACCGCAACGCATCTGGGCTTCCCAACAAGGAGCAGCTCACCACCGCGCGGGACCAAGCAATCCTCGCCATGCACATCATGCGCGACTACCCGGAATACTACGGCGTCTTCGAGACCAAGTATTTCGGCTATAAGGGCCGCAAGTACCGCAATCACAATCGGCTGCTCTTCAACTACAAGGGGACGACCGGCATCAAGACCGGCTATACGCGCGCCAGTGGCTTCAACCTCACCGCCGCCGTCGAACGCGACAATAAGCATCTGGTCGGCGTGGTTCTCGGCGGCCGGACGGGGGCGCTCCGCAATGCCGCCATGGTATCGCTACTCGATAAGCATTGGTCGAAAGCCTCTTCGTCCAAGCGGAAATCGAACAACTTCATCGCATCGCTGCTGGGGACGCCCACGCCGCCACGGCCATCCCGCAAGCCCGTCTTCTCCCTGGCGAGCGCGGCCGTTCCTGTCAAGACCCATGCGCCCGCTCCGGCACCCGAAGCTCGCCCTTCCATGGCTCAACCTTCCATGGCTCAGCCATCGACAGCGCAGCCCCAGATGGCGCGGCCTGCCGCCACGCAGCCGGCACAGCAACGTCCCATCGTTCAGGCCAGCCTGTCGCCAAACCGGCTATCCGCGCCGAGCCCCGCCAGTGCGAGCCGCGCGGGCAGTTACCATGTCCAGGTGGGGTCCTACAACTCGCCCGCGGATGCACAGAACCGTCTCGGCATGGTGCGCCAGCGCGCGCCGAAGCTTCTCGACGGGCGCCTACCCTTCACGGCCACGTTCCAAAAGGACAATAAAGAGTGGTATCGGGCCCGGTTTGCCGGTTTCTCGAAATCCGATGCGCGCAGCACTTGCGAGGCTTTGAAGCGCATGCGGCTCGACTGTATCGCGCTCGCGGCGGAGTGACTACGCGCGGGCCCGGCAGGAGCTGCCGAGCAACTTAGCTACCGAGAAGTCTAACTGCCAAGCAGAACGTCTTTGGCTTCGTTGATGCGCGCCGCCAGATAGTTGGACCCGCCATGATCGGGGTGCAGCTTCATCATGAGGCGCCGATGGGCCTTGGTAATCTCCTCGTCCGAGGCGTCCGCGCCGACTTCCAACACCGCCCGGGCTTCCTCGGCACTCATCCGCCCTTTGGCGAACCCGCCAGGACCCGAGCCGTCCGTGGCCCGGTCGGCCTTGTCCTGCCATTTGGGGACCCTCCAGTCGAGATAGGCCTCCATCAGCGCGGATTCCTTAAACCCGTCGGCTTGGAAGGCGAGGTAGAGTTCGATCGCCTCACGTTCGTTCAAGGACGAGAGCGTGCGGCCCGCAAACTTCCCCTCAAGACACTTGCCGTCCATGTAGCCCGTGTCGTGGTCGAGCTCCATCTCCAGCCGCTCAGTATGCACTTGCGAGGTCTGGCCTTCGGACTTCTGGTCCGAACCGCCGAAGCCGCCAAGACCACGGCCACCGGCGATGAGGCTCATGGCAAAGGCGGCAAGCGGAACCGCGAGCGGCAGCGCGCCGCGCAGTGCCAGAAATCCTGCAAAGGCAAAGAGCGCGACAGCGCCGACTTTTCGCATCGTGACGGCGAGCCTTTGCGGGTTGGCCCTGGCAATCATGCGCCCAAGGAACAGCAGGGCGACCAGCAGCGCGCAACCGACGAAGAAGTAGACCATGCGCTTGAGCCTACCGAAGCTGTTCGAGCAGAAGCGTCGCGGCGTCGCTCTTTGCGTTTTGGAGCGCCTTGCGCCCGCCTGTGGCGTAGACCGCAACGGCTTTCAGCAACGCGCGGAGCTGCTCCGCCGAACCCGTATCGACACGACAATAGGCGCCCCGCGACAGCCGCGCGATTTCCTTGAATGCCTTTTCGGCGCCCGCATCGTGGCCTTCCTGGAAGACGAAGATCGGCATGCCCACAAGGCCGAGTTCGCCCGCGAGCTGGCTC
>NZ_JBAWCQ010000086.1:0-5461 GCF_049590335.1 Methyloceanibacter sp.
AGTTTGAGGACGCTCGTGTCGCGGAAATAGCTCTCGCCGAAGTCAAACCGCAGATAGTTCCAGATCATCTGGCCGAAGCGTTCGTGCGCGGGCTTGTCGAAGCCGAATTGCTTCTCAAGGCTGGCAATGAATTCCGGGTCGAGCCCTTGTGCGCCTCGATACTTGGACGAGCCGCCGCTCACGTCGCCGCCGGGCATGCCCTGATCTCCGCCACCGCCGGAGAAGTCGCTGCCGCCGCCGCTGAATTTCGCGGTCGCGCCGGCGTCGGTGCCGCTCAGTTGGGCAATCAGCCGCTCGACGGGACCACCCGGCGCAAACTGCACGATGACGAAGGTCACCAGCATGATGCCGAGCATCGTTGGAATGATCAGTAAGAGTCGGCGAAGGATATAGGCGGCCAATTGTGTTGGGCTTCCTGTCGCGGTGCTTCCGGTCGCAAAAAAGTGGCAGCCGCTCTCACCTGGAGGGCAGACTACCGCTCGTGATGACTTTGCTTACTGGATTCTGGAGGCGAGTGGAACCCGACAGACGGGGCTGAATTATTGCAAGTTGGTAAGGCGCGGGCTCTGGCGCCCCTGTGCGCCCGTTCGGCTCAGACGTCAAGGGGCGGCCTGCCTCTGGCCCCGGGGCTCCACGCCCACGGGAGTTTGGCGCGGAAGGGCCGGCAGGCCACCCTCCTGGCGGCGCTCACGCAGCTGGCGATACATGAAAGCGATCATACCGTTTTCGGACGTGGATCGCGATATAGGCGAACTGGAACTTGCCTGCGGTTTGCTGGAAAATGCTCACGGCGATCAACTAGACTTTGACGACCTTCCCGAGCATGGGGCTGCCAACCCGTTCGGCGTAATCCTTGTAGAGGTCGGGCTCCTCGAAGAGCCACTTGCCGATGCGACCCATTTCAGCTGTGTGTTCCGGGGTATGTTCGGCGTCAACCCGGCGCCGGTGTTCAGCAAGATCGAGCGCTTAGAACGGCTGGTTTAGGTCCGCTAGTTCTGCGTGTCCTCGAACCACCACGTATCGAGAATTCCGCGATCGAATTTCGGTTTGGTCTTCGGTTGGCCGAACTTGTCCCAATAAGCAATCGTATGGGACGCCTTGTACCAGTGCGGCACCCAGTAATGGCCGGCCCGTAAGACCCGGTCGAGCGCCTGCGCCGCGGTGTTCATATCCTCGCGGGTTTCGGCACCGATGATCTTTTCGATAAGCGCGTCGATCGCGGGGTCCTTGATGCCGGCGAGGTTCAAAGAGCCCCCAAGGTCCGCGGCGTGGGAGCCGAAATAGCTGCGCAACTCAACGCCGGGCGTATTGCGCATGACATAGCGCTGGGTGGTGACGTCGAAATCGAAATCCTTCAGGCGCTGCTGATATTGGGCAGGGTCGACGCGGCGGATACGGGCATCGATTCCGAGCAGTTCGAGGTTCTTCACATAGGGCGCGACGATGCGCTCGAACGTAGGATCGAAGGTGAGGAACTCGAGCGTCAACGGTTCGCCCTTGTCGTTGACACGCTTCTTGTCCTTGATGCGCCAGCCCGCCTCGTCGAGTAGCTTGCTCGCCCTCTGCAGCGAGGCACGGTCCCGGCCGGAGCCGTCGCTGACCGGCGGCATTGCGACGGGACCGAGAGCATCCGCATCGACCTCAACACCAAGGCCTTCGATGAGCGTGCGTTCTGCGTCCGAGGGCTCGCCCTCGGCCTTCATCGGCGAGTTCTCGAAGTAACTCTGCGTGCGATCGTAAAGGTTGAAGAACATATTGCGGTTGGTCCATTCGAAGTCGAAGGCCAATCCCAAGGCTTTGCGCACACGCTTGTCCTTGAACTTGTCGCGCCGCGTATTGATGAAGAAGCCTTGCGTGCCCGACGGTGTGAGGTCGGGCAGCGTCTCTTTCTTTACGCGCCCGTCGCGAACCGCCGGAAAGTCGTACTCGGTCGCCCAGACCTTAGACGTGAACTCTTCTCGAAGATCGTAGGTGCCGGCCTTGAAAGCTTCCATGCCAGCGGTGCGGTCGCGAAAATACTCGAAGCGGATCGTGTCGAGGTTCCAGCGGCCCTTGTTGACCGGCAGGCCCTTGGCCCAGTAGTCCAGGTTCCGCTTATAGGTGATATTGCGGCCCTGCCTGAAATCGTCGACGAGGTAGGGGCCCGATCCCAAAGGCGGCTCCAGCGTCGTCTCATCGAACGCCTTGCCGGTGTAGTAGGCTTTGGAAAACACGGGCAGTCCCGCCACGGTGAGCGGCAGGTCGCGCACGAGTTTGCCCATAAACGTGTAGCGCACCGTCGCCGGATCGATCGCCTCGGCCTTCTCCACATCGCGCAACGTCTGAAAAAATAGCGGGTGGCCCTTTTCCTTCAGGGTCTCGAACGAGAACACAACATCGTCGGCGGTCACCGGTGTGCCGTCGGCAAAGCGTGCTTCGGGCCGGAGATAAAACGTCGCCGAGTTGCCGTCGTCCGCGACTTCGGCACTCTCGGCGATGAGCCCATAGACCGCATCCGGTTCATCCTGAGCGCGCGCCATGAGGCTGTCGAACAAGAGTTCGAGACCCTGCGCAGCGTCGCCCTTGAGGATGTAGTTGTTGAGGCTGTTGAACGTTGTGACACCGCCCCACCCGATCAAGGACAGAGCGCCGCCCTTTGGGGCATCCGGATTGACGTAGGCGAAAGCTTGAAAGTCCTCAGGCTGCGCGAGATCTCCGAAGGCCGCCAGGCCGTGGCTGCGTTCGGATGCCTTCAGCGGAGCGGGGATCGACAGGCTAAAGAGAAGACCTGCGGCAAGGACGAACGCGGCGCGTGCAACTGTCATCGATCGAGTCTTGAGCCTCTCAGCGCGCCAAGGCCTGCTCGGGAACGGAAATGGCCTTGTCTTTGTCGAACCACCAGACTTGCAGGAAGCCGGGCGTCAGTCCAGGGAGCGTCTCCGGTTGGTCGTAGCGGTGCCAAAAAGCGATGCGCGAATTGGGCGAGAACCATTGCGGGACGACAAAGTCATTCCACAGGAGCACGCGGTCGAGGGCGCGCGTCGCGGCGACAAGCTCCTCGCGGTCCTTGGCGAAGATGACATGGTCGATTAATTTATCGATGGCCTTATCCTTGATGCCGATGAGGTTCGTGCTGCCTTCGCGGTCGGCGGCTTCGCTGCCCCAGAAATCGCGCTGCTCGTTTCCGGGCGACTCGGACTGCGCGAAATTGCCCACAACCACGTCATAGTCGAAGTTGTTGAGCCGCCGCGTGTACTGAGCCGAGTCCACCAAGCGGATCGAGCTCGTAATGCCAAGCCGATCGAGATTGCGGATATAGGGCTGGACGATGCGTTCGAACAGCGGCGAGACAAGAAGAAACTCGATCTTCATCTGCTGACCCGTCTTTGTATTCGTGAGTTTGCCGTCCTTCACGTGCCAGCCGGCCTCGCGCAAGAGCTTTACGGCCTTGCGCAGATTGTTGCGCATCGCCGTTTTCTCCTTGTTGGACGGGTTCTGATGGACTGTCGTGAAGACCTCCTCGGGAATCTGCCCGCGCACAGTCTCGAGAATTTCAAGCTCGCGCCCTTCGGGAAGAGCGGCCGGCGAGGCGAGTTCGGAGTTCTGGAAGTAGCTCCGGACGCGTTCATATTGTCCATAGAACAGGTTCTTGTTTGCCCATTCGAAATCAAAAGCGAGATTGAGCGCCTGACGCACGCGGCGGTCCTGGAACTGCGGGCGGCGGAGATTCATCACGAACGCCTGCATCGGCATCACGCGATTGAGTTTGACTTCCTCGCGCCTGACCTCGCCGTTGCGGACAGCCGGAAAGTCATAAGCCAAGGCCCAATTCTTGGAGCTCGTTTCGTTCCAGAAATCGAGGTTCCCCGCTTTGAAGCTTTCAAAGGCGACCGTCATGTCGCGATAGGAGTCGAAGCGCACCTCGTCGAAATTCCACATACCCTTGTTCACAGGCAAATCCTTGCCCCAATAGTCTTCCACCCGCTCGAAGGTTATCGACCGGCCGGGCCGGACCGTCTTGACGCGGTAAGGGCCGGAGCCAAGTGGCGGCTCCATCGTGGTCTTCATGGGATCGCGGGTCTCGCCATCTGCATCCGTCCCCGTCCAGAAGTGCTTCGGCAGGACGGTGAGTTGCCCCATGATCATCGGCAGTTCGCGATTACCCTTGGTGTCGAAGTAAAACGTGACTTCGTTGTCACCGGTTTTCTCCGCGTGGCTGACATTCTTGTAATAGAGCCCCATCCGCGGATTCGCCTTCTTGTTCACGTCGAGGCTGTAAATCACATCCTCGGGCGTGATCGGCTTGCCATCATGCCACTGCGCGTCTTCGCGTAGTTTGAACGTCACGGACGAGTAGTCCTCTGGGTAGGAGGCCCACTCGGCGATGAGCCCATAAGAGGTCGACGGCTCATCGATGCTGTCGGACATCAGGTTCTCGTTGACGAGACTGATCCCGGGCGCGCGCTCGCCCCGATACAAGACGGGGTTGAGGCTGTCGAAGCCGCCGATCGAGGGCAGGCGCACAAGGCCACCCTTCGGCGCATCAGGATTGACGAAGCCGAAATGGGTGAAGTCCGCGGGGTATTTGGGCTCCCCCACCAAGGACAGCGAATGATGTTTGGTCTGACCGGAGGAACTTTCAGGGATGGCATTGGCCTCCTCGGCGGAGGCCGGCACAAGCAGGAAGGCCGTCAGCGTTGTGGCGAGTGTCAGGCTAGCAAGTGTCGGGCGTAAATGGATCATGAGTGAAGCAGCACCGTTCCGCGTTTGAGGGGTCGTTTCGGCCACGCGTGCCCAGCGTGCCTGTACCGGCAACCACGGAGCTCAAGCCGGGCCTTTAGGCGGCAAGAAGCGCGAAAATTTAGCATGGCGGGCTGCCGGGCCAAATGAAATATCGGTCATGTCCAAGCGCCGATGCAGGTAGAGGAGAGGAGGCAAGGTCAAGGCACGTCATGCCGCCCCACTCCCCTCGGGCGCGCAACGAAAAAGGGCCCTCTGAGAGGGCCCTTGATCATTTGGTTTTCCGTATGCGTTGCGCGGTCTAGAGCCCTTCGGGCTTCCCGTTCGGATAGACCGGCTCAGGCTGCGAAGATGTGCTTCCGCGGTCATCCGACGAGCTGGACTCATCGGCCCGCGTTACCGTCGAAGACTCGTCGCTTGGAACGACGGGCTGCGGCTGGTTCGGGGACGGTGGCTCGCCCTTATGCGGCTCGGAAGGCGCGTCAGCGGAGACCTCAGGCGAATTGACGACGGTCTCGCCCATCGTCTCGTCTGTTGTCTCCATGGCCGCGTCTCGCGTGTCCTTCTCGGTTACGGCGCTGTCTTCGCCCGGGACCACAGGCTGTGGCTGATTCGGAGAGGGCGGCTCGCCCGCGTGCGGCGCGTTGGGAGCGTCGTCAGAGACCTTCGGCGAGTTGACGATCGTATCGGCCTCGACCTCCTTCGGCTCTTCAGAGGCCGGTTCCTCGGCTGGCTTGGCCTC
>NZ_JBAWCQ010000087.1:0-47229 GCF_049590335.1 Methyloceanibacter sp.
GACATCACCGGCGTCGGCCAGACCGAGGCTGCGCAGGATTTGTGCACAAGCCTGCCGGACACGATGCGGGCCCACCACCTGCAGGCGGGAGTGGGCCATTATGGCGTCTTCAACGGCTCGCGCTTCCGAAATGAAATTTTGCCCAAAGTCCGGACCTTTATGCGGGCCCACCAACCGCGAAAGAGCATGCTCAAACGCGTTTTGCAACGCGTTGTCTGAAGCACGGGCGCGCGTTCCCGCCTCTCTCTGTGCTAATCTGGTGCCCTTAGATTCGAGGGGCAATTGGGCCCATTGGCCGGGGACGCCACATGCTGAAGCGCCTGAATCTCGGACGCGTCGGGACGATGGAGGTCCAGATCAACAGTTTGGACGTGCCTCTGGTACTGCGCCGCAGCGCCCGGGCGAGGCGCTTTAGCCTCCAGGTCAGCGAAGCCCGCCGGAGCGCCGTGCTCACCGTGCCGGTCTATTCGAGCTTGGCCGATGCCGAGCAATTTCTGTCGCGCCATATGGACTGGCTCAAAGAGCGGCTCGCGGGGCTGTGCGAGCCGGTACCCTTTTCGGACGGCGCGGTGATCCCTTTGCGGGGCCTGGCCCATCGTCTCCATTATGCCGGTCCGGTCCGCCGCCGCGGGGTCGTCTGGGTCGAGGATTCGGAAGATGCGCCGCTCGCCCCTCTTTGGCCGGAGGGGCTGACCGATGCCGCTGGCCCACTGCCGCAGTTGCGCGTGGCGGGGGAGGCGGACCACGTGCCCCGCCGTCTGCTCGATTGGCTCAAGCGGCAGGCGCAAGCCGATCTCAGGCTGCGCGTGGACATTCACGCCAAGCGGCTCGGCCTCGCGCCCAAGCGGCTCAGTGTGCGCGACCAGACAACCCGATGGGGGTCGTGCTCCTCGACCGGCGCATTGTCCTTTTCTTGGCGTCTGATTCTCGCGCCGGCCTTCGTGCTGGACTATCTCGCCGCCCACGAGGTCGCACATTTGGAAGAAATGAATCACGGGCCGCAATTCTGGGCCCTGGTCGCGCGCACCATGCCGCGCCACGATGAAGCGCGGGACTGGCTCCATACGCACGGATCAAACCTTCATGCTTATGGAGCAGACGTGCCGCCGCGCTCCGAACGCGGGTCTTGAGCGAAGTCGCGATCTTTTGCGCGGTCTAGCCGCCGCCAAAAAAGCTGATCACACGCTTGTAGAAGGGCTGCGAGCTAGCGCCCTTGTTGTGGCCGTTGACGTTGAACGGAAAGTGTCCGGCGATCGCGCCCCGGCCCTGCCACGGCATGGTGGGGCCGCGACGACTCGGCAGCGCGGTCGGCCTTAGGCCCTTATGCGCGATGAGCATGAGGTCGTGCCAGAGTTCGGCGGGAAGCGAGCCGCCCGTCACCTTCCTCATCGGCGTGTTGTTGTCGTTGCCGATCCAGACACCGGCGACATAGTGTGCCGTGTACCCGACGAACCAGGCATCGCGCGAGTTCTGGGTGGTCCCGGTCTTTCCCCCTGCGGGATGCCGGGGAATGGCGGCGCGCCTGCCCGTACCCCGCCGGACCACCGAACTCATCATGTCGTTCATGGCCGCCACATGACGTGGTGCAACGACCTGACCCACGGCCGACCGTTGCCGCGTGTAGAGAACCTTGCCGTCCTCGCTGCGGATTCGGGTGATGACATGGGGCAGTACGCGCGCACCCCCATTGGCGAATGGGGCATAAGCGCCCGTCAGCTCGAGCAGCGTCACTTCGGACGTGCCGAGCGCGAGCGAGGGCCGCGCGTCGAGTTTCGAGCCGATGCCAAGACGTTGTGCGGTTTGCGCGACCCGGCTCGGTCCTAAATTCGCCGTCAGTTTCACGGCTACCGTATTGATGGAATGGGTCAGGGCATAGCGAAGAGAGACCCGGCCCTTATAGGTGTTCGTATAGTTCGACGGCTTCCAGCCGCGGATATTGACGGGTCCATCATTCGCGACCGACGTCGGCGTAAAACCCGCCTCTAGCGCCGCGAGATAGACAAAGGGCTTGAATGCCGAGCCCGGCTGCCGCCGCGCGTTGAGCGCGCGGTCATAAGGGCTGGTCTTGTAGGAGCGCCCGCCGACAAGCGCGCGCACCGCGCCGGACTTGGGGTCGAGCACTACTACAGCACCTTCACCCGCGCGGAGCTTCTGGCCCTTGCCATCGAGCAGCTTGCGCAAGCGCTCCTGCGACAGCCGCTGCAGTTTCGCATCAATCGTGGTTTGCACGACCAGAGCGTCATCGTGACGGCCCACATATTCGGGCAGCATCGCGGCGACCCAATCGACCGCATAAGGATAACCGGTGGCATCGCCCTTGGCCTGCAGTCTCAAAGGCTGCTGACCGGCTTTGCGTGCTTCGGCTGCCGAAATGAACCGCGCATCGACCATATTTTTGAGCACCACCGCGGCTCGGGCGCTCGCCGCCTTGACGCTGCGCGTCGGCGCATACCGTGATGGCGCCTTCAGGAGGCCCGCCAGCACCGCGGCCTGCGCCAGCGTGACGTCGCGGGCCGACCGGCCAAAATAGTGGCGCGCGGCCGCTTCGACGCCAAAAGTGCCGCCACCGAGATAAACCCGGTTCAGATAGAGTTCCAGAATTTCGTCCTTGGTGAAGCGACGTTCGAGCCAGACCGTGTAGATAAGCTCTTCGAGCTTGCGGATCACCGTTCGCTCGGGCTTCAGGAACAGGTTCTTTGCAAGCTGCTGCGTGATGGTCGAGCCGCCTTGCACGACGGTGCCGGCGCGAAAATTGCGATAGCTCGCCCGGATCAACCCGCCAATCGCGACGCCCCAATGGTCGTAGAAGCCGCGGTCTTCGGTCGCAAGAACCGCTTTGATGAGATGGTCGGGGAGCACGTCGACGCGAACATGCCCTCGGCGCAAGCCCCGCTCAGCGAGGACCGAGCCATCGACGGCGAGAACGGTCACATTCGGCGGCCGGTCGTCCAACGTCGCCAGGAGCGGATCGGGCACGCGCGAAATGAAAAAGAACACAGCGGCGGCCAGGATGATCGTACCCCAGAGTGAGGTGAAAAGACCGAAGCGGGCCGTCTTGAAAAGATAGAGATGCCGCTGAGACAGGCGCTTGTAACGCGTCCAAAGGCCCTTGCGCTTACCCCGCGTCCGGCGTGCGGCCGTCTTCGCCCCGGACGGCTTCGTTGCAGACGAACGGGGAAGAGCGCGCCTTTGGCCTGTGGTTCTAGGTTTGGGCCTGCGCTTCGCGCCGCTCATACTCACGCGCACTCCATGCGATGTATGGAAAATCGCCTTGCCGCCGCCACGGGAGGGCCATATGGGCCTTCAACCACGAGGACCCTAGGACACCCACGTTGCCATCCCGTTAAGGAAGATGGCTCGATAGTCGGGCTAAACGTCCAGATTGGCGACTTGGAGCGCGTTTTCCTGGATGAATTCGCGGCGCGGCTCGACCACGTCACCCATGAGCCGGGAGAAGATGTCGTCGGCGTCTTCGCCTTCCTTGATCTTCACCTGCAGAATGGTCCGCGAGTCAACATCGAGCGTCGTTTCCCAGAGCTGTTCCGGGTTCATTTCGCCGAGCCCCTTGTAGCGCTGGAGGGAAAGTCCCTTCTGCCCAGTTTCCATGACGGCGTCGAGGAGATCGGACGGCCCGTGAAGGGTGAGGCTCGTTTCCTTGCGCTTCAACACCGCGGGCTTCGCATAGACCTCCTGGAGATGCTCGGCGAACTGGTCGAGCTTCAGCGCGTCGGCGGAGGCGATGAAGGGCCCGTCGATGAGGTGTGATTCCATCACGCCCCGGAGCTCGCGCCAGAAACGCAGCCCGCCTTCGGCAAGCGCTTCGCCTTCCCAGCCCTGTTCGGTTTCGTCGGACTGAGCGTCCAACCGGCGTGCGATATAGTTGGCAGCCTCCCGAGCCTCTGCCGCATCCTTCAGCAATTTCGGGTTGAGCACCCCGGTGATGGCGGCCTGCTCGATGATGAAACGCGGATAGCGGCTATGCAGACCGCCCAGGATGGTTGTGATCTTGCGGGCCTTCTCGACGATGTCGCGCAGATCCGCGCCGCTTCTTGCTGCATCTTCGCCCGTCATCAGCACGGTATCCGCAAGGCCCTCGCCGATCAGGTAGTCCTGAAGACTGGGCTCGTCCTTGAGATAGCGCTCTTGGCTGCCCCGCTTCACCTTGTAGAGCGGCGGCTGGGCGATGAAGAGATGGCCGGCTTCGATAATCTCCGGCATCTGCCGGTAGAAGAAGGTCAGCAGCAGAGTTCGGATATGCGATCCGTCCACGTCCGCGTCCGTCATGATAATGATCTTGTGGTAGCGAAGCTTCGAGAGGTCGAATTCGTCCGAGATGCCCGTTCCAAGGGCGGTAATCAGTGTGCCGATCTCCGCGCTCGATAGCATCTTGTCGATTCGGGCACGCTCCACGTTCAAGATTTTGCCGCGCAACGGCAACACGGCTTGAAAGCCGCGTTCGCGCGCTTGTTTGGCACTGCCGCCGGCGGAGTCGCCCTCCACGAGGAAGATTTCGGACTTTGCCGGATCGCGCTCCTGACAATCGGCGAGCTTGCCGGGGAGGGACGCCATGTCCAGCGCGCCTTTGCGCCGTGTCAGCTCGCGGGCCTTGCGCGCCGCTTCGCGTGCGGTTGCGGCCTCCACGATCTTCTGCACGATGTTGCGGGCTTCGTTGGGATTTTCCTCGAACCATTGCGACAGCCGCTCGGACATGACGCTTTCCACCACGGGGCGCACTTCGGAGGATACGAGCTTCTCCTTTGTCTGGCTCGAGAATTTCGGATCCGGAACCTTCACCGAGAGCACGCAGGTTAGACCCTCGCGGGCATCGTCGCCCGTAAGCGATACCTTCTCCTTTTTGGCGATGCCGGATTCAGCCGCATAGGTATTGACCGTACGGGTGAGCGCCGCGCGGAAGCCGGCCAGATGTGTGCCGCCGTCGCGCTGAGGAATATTGTTCGTGAAACACAGGACGTTCTCATGGTAGCTGTCGTTCCACCACAGAGCCGCTTCCACGGTCATGCCGTCATGGGTCTTCTCCACCATAATCGGCTCGGTGATGAGGGCATGCTTTGTACGGTCGAGGTATCGAACAAAGGCGCGCAAGCCGCCTTCATAATACAGATCCTCTGACTTCGGCTCGACGCCGCGCAGGTCGGTCAGAACGATGCGCACACCTGAGTTCAGAAATGCGAGCTCGCGCAGGCGATGCTCCAGCGTGGCATAGTCGAAATCCGTCATGGTGAAGGTCTCGACCGACGGCACGAACGTAATCTGCGTGCCGGTCTTGCCGACCGCGTCGCCCGCGACGTCGAGAGGGCCTTGGCGTTCGCCATCGGCGAACCGCATCGAATATTCCTTACCGGCCCGCCAAATGGTCAGGTCCAGCCTGCTGGACAGAGCGTTCACCACGGAGACGCCCACGCCGTGCAGACCGCCGGAGACCTTGTAGGAGTTCTGGTCGAACTTTCCGCCCGCATGTAGCTGGGTCATGATGACCTCGGCAGCCGAGACTCCTTCGTCCTGATGAATCTCCGTGGGGATGCCCCGACCGTTATCGTTGACCGTGACCGACCCGTCGGCGTTGAGCGTCACGTTGATCAGGTCGCAATAACCTGCCAGCGACTCGTCGATCGCGTTGTCCACCACCTCATAGACCATGTGGTGCAAGCCCGATCCGTCATCGGTATCGCCGATATACATGCCCGGCCGCTTGCGCACGGCATCGAGGCCTTTCAGGACTTTGATGGATTCGGCGCCGTAATCGGCCGCGGCTTCAGCCTTGCGTTTGGCAGCTGGTGTCATGGTTCGCGAGGGTACTTTTAGAAGAGGTTTCGAGGGTCGTCGTGAGGCCAGGCTTCGGTGCCGGCGAATGCATCAATTATAGACCTATTATACCCCGATTCTCGTCCAAGATTTGAGCATCTTGTGCCAGGGGCGAAAAAAGTTCCTTGTCCGTTCCAGTCATCCAGGCCTGGACTCCAAGCCTTAAAATCTCGTTGAATAGTGCCCCGCGCCGCATGCTGTCCAAATGGGCGGCCACCTCGTCCAAAAGCACGAGTGGGGCGACCTCTTCCATGGTCTTGATCAGCTCAGCTTTGGCCAGAACGAGGCCCAGTAGCAGTGACTTTTGCTCACCCGACGAGCATATGGCGGCGGGGGCATTTTTCGGTCCATGGACCACGAGCAGGTCGCTCCGGTGAGGCCCCTCGAGGGTGCGGGCCGCCGCGCGGTCCTGCTCCCGGCCTTCTTCCAGAAGGATCCGAAAGGCATCTTCAGCCTCTGTCGCCGAGCGCTCCGCAAGGTCCGCCTCCACAGTGCCATGCAGCGACAGCACCGCGTGCGGGAAGGGCGTCTCGCCTTCCGCGGCAAGCCGGTCCTCGATGAGCGCGGAGAGCCGCTCGACCGCGTCAAGCCGCGCTGCGGCGATGGCGACGCCCGCTTCGGCCATCTGCTCCTCCAGACCCTCGAACAGGCCGGTCCCATACTCGCGCATCTGGAACAGACGATTGCGTTGACGCATGGCCCGGTCGTAGCGATTGAGTGAGGTCCGGATACCTGGCGCGATGGCGCCAACGAGACGGTCCAGAAAGCGGCGCCTGTCCGCGCCACCGCCCGTAAAGAGCCCATCCATGGCCGGGATCAGGAAAACCTGTTTGACATGCTCGCCGAGGGCGCCTGCGCTGCGGTCCTTGCCGGCGATGCGTACGGTCCGGCCCGCGCCTTCCGGGCTCGTGCCTGCGCTATAGCCCGTGCCGATATCCAGCTCGCCATGGCGTGTGCGAACGGTGGCGGCGATGGCAAAGCCGCTCGTGCCGTCCTTACGCGCGAGTTCCATATAGGGCCGGCCGCGCAGTCCGTGGCCCGGCCCCAGAAGCGATACCGCCTCGAGAAGATTGGTCTTGCCCGCCCCGTTCTCGCCGACGAGAACGACCGGGCGCGCGTCTAGGTCAAGACGTGCGGCCGCATAGTTGCGAAAGTCCGTGAGCTTCAGCGTGCGGATCGAAAGCGTCGCTGGGCCGGGCTTGGCCGTCTGTGTCTGGGTGAACTCGATGTCGTGTTCGTTTGTGCTCGCGGTCATACCCGCATCGGCATCAGCACGTAGAGGGTCGATGCATCCTTCATATCACGCACCATGGTCGGTGAGCCGGGATCAGCAAATAGGAACTCGGCCGTCTCGCTATCGAGCTGCTGCGCGATGTCGAGGAGGTAGCGGGCGTTGAAGCCGATCTCGAGCGGATCGGCGTCATAGCTGACCGGTAACTCCTCCGTGGCGCTGCCCGAATCTGGATTATTCACGGACAAGGTCAGCGTATCACCGGAAACGGCGAGCTTCACCGCGCGGCCCTTGTCGTTGGACAGCGTCGAGACCCGGTCCACGGCCTGCTCGAACGTGGTGTTGTCCAGTTCCAGGCGCTTGTCATTGCCTTGCGGGATCACGCGTTCATAGTCCGGGAACGTGCCGTCGATCAGCTTGGATGTCAGCACGACCTGACCCGACGAAACGCGGATCTTGGATGGCGACAGCTCGATACGGATTTCGTCCTCGTCAGTTTCCGTAAGCCGCAGCAGATCGGCTACGGTCTTGCGCGGCACGATCACGCCCGGCATGCCCTTGGCGCCCTCGGGGAGGGGTATCTCGACTTGGGCCAGCCGGTGTCCATCCGTAGCGACCGCGCGAAGGGTCTCCTTGCCGTCCGTTTCGGCCGCGTGCAGATAGATGCCGTTCAGATAATAGCGGGTCTCTTCCGTCGAGATGGCGAAGCGCGTCTTTTCGATGAGGCGCTTGAGGTCCCCCGCCGGCAGCGTGAAGGCATGGTCGAGATCCTCGACGGAAAGCGTCGGGAAATCGTCCGCGGGCAGGGTCTGAAGCGAGAATTGCGCGGGCCCCGACGTGATGGTGAGGCGCTCCTGTTTTTCATCGCGATCGATCCAGACGTCGGCGTCCGGGAGTTTGCGCACGATGTCGTTGAACATATGTGCTGGCACCGTCACGGCGCCCTCGGTCGAGATCGTGCTGTCGACCGTTTCCACGACTTCCATGTCGAGATCGGTGGCCGTCAGCCTCAGCTTGTTCGCGTCCGCTGTCAGCAGGACATTGGATAGAATCGGTATCGTATTCCGTCGCTCGACCACGCTCGCAACATGGGCGAGGGCTTTGGTGAGTTTCGGCTTTTCGATCGTTAGGCGCATGGTTGGAGAGTACCCCGAAAGCTGGCGTCTTTTTCGCTGATTGGTCCCCAATCCAACGCTCTCATTCAGGCTGATGCCTGGCTCCTGCTGGAGCCGCCGCTGTCCTGATGGAGCCTTGGCGAGGCGGGCGAAAAACCCGCTTCAAAAAACCCAACTGAACTTGCAGCGCTGTGGCAGAATTTGCAAGAGTGCCCAGCGCTCAAAGGGCGCCATCGCACCGGCTAACGGCACCGGGCCCGGATGCAGCGTTCTCAGTCGCGCAGGAGCCGCTTCAAGAGCTCGATCTCCTCGCGGAGCTGCGTGTCATCACCCATCAGCTGCTCGACCTTGCGGATCGCGTGCAGCACCGTGGTGTGGTCGCGGTTCCCGAACCGGCGGCCGATCTCAGGCAGCGACCGGGAGGTCAGCAGCTTGGCCAGATACATACCGATCTGCCGGGGCCGTACGATCGAGCGATTCCGCCGTCCAGAGAGAAGATCGCTACGATTGACGCCGTAATGCTTCGACACCGTCCTCAAGATATCGTCGATGCGGACACGGCGGGGCTCGGCGCCGCGCATGAGGTCGCGAACGATCTGTTCAGCTACGGCGATGGTAACCGGCTCGTCGGTGAGCTGATAACTCGCCCGTAGCCGGTGGACGGCTCCTTCTAGTTCGCGCCCGCTTTCCGTCAGGCGCTCCGCAAGGAACGCAATCACGGTGTCGGACACTTCAAGACCGTTCGTCTCCGCGCACGCCTCCTGCGCGCGCTTCTCGAGGATCTGATGGCGCAGGTCGTAGTCCATGGCCTTCATTTCGGCGACGAGCCCGCCGCCGAGGCGGGAACGCATCCGCATATCGAGCTTGTCCAGATGCGTCGGCGCACGATCCGCGGCGACCACGACTTGCCGCCCGCCATCAATTAGTGAGTTCAGCGTGTGGCAGAACTCCTGCTGGATCGTCGGCCCTTGCAGAAACTCCATGTCGTCGATCAGGAGAATGTCGATATTGCGTAACTTCTCCTTGAAGGCGAGGGCATCGCGTGCCCGTAAGGCCTGTACGAAGCCCGACATGAAGCGCTCGGCGGTGAGATACAGAACCTCGGCCTCCGGCTTCTGCCGCTTCACCTCCCAGGCGATTGCGTGCAGAAGATGAGTCTTGCCGAGACCTACATTACCGTGAAGAAACAATGGGTTAAAGGGCGACTGCGGACTCGCCGAGGAGCGCGCGACTTGATGCGCCGCCGCATGAGCCAGCTTGTTCGTGTCGCCGACCACGAAGCTTCCGAAACTTAAGCGGGGATCGAGCGGAGAGCCCTCGAACCCGTCATAGCCTGTGCGCAGCGGCATCGGCAGCGAGGGCCGCTGCGCCGCCAACTGGGGTGAGACCGGGCGCGGGATGGCAACGTCCTTTGGCGGTTCGACTGTGAAGTGCGGCTGCCGCACGGAGAACTCAAGGCGCTCCGTCTTCGGCCACTCGCCCTGCACCTGCCGCAGCACGGTGTCGTAGTAATGAGTCCTCAGCCAGTTGCGCAAGAAGCGCGTCGCCACTGTCAGATGGATGACGCCCCCGGCGATATCGCCCACCTCGACGCCGCGAAACCAGCTAGCATAAACGTCCTCTCCCAGCTCACCGCGTAGCCGGGATTTTACTCGCGTCCAGGCTTCGCCTGGCCCGCATGGATCCTCTTGATGGGCCACATGTTCGTGTGCCCGTGCCTGTGCCTCTGCCACGATTTTGTTCTTTCCCTAATCATTCTTTTGTCGCGCCAACACGCACCGTACGCAGATACCAAAGCGGCCAACAATTTGGACGCGGACCATCCCAAAAAGTCTCTATGACCGGCCCCCTAGCCTTGCAGCCAGGGAAGCCCAATCGCTTTCCAACCACACAGAGACCCGCGATGTCGGTCGTCATCGAGCGGGCCTTCGAAGCCCTCCGTGACGTTGTGACAAGCGCGATACCCTGCGGATGCCATTGCCCTGGCTGCGGCCAGGCTTCGGCTACCCGAACGGCAAATGAAGAAAAGATCGTCGTCTACTTGGACTCCGAGGGCTTGCAGTTCGTTCGCAAGTCGCTCGGCAAACCGCGGATCGACGGACTGGTCGGGAAACGTCTGCCACTCAACGAGGACAGTCCGTTTTCCAAGGGCCCCAAGATCCGGGATACCCACATAGGTCCATTCCGCGCGTGTACGCACATCGACTAATTGCGATCGAGGATTCCCCTGGAGAGCGCTCCAGGCCGACGCCACATCAACCTCTTCGATCGTGTAATTGTCCATGTGCGCGCCCAAAATCGAGCCTCCTCCTCATATTCATGAGCACGGTACAAGAACAGAATTCGTGCCACTCACTAACCGTGGTGATCTTGTGCGGTCTACGCACGCAATATTCACAACTTACGCATAAGCATTCCACAAGATGTTCATGGGCACTCACGCTTAAGACAAAGAAATCCTGTCTCGGCAACGGCCAAGATCAAGGTACTCAATTGTAAGGAGGGGACTTCCCCGTTCGGATAAGCAGACTATACACACGGTTTTCGCGCCGATCAAGCTGACGAGACTCGCGCGCAAACCAGTATTAGTCAGTAGACTTATCATTGATGGGCGCCTGCCAAACCCCTGTGGAGAAAGCCTGAATCAGCCGGGTTTAACTAACCGACGCCGCGCGGCCGGGCGTTCTAGCGCTTTTGAACGCCGAATTTTTTTTTTCGAAGTGCATTCAGTGGAAAAGTGCGGCGCTCGGGCAACAGTTTGGCCCCGCGTCCACATGACCAGGCCGTCAAGCAATTGATATCTCAGTGTCAAGCAATTGAGACATTTGTTCACATGGCGCAATACGCCGTGCACACAACACCTGCCGCTAGCCCAAACGCACCTTGCCGGGCCGAGGTTTCAAGACGTTGACGTGAGAGGTGAGGGACGACGTGCCGGTCTGCGCCTGTGGTTTCAGCGCGTGGACGACCGTGAGCGGGCGCGCACGATCGGGCACACTAGGCCTATCGCGAGCAGGCCGGCCGCCGGGGCCGACGGATCAGTCATTTAGTGAAATTAAGCAGCGGGGCAGCAAAGCAGCCGGGCTTCTACGCACCCATGGCGCCGACGCGCTTGGAGAGGCGCGAAACCTTCCGCGAGGCGGCGCGGCGGTGAAGGATGCCAAGCTGCGCCGTTCGGGCAAGAACCGGCTCGGCGACACGCAAGGCCGCCTGGGCAGCAACCTTATCGCCAGAAGCGATGGCTTCTTCGACCTTGCGCAGATGCGTGCGCATATTGCTCCGCCGCGTCTTATTTGTTTCGGTACGGCGGGTAATCTGGCGAACGGCTTTTTTCGCGGACTTGGTATTGGCCATGTTCAGGATCCTTGACGGCAGCTTTCGGTCCGCGCGCCGCGGCTCTCAAAAAGCGCCATAAATACGAATTTGGCATGCTCTATAGCGACCGGTCCCCAAAGCGTCAACTACGCGGCCTCAACTGGGTGCCCCAACGGGCTGGCCCTCCTCAAGCCTTCGCCTCGCCCCACAGCGTGATGTTGGGTGGTTCGGCCAGCAATTCGCGGGCCACGCCCCGGAAGGCGTCGATGTGGGGCGAGGCAAGGTGGTTGTCTAGATCCGCCTTGGTGGTCCAGTTCTCGTGGAAAACCAGCAGGCTCGGGTCGTCCGCCGAGACATGCAGATCGTAGTTGAGGCAGCCCTGCTCCTTTCGGGTCGGGCCGCACAATGCCAGCAAAGCCTGGCGCAAGGCGTCTTCCTTGCCGGGCTTGGCGCGATGGAATGCGATCACGGTGACTTTTCCAAGCATGGTTCGGCTCCTCCTGCCCCGAAGCTTGGAAGCCCGGGACAGGATTGGCAAGCTGGCGGGTCTATGCTCTGAAGGCGCTTGTATGAGTGCCAGCCGCCGCCAGCGAACCCTCAGCGGTCCTGGAAGTTGGGCTTCCGCTTCTCGATGAACGCGGCCATACCTTCCTTCTGATCTTCGGTGGCGAAGAGCGAGTAGAACTGGTTGCGCTCGAACCGGACGCCCTCGGTGAGCGTCGTGACAAAA
Organism: Methyloceanibacter sp.; assembly: GCF_049590335.1. Lineage (GTDB taxonomy): Bacteria > Pseudomonadota > Alphaproteobacteria > Rhizobiales > Methyloligellaceae > Methyloceanibacter. The sequence goes on from NZ_JBAWCQ010000087.1 coordinate 12,215, forward strand.
CCCCTGTTGATCGATTCCTTGATCATCATGACGGTGTGCGTGGGGAATTCGGCGATCTTGCCCGCGGTCTTCATAGCTTCGTCCCGCAGCGACTCGACCGGTACGACGCGGCTGACGAGGTTCGACCGCTCGGCTTCATCGGCGCGCATATGGCGCCCGGTCAAGCACAGCTCCATGGCCTTGGCCTTGCCCACGGCGCGGGTCAAGCGCTGCGTGCCGCCAGCACCCGGCATGATGCCGAGACCGATTTCGGGCTGACCAAAAACGGCGTTATCGGCCGCCAAGATTATGTCGCAGGACATTGCGAGCTCGCAGCCCCCGCCCAGCGCATAGCCCGCCACGGCAGCGATGATCGGCTTGCGCGTTGCGGCGATCGTATCGTAGGGCGCCAGAAACGCGGTGCTGTAGGCTTCCACGGAGGTCTTGCTCTGCATCTCCTTGATATCCGCACCGGCGGCGAACGCCTTCTTGCCGCCCGTAATGACGATGCAGCCGATGTCCGGGTCCTTGTCGAAGGTATTGAGGACTTCGCAGAGTTCGCCCACGAGCTGCGAGTTTAGAGCGTTGAGCGCCTTCGGGCGATTGAGGGTAATCAGCCCCACCTTGCCCTCGCGCGTCACAATGAGCGTTGCGTACTCCTTGTTGACAGGCTCTCCGCCCACGGCGGCCTGATCCATATACATGTGCGTTAGTTCTCCTATTTCTGGCAGATTGGACAGTAAAAGGTCGAGCGGCCGCCTTGAGCGATACGCCCGATCGTGCCGTCGCAGGCGGGCGTCTTGCAGTGCTCCCCGTTGCGGCCATAGGTGCGGAAGCGATGCTGGAAACGGCCCAGCCGCCCATCCGTGTGGCGGTAGTCGCGCAACGACGACCCGCCGGCGCGAATGGCATCGCGCAGTACGGACGTGATGCTTCTCACCAATGTTGCTGTCTTCTCGGTAGGCCGGCCCGACTTCGTCGCAAGCGACCCCGCCCGCCTCGTCGGCGAGAGGCCGGCGCGGTGCAGGGCCTCGCAGACATAGATGTTGCCGAGCCCAGCGATCAGGCGCTGGTCGAGCAGCGCGGCCTTGATCGGTGTGGTCTTGCCTTTCAGCTTCCGGGCCAGCCAGTCCGGCGTGAGGTCGCCCCCGAGGGGCTCGATCCCGAGCCCTTTGAAGAGCGCATGGTCATTCAGGCCCGCGGCCGGCGCCAGGTCCATGATGCCGAAGCGGCGCACATCCGAGTAGCGGACGGCCGAGCCGTCTCCCATATGAAAGACGATATGTTCGTGCTTGGGGAAACCGAATTCGACCGCCGGGCTCTGCCCATGAACGAAGTCGCCGGGGGCGCTCTTCGTGCCATTGGCCTTGTCGATGGCGAAGCGCCCCGTCATGCCGAGATGCATAATCAGCACCTCGCCGTCGTCCAGCCGGGCCAGCAGATATTTCGCGCGCCGGTCCAGGCCCTCGATGGTGCGCCCCTTCAGGCGCTCTCCGAAGCGCTCAGGCAGCGGGAAGCGTAGGTCCGGCCGGCGCTGTTCCACGCATGCGAACGCGTTGCCGACAAGGACCGGCTTCAATCCTCGGCGCACGGTCTCGACTTCAGGCAGTTCTGGCATCGGGCTCTAGAAACCGGGGTTCAAAAACGGCGTTTCGGTACGTTGCAGTGCAAAGCTACCATCATTGCACCGCAACAATAGCCTGATCTCGGGGCTTAGGCTATTGTCCGCTGCCATGCCAGCAGACGTGAAAAATCGGGGCGAATCGGGCAGCGAGGCAAGCTTCGGCTTTGCCCGCGTTTCCGAAAACGCCCGCCAAGGCCTCGTCAACGAGGTCTTCTCCAAGGTCGCCGGCCGCTACGACTTGATGAACGATCTGATGTCGGGCGGGTTGCACCGGCTTTGGAAGGCTGACCTCATCACCGCGCTCTCGCCACCGAAGTCCGGCGCGCCGTTCGCGCTGATCGACGTGGCGGGCGGCACGGGCGATGTCGCCACGCGCTTCCTCGATGCGACGGGGCCCGGCGGCACCGCCACCATCTGCGACATCTCGAAGGAGATGATGGATGAGGGCAAGACGCGCGCCGAGGGATGCTCTATCGGACCCGAGCGATTGACCTTCGTTCAGGGCAATGCGGAAAATCTGCCCTTCGAATCCCAACGGTTTGAGGCCTATACGATCGCCTTCGGGATCCGGAACGTCACCCACATCGATGCCGCGTTGGCGCAGGCGTATCGAGTCTTGAAGCCGGGCGGCCGTTTCCTCTGTCTGGAGTTCTCGAACGTCGAAATGCCGCTTCTCGACCGGCTCTACGACGCTTATTCCTTTAATGCGATCCCCGCGCTCGGGCGCCTTGTGGCCGGCGATGGAGAGTCCTATCGATATCTCGTGGAAAGCATAAGACGCTTTCCCAATCAGGAACGCTTCGCGCAGATGATAAGAGACGCTGGGTTCGAGCGCGTGCGCTACCGGAACCTGACCGGCGGCATCGCCGCCATCCATTCGGGCTGGCGGCTTTAAGTGAGGCGGTAGACGTGAACGCCATCGTGAACATGGCGCGGCTGACAAAGGCGGGAGCGACCCTCGCCTGGAGCGGTGCGCGCGTTTTGCCCGAAGATGTGCGCTTGTCGGGGCCGCTTGCCGTATTCGGCCGGGTGACGGCGCCGCTGCGCAAGAAGCCTGGCACCGAGAATGAGGTGCGGCTGTCCTCCGCGCTGACATCGCTCGGCCCTTCCTATATTAAGCTCGGCCAGTTCCTCGCCACCCGAGACGACATTGTTGGTCAGGAACTGGCGCGCGATCTTTCGACCCTGCAAGACCGATTGCCGCCGTTCTCGCAAGACGAGGCGGTCAAGCTGGTGGAAACCGAGCTGGACGCACCGCTCACCGCGCTCTTTGCTGAATTCAGCCCGCCCGTGGCGGCGGCCTCAATCGCCCAGGTGCACAAGGCCAAGGTTCGGACCGCTGACGGGAATCTCAAAGACGTGGCCGTCAAGGTACTGCGGCCCGGCATTGAGCAGCGCTTCAAGAAGGATCTCGATTCCTACTTCTTCGCCGCGCGGATGATAGAACGCTTTCATGGGCCGTCACGGCGCCTGCGCCCCATCGCCGTCGTCGACACGCTCGCCAAGTCCGTAGCGATCGAAATGGACTTGCGCATGGAGGCTGCCGCAATTTCCGAGATGGCCGACAATATAGAAGGCGACGAAGGCTTCCGGGTTCCGGCCGTGGACTGGCAGCGTAGCGCCCGGCGCGTTCTCACGCTCGAATGGATCGACGGCACGCCTATGGGCGACCTCAAGACTCTCAAGGTCAAAGGCTATGACCTTAAGGCGCTTGGCGCGAGGCTCATGCAGACCTTTCTGCGCCATGCCCTGCGGGACGGGTTTTTCCACGCCGACATGCACCAGGGAAACCTGTTCGTCGATGCGGATGGATGCATCGTCGCGGTCGATTTCGGCATCATGGGGCGTCTTGGTATGAAGGAGCGGCGCTTCCTTGCCGAGATCCTCTACGGGTTCATCACCCGCGACTACCGGCGCGTGGCCGAAGTCCATTTCGACGCAGGCTACGTGCCACGCAAACATTCGGTGGCCCAGTTTGCGCAAGCACTGCGGGCCATCGGCGAGCCGATCATGGACCGCCCCGCCAACGAAATCTCGATGGCCCAGCTGCTGGGGCAGCTCCTCCAATATACCGACGTCTTCGATATGCAGACCCGGCCCGAGCTGATCATGCTCCAGAAGACGATGGTCGTGGTCGAAGGGGTCGGCAGAACCCTGGATCCGGAGTTGAACATGTGGGTCGTGTCTGAGCCGATCGTGAAGGACTGGCTTGAAAGCCAGCTTGGCGCCGGCGTGCGGATCGAACAGGCGGCGGAAGGTGCAGCCTCGGTTGGCCGCTTCGTTGGCGACCTGCCCAAGCTTTTGCGCCAAGCCGAGCACACGGCGGACGCGTTCGGCGCCATGGCCGAAGACGGCCTCAGGCTCGACGATGAGAGCGTGGCGCGGCTCGCGCAGGCCCAGAAATCCCAAGACCGCTGGATGCACATCGGCATCTGGGTCGGTGCGCTCGCGCTCCTTGCCATCGCGGTCACGCAGATCTTCTGAGGTCCAATCTCAGGCCGTCACTATGGTAGACTGTAACCAACGAACCCAAGGACAGACCCTATGCTCCCCGGCAAGCGCATCCTTCTGATCGTTGGCGGCGGCATTGCCGCCTACAAGGCTCTGGAACTCGTTCGCCGACTGCGCGAGCGGCACTCAGCCGTGCGGGTTGTCCTGACGCAAGGCGGCGCGCAATTCGTGACGCCACTCTCCTTCGCCGTTCTGTCCGGCGAGAAGGCTTTCACCGATCTCTTCGATCTCAAGGACGAAGCGGAGATCGGCCATATCCAGCTTTCGCGCGAGGCAGACCTTGTAGTGGTGGCGCCGGCGACGGCGGACCTCCTCGCCAAGATGGCGAACGGGTTTGCGAGCGATTTGGCATCGACCGTGTTGATGGCGACAGACAAGACGGTCCTTGTAGCGCCATCCATGAACGTCCGTATGTGGGAGCATCCCGCGACCATGCGAAACGTCGCAACCCTGCGCGCCGACGGTGTTCGCTTCGTCGGTCCCGACGAGGGCGACATGGCGTGCGGCGAATTCGGTCCGGGCCGTATGGCGGAGCCCGAGGCCATTGCGGATGCGATCGAGCGTGTCCTGCCCAACGTGCATGGCGTTTCGCTCGCGGGCCGGCACGTGCTGATCACCGCCGGGCCGACCTATGAGCCGATCGACCCGGTGCGCTATATCGCCAACCGCTCATCCGGTAAGCAGGGCCATGCGCTGGCACGCGCGGCGAAAGACATGGGAGCCAAGGTCACCCTGATTTCCGGTCCGACGAACCTGCCGGACATGCCGGGCATGACGACGATCAAGGTCGAGACCGCCGCGGATATGCTGGACGCCGCGCTCGCGGCCCTGCCGGTGGATGTCGCGATCTGCGCCGCGGCTGTCGCCGATTGGCGTGTAGCCAATCAAGCTGCGCAGAAGCTGAAAAAGGAAGAAGGCCAGGGCGGGCTCAATCTGGCGCTGGCTCGCAATCCCGATATTCTCGCGACCCTTTCGGCCCCGGGCGGGCGGCGGCCGACCCTGGTCATCGGTTTTGCGGCCGAGACGGAAACCATCATCACTCATGCGCAGGCGAAGCTTAGCCGTAAGGGCGCCGATTGGATCGTCGCCAACGACGTGTCCCCGGATACGGGCATCATGGGCGGGGATCGCACGGAGGTGCATCTCGTCTCCGCCACCGGTGTCGAGGACTGGCCCGCCATGAGCAAGGACGAGATGGCCGCGAGGCTCCTCACCCGAGCCGCCGAAACCCTGCACGCGATGCAGCTAGCGGCTGAGTGAGGGCCTCGATGAAAGTTCAGTTGCGCGTGTTGCGGCTCCCGCATGGGGAGGGGCTGCCACTTCCCGAGTATCAGACGGAACATTCTGCTGGGTTCGACCTTGTCGCTGCCGTCGGCGAAGACGAACCGATCATGCTGAGCGCCGGTGCGCGTGGGGCGGTGCCCACGGGGCTCGTGTTCGAACTTCCGCCCGGCTTCGAAGCCCAGGTGCGGCCGCGTTCGGGGCTGGCGTCGAAGCACGGAGTGACGGTGCTCAACAGTCCGGGCACGATCGATGCGGATTATCGCGGCGAGGTGAAAGTCTTGCTGATCAATCATGGTGACCAAGTGTTCCGCATCGCGCGAGGGGATCGCATCGCTCAAGTCATTATCGCGCGCGTGTGCGCGGCGGAAATTGCCGAGGCGTTGGAGCTGAGCGAGACCGGGCGCGGGCAGGGCGGCTTCGGTTCCACCGGCTGACTGGGCCTGAAGCAGGCCACCTTGGCGCACCATATGCTCAACTCCTAGATGGATATTGCGTAGAACGAGACCATGCTGACAGACGAGGAAATTGCCCGCTATCGCCGCCAGTTGGTCTTAAAGGAGATCGGCGGCGAGGGGCAGCAGCGCTTGAAATCAGCCCGCGTGCTCGTGATCGGCGCGGGCGGCCTCGGCTCCCCCCTGATCCTTTATCTGGCGGCCGCGGGCGTCGGGCAGATCGGCGTCGTCGACGACGATCACGTCAGTCTCGACAATCTCCAGCGCCAGGTGCTGCATGGAACCGAGTTTGTCGGCGAGCCCAAGACGCGAAGCGCCGCCGCAACCGTCTTGAACCTCAACCCCCATGTGGAGGTGCAGCTCTTCACCACGCGGCTCGTCGCAGAAAATGCGCTGAGCATTATTGGGGCCTTTGACATCGTCGCCGACGGCTCCGACAATTTCGCGACTCGCTATCTCGTCAACGATGCGTGCTACATCGCCAAACGGCCGCTGGTCACAGCCGCTGTGGGGCCGTTCGACGGTCAGCTCACCACCTTCCGTGCCTTCGAGACCGATACGGACGGACAGCCCTGCCCGAACTATCGCTGTCTGTTTCCAGCCCCGCCTCCGGATGGAACCGTCCCGGCCTGTTCGGAAGCGGGGATCCTGGGCGCGGTCGCCGGGGTCTTGGGCTGCCTTCAGGCGGTCGAGGTGATCAAGGAGCTCCTCGGCATCGGCGAGAGCCTGGTGGGCCGGCTCATGCTCTACGACGGGCTCCAGGCCCGCTTCTCGACAGTTCGCTACGCATGGGATCCGGAAAACCCGGTCAACGGGAAAAATCCCAGATTCCGGGACCTGTCCCACCACATCGCCTCGGATGCGTGAGGGACCGCGATGCAACACGCGGTAATAGAATTTCTCAATCTTTTGCATCCATGATCTGCTCGTGAAAATCTAGATTGATCTAGGGGTCGTCGATCACGGGATCGCCCGACGTTCGTGCCGGGCGCCCTCACATAGGGCTGCGCGATGTCCGGCGAGGCGAAGCAAGAGACTATCTCCGCCCAGTGCGCGATTGCGGGCGGCGGACCGGCAGGCGTCATGCTGGGCTTCCTGCTTGCCCGGGCAGGCGTGAAAGTCGTCGTCCTCGAAAAGCACGAAGACTTCTTCCGCGATTTCCGCGGCGACACGATTCACCCGTCGACCCTCGAGGTCATGGACGAGTTGGGCTTGCTCGATGCGTTTCTGAACCTACCCCATGAAAAGATGGAGCATCTCAGCGCGGAGATCGGCGATCGCACTGTCAAGATCGCGGACTTCTCTCACCTGCCGACCGTGGCCAAATACATCGCCTTCATGCCGCAATGGGACTTCCTCGATTTCCTAGCAGCGGAAGGAAAGAAAAATCCGAAATTCGATTTGCGCCTAGGCGCCGACGTGGACGAGCTACTGACGGAGGGCGGCAAGATCGTCGGTCTCAAGGCGGCAACCCATGACGGCGACCTTGAAGTTCGCACGGACCTTGTGGTTGGCACCGATGGCCGCCACTCTACGGTGCGGTCGCTGGCCAGGCTCGAGGTCGAGGATATCGGCGCGCCAATGGACGTGCTGTGGATGCGCCTGTCGCGAAAGCCCGAGGACGGCGACGACACGTTCGGCCGCATCGAGCCCGGCCGGTTCTTCATCATGATCAACCGTGGCGATTATTGGCAATGCGCCTATGTCATCCCCAAGGGGGGACTCAATCAGCTGCGGCGCAACGGGCTCGAATCCTTCCGGCTTGCCATAATGGCCTTGAAGCCGTCCCTTGGCGCACGCGTGCGCGAACTCGAATCCTGGGACGATGTGAAACTGCTGTCGGTCAAGGTCGACCGTCTGAAGCAATGGTACCGGCCCGGGCTACTCTGCATCGGCGATGCCGCCCACGCCATGTCGCCGATCGGCGGCGTGGGGGTCAATCTGGCGGTTCAAGACGCCGTCGCGGCCGCGAATATCCTGGCGCTGCCGCTGCTGGAGAGGAACGTCACGGAGGCGAATCTTGCGCAGGTGCAGAAGCGCCGCATCCTGCCCGTCAAGCTCACGCAGCGGATGCAGGTCTTCCTACAGGACCGCGTCATCTCGAACGTCTTGTCGGCGTCTGAGATTACAGAGATTCCGTTCCCGTTGCGGATGCTGAATAACTTTCCCCTGCTCAGGCGCATTCCGGCCCGGATCGTTGGCCTCGGATTCAGGCCCGAGCATGTCGCACTGCCGGAAGTGCCCCGCGCGTAAGCGACGCTTAAGTCCCGTCTAGAACATTGCCGGATGAACGCGGTCGGGCGGCGCATGGCCGTCCAGGAAGGTCTTGATGTTGACGATGACCTTCTCGCCCATGTCGACGCGGCCTTCGAGCGTAGCCGAACTCATATGCGGCAGCACCACGACCTTGTCGTTGCGCAGCAGCTTGGGGTTCACCGCGGGCTCGTGCTCGAACACGTCGAGGCCGGCGCCGGCAAGCTCGTTATTTTCGATCATGCGGGCCAGGGCATTTTCGTCGATCACCTCGCCACGCGCCGTGTTGACGATATAGGCCGAGGGCTTCAGAAGCGCGAGGCGGCGCGCCGACAGCAGGTGATAGGTCGCCGGCGTGTGCGGGCAGTTGATGGAGATGATGTCCATACGCGCCAACATCTGGTCGAGACTGTCCCAATAGGTCGCCTCGAGCGTCTGCTCGATTTCGGCCTGCACCCGGCGCCGGTTGTGATAATGAATTTGAAGGCCAAATGCCCTGGCGCGCCGCGCCACAGCCTGTCCGATCCGGCCCATGCCGACAATGCCCAGGCGCTTGCCGTAGATGCGGTGGCCGAGCATCCAGGTGGGCGACCAGCCTTGCCATTTGTCGCTGCCGGATTTCAGCAGCGCCGCGCCTTCAGTCAGACGCCGCGGCACCGCGAGGATCAGGGCCATGGTCATATCGGCGGTGTCCTCGGTGAGGACGCCGGGCGTGTTGGTCACGAGGACCGCACGATTGCGGGCCGTGTCGAGGTCGATATTGTCCACGCCGGTTCCGAACTGGGCAATCAGCTTGAGTTCCGGCCCGGCCTGGCTCAGCACGGAACGGTCGATCCGATCGGTGACGGTAGGCACAAGCACGTTGGCCTCCTTCACGGCTGCGATCAGTTCGTCCCGCGAAAAGGGCTTGTCGTCGAGGTTCAGCCGCGCGTCGAACAGCTCCCGCAGTCGCGTTTCCACGACATCCGGCAGTTTACGCGTGACGATAACGAGCGGTCTTTCTGAAGCCATAACTATGTCCCGTCAGAAGGCTGGGCGGTCCCGAGCCCGAGTTTTCGTTGAATTGTGCGCCTTGTCTAACAGAAGCGACTCCGTGAGATAAAGCGTCAACTTGGCTCAATTGGGCCGACGGCGCCCCCAGACGCCACCAAGTGCCGTTTGGGCCACGATCCGTTCACTATTCTCCGCCATTCAGAGGGTAAGATTCGGCAGCCAAAGGGGGAAATGATGGGCTTTCGAGGGACTGTACGGCTGAGAACAGCGCTGGCGCTGGCTGGAGGCGCGCTTCTCGCAGGGGTCGTCCTGTTCGCCACTCTGGCGCCTGTCGTGGCGGAAGAGGCCGTCATATCGGTAACCGGGAATGGAAAAAGCTCGGGCCTGCCCGTTCCGCGCTTCGTCAGCCTAAAGTCCAACAAGGTCAATGTGCGGCGCGGTCCCAGTACCGACCAGGCGATCGTCTGGGTATTTTCCCGGGCCGGGCTGCCGGTGGAGGTCATTGCCGAGTTCGAGAATTGGCGGCGCGTAAGGGACAGCGAAGGAGCCGACGGGTGGGTCTTTCACAGCCTCCTCAGCGGACGGCGCACAGTGCTTGTCAGCCCTTGGAGCAAGTCCCAGCAGGGAGGACCCGTGTCGATCCCGCTGCACGACCGCCAGTCGGCTGGGTCCGGCGTCGTGGCGCAGCTTCAGCCGGGCGTCATAGGCGATCTGGTGGAGTGCGACGGCAAATGGTGCGAACTGGCTGTGGGCAGTTACTCGGGCTACGTCCAACAGAAGAAGCTCTGGGGGGTGTATCGCGATGAAAAATTCGAGTAGCCGCATTTTCGGCGACTGGCGGGGCGCAAGAGCCGCGAGCGCCGCTTAGACGTCCTTGTCGACGAGACGGACCAGCACGTCGACCCGCGAAATGACCTTGCCGTCCGGTGCCTCGGGCAGACCCTCGATGCGGATCGAGCTCGTGTCGATGTCCAGTAGGTTCGCACTTTCCTCGCAGAAGAAGTGAAAGTGGTTCGACGTGTTGGTGTCGAAATAGGTCTTCGCACCTTCCACGGCCACCGCGCGCAACAGCCCCACCTCGGTAAATTGGTGAAGCGTGTTGTAGACGGTCGCCAGCGACACTGGCACCTTCGACGCGACAGCTTCCTCGTGCAGATGCTCGGCCGTCACGTGTCGGTCGCCCTCGGCGAATAGAAGCCGGGCAAGGGCGAGCCGTTGACGTGTGGGCCGGAGGCCCGCACTGCGCAGAAGCTTGGCCGCGGTGCCGGCCGGCGCCATTTTCGCATCGTCTGCGGTATAGGTCTTTTCCATGGTCTTAAACGAGTAAGTCATTGATGCTCGGAATATAGTGGGAAGCCGCAGGAACCGCAATGCTATGCCCTGGCGGACAATTTGGCACTTTGACCTGTATCAGGTGAACGGCCGAAAAAGGGGCGGCGGATAGGGCTCGCCAGCCGGGCTTTTTGTGGGACCATCCATGTGTTAGGAAACCAGCCCACCAAATGGATCACATTCCGTATGAAGGACAAATCAGCGTGCAAGAACCACTGGCGCAACGGCAGTCCAGCTTCGACTACGAGGATCTGCTTGCATGTGGTCGGGGCGAGTTGTTTGGCCCTGGCAATGCGCAGCTGCCCCTGCCGCCAATGCTGATGTTCGACCGAATTCCTCTTGTCGAGCCGGATGGCGGCGAATACGGCAAGGGTCGGATCGTGGCCGAGTTGGACTTGAAGCCCGATCTGTGGTTCTTCGCCTGTCACTTTCAGGGCGATCCGGTCATGCCGGGTTGCCTCGGGCTGGATGCGCTCTGGCAAATGCTCGGGTTCTTCCTTGGTTGCACGGGCGCCCCCGGCAAGGGGCGTGCGCTTGGCGTCGGCGAGGTGAAGTTCTCCGGCATGGTGGAGCCGACAGTGAAAAAGCTAGAATATATTGTTGAGCTCCGGCGGGTCATTCGCCGCAAATTCACGCTTGGGACTGGCGATGGCTGGCTCAAGGCGGATGGTGGAACGATTTACACGGCCAAGGACCTCCGGGTCGGGCTTTTCCAGGCGGACGAAGCCGCATCCGCTAGTGCATAGACCATTTGTCACAGCACTGGCCTCAAGGACGTTGAGCCAATGAAACGCGTGGTCGTAACCGGCATCGGCATCGTTTCCTCGATCGGGAACAATGCGCAGGAGGTCGTGGCTTCTCTCCGCGAAGCCAAGTCGGGCATCGTCAAGGCCGACAAATATGCCGAACTTGGTTTCCGCTGCCAGGTACATGGCGCCCCCTCGCTCGATTGGGAGGACGCGATCGACCGCAAAGTGCGCCGTTTTATGGGCGCGGGCGCCGGCTGGAACTATGTGGCCATGGAGCAGGCCATTCAGGATTCTGGTCTTGAGGAAAGTGACATTTCCAACGAGGGCACTGGCCTGATCATGGGCTCGGGCGGCCCGTCGACACATGCCATCGTCAAGGCGGCCGATACGACCCGCGAACGGGGCCCCAAAAAGGTCGGCCCCTTCGAAGTGCCCAAGTCCATGTGTTCGACGAATTCGGCGACGCTGTCGACGCCCTATCATATTAAGGGTGTCAGCTATTCCATCTCCTCGGCCTGTGCCACGAGCGCGCATTGCATTGGCAACGGGGCGGAACTAATCCAGCTCGGCAAGCAGGATGTGGTCTTCGCCGGCGGCGGCGAAGAGCTCGACTGGACGCTTTCCGTATTGTTCGACTCGATGAATGCGATGTCCTCGCACTTCAACGACGACCCCAAGACGGCCAGTCGCGCTTACGATGTGGCGCGCGACGGGTTCGTGATCGCCGGTGGCGCGGGCGTGCTTGTGCTTGAAGAGCTGGAGCACGCCAAGGCGCGCGGCGCGAAGATTTACGCGGAGCTCGTCGGCTACGGGGCGACGTCGGATGGCCATGACATGGTGTTGCCCTCGGGCGAAGGGTCGGTGCGCTGTATGCGCATGGCCCTGCAAAACCTGAACGGCGAGAAAATCGACTATATCAACCCACATGCGACCTCGACGCCTCAGGGCGACATCCTCGAGATCCGGGCCATTCGCGAGGTGTTTGGCGACGATTGCCCGCCGATCAGCGCTACCAAATCGCTCACGGGGCACTCGTTAGGCGCGGCAGGCGTGCACGAGTCGATCTATTCGCTGCTGATGATGAAGAACGGTTTCATTTGTGAATCGGCGAATATCAAGACCTTGGATCCCGAGGTCGCCGACATGCCGATTCTTCGTCAGCGTGAAGACGGTATTGCGCTGAATTCGGTAATGTCGAACAGTTTTGGTTTTGGAGGCACCAACGCCTCCCTCGTTTTCCGCCGGTTGGATGGCTGAGGCCGGTGGCGCGGGACGTTAGGCAACTTTGAGCAGAGCAAGCACGATGGCACCGACGAAAGATATTGCAGAACCTGGACCGCTGATGGCGGGGAAGCGCGGCTTGGTGATGGGCGTCGCCAACGACCGATCGATCGCTTGGGGCATCGCCCGCGTCTTGCACGGGCAAGGCGCCAAGCTAGCATTTAGCTACCAAGGCGGCGCATTCGGCCGCCGGGCCGTTCCTCTGGCCGAATCGATAGGTGCAAAGATCATCGAGGAGGTCGACGTCGAAGATCTCGACAGTGTCGATCGCATGCTCGGCGTGATCCGCAAAGATTGGGGCAAGCTGGACTTCGTGGTTCATGCGCTGGCCTTCTCGGACCGGAACGAGCTCAAGGGGCGCTACTGCGACACGACGCGGAAGAACTTCGAACACACGATGGTCATCTCATGCTTCTCCTTCACGGAGATATGCAACCGGGTGTGCGACATGATGAACGAGGGTGGCTCGCTGCTGACGCTGACTTATGGCGGCTCCACCCGCGTCGTCCCCTGCTACAATGTCATGGGAGTGGCCAAGGCGGCGCTCGAAGCCTCGGTGCGCTATCTGGCCTCCGATCTCGGGCCGCAGGGTGTTCGCGTGAACGCGCTGTCCGCGGGCCCTATGCGGACGCTGGCGGGCGCAGGCATTTCCGATGCGCGCACCTTGCTGCATTACCAGCAAAACCATGCGCCTATGCGCCGCTCCCCGACGCTCGACGAAGTCGGCGGTTCGGCGCTCTACCTTCTGTCCGATCTTTCGGGGGCGGTCACGGGCGAGGTCCACTTCGTGGATTGCGGCTACGCGACGACCTTTATGCCCGATATTGATTCCTTGAAGGAGATCGAGCGGTCAGAGGAACTCGGAAACGCAATGGCCAAGGCCGCGCAGCGAGAAGCTGCGCAGTAGACCGTTAGAAGCTAACTCACAGCATCCGGATTGCTAAGGAGGAGCCGTGTTCGAGATTGTCATGATGGTTTGTCTTGCCGCGACAGGAGAGGAGTGCACGGAATACAAGCTCACTGACGCGCAATATGAGGATGTCGTGTCGTGCATCCGCGAGAGCCACGGCAAAGCCGATACATGGCAGCGCGGCAATGAAAAATTCACGATCATCGGCACACGCTGCAGCAAGGACCTAGAGTCCAAGATCCCGGCAGCGCCGAAGAGCTAAGCACGATGGCAGGCGAGCTTCGTCTAAGCCAGTCTCGCCTAGGGTTGGAAAACCTATTCGCGACATAAGAAAAGGGGCGCCCCCGCGGGCGCCCATTTTCTGCATCTGAATTGGTGCGGAGCTCGGGCTAGCTGGCCTCGGCCGCCTCTTTCTCTTTCCCGGTGTCCTGGTCGACCACCTTCATCGAAAGGCGGACCTTGCCGCGCTCGTCGAAGCCAAGCAGCTTGACCCAGACCTGATCGCCTTCCTTGACCACATCCCCAACCGTTTTGGGCCGGCCCTCGTCGAGCTGAGAAATGTGCACAAGTCCGTCGCGCGGTCCGAAGAAGTTCACGAAGGCGCCGAACTCCATCACCTTCACGACCTTGCCCTGATAGATCTCGCCGACCTCAGGTTCGGCGGCGATCGATTTGATCCGGGCAATGGCCTGGCGGATCGACTCTGCATTGGCAGACGCGATCTTGACTGTACCGTCGTCGGAGATGTCAATCTTGGCACCCGACTCCGCGACGATTTCGCGGATGACGGACCCGCCAGATCCAATGACTTCTCGGATCTTGTCGGTAGGAATCTGGATCGTCTCGATGCGCGGGGCGTATTCGCCGAGCTCGGGACGTGCCTCGTTCAGTGCCTTGTCCATCTCGTTCAAGATATGTAGGCGTCCGCCCTTGGCCTGATCGAGTGCGATCTTCATGATCTCTTCGGTGATGCCGGTGATCTTGATGTCCATCTGCAGTGACGTCACGCCCTCGGACGTGCCGGCCACCTTGAAGTCCATGTCACCGAGATGATCCTCATCGCCCAGAATGTCCGAGAGGATGGCGAACTTTTCGCCCTCCTTGATGAGGCCCATGGCGATACCGGCAACCGGCCGCTTCAGCGGAACGCCCGCGTCCATCAATGCGAGCGACGTGCCACACACCGTGGCCATGGAAGAGGACCCATTCGACTCGGTGATCTCGGAGACCACGCGAAGCGTGTACGGGAACTGCTCGCGATCCGGCAGAATCGGGTGAACCGCGCGCCAGGCAAGCTTGCCATGACCGATTTCGCGGCGTCCCGGGGAGCCCATGCGGCCAGTTTCGCCGACCGAGTAGGGCGGGAAATTGTAGTGCAGCATGAAGGTTTCCTTGTAGGTCCCCTGCAGGGCATCGACGAACTGCTCGTCGTCGCCCGTGCCCAGCGTCGTCACGACGAGGGCCTGCGTCTCGCCACGGGTGAACAGCGCGCTACCATGGGTACGGGGCAGAATGCCGACCTCGCAAACGATCGGCCGCACGGTCACGAGATCGCGGCCGTCAATGCGCTTCTTGGTGTCGAGAATGCTACTGCGCACTACATCCTTCTCGGCCTCTTTGAAGGCATGGGAGACTTTGCCGGCGACCGCGCCGTCATCTTCCTCCAGCACCAGCGTGGAGACCACGGTCTCCTTCACTTTCGAAATGCTGTCGCGCCGCTCCTGCTTGGAGACGATGGCGTAAGCGTCGCGAAGACCGGCATCGGCGATCCCGCTGACTTTGGCGACCATCTCGGAATTGTCGACGGTCTTCAGCTCCCACGGTTCCTTGGCGGCAACCTCGGCGAGCTTCACGATCGCGTCGATTACAGGCTGGGAATGCTCATGGCCGTACATCACGGCACCAAGCATGATATCCTCGGGTAGTTCGCGGGCCTCGGACTCCACCATCAGAACGGCGTCGGTCGTGCCTGCGACGATGAGATCGAGAGACGTCTCGGGCATCTCGTCGACCATCGGATTCAGGACGTAGTTGCCATCGACATAGCCCACGCGCGCGGCGCCGATTGGGCCGAGGAACGGCACCCCCGAAAGGGTCAGTGCCGCGGACGCGGCGACCATGGCCACGATGTCGGGGTCATTCTCCATGTCGTGCGACAGCACGGTGGTGACGACCTGGGTATCGTTCTTGAAGCCCTTGGCGAATAGCGGGCGGATTGGACGGTCGATCAGACGCGAGGTGAGGGTTTCCTTCTCGCTCGGACGGCCTTCGCGCTTAAAAAAACCGCCGGGAATCTTGCCGGCGGCGAACGTTTTCTCTTGGTAATTCACGGTCAGAGGAAAGAAGTCGATCCCCGGCCTTTCCTCTTTGGCGGAAACGACGGTAGCCAAAACGCAAGTCTCGCCATAAGTCGCGAGAACGGCTCCGTCGGCCTGACGCGCCACGCGCCCGGTCTCAAGTTTGAGCGGGCGCTTTGCCCATTCAATTTCTACAGTGTGTTTATCGAACATGTATGTGTCCCATTCGGTAGGGAAAGATAAGGCCGTCCCGCCGCCCGGTGGCGATGGAACGAGCCCGTGCATATGTGAGGAAGCTCCAACGGTTGCCGCAGCGCGCGGCAGCCCTGCTACCGGCGAATTCCGAGCCGGCCAATAAGCTTCTTATACCTTTCTTCGTCTGACGCTTTCACGTAGTCCAGCAGGCGGCGGCGCTGGCTGACCATTTTCAACAGCCCGCGACGCGAATGGTTGTCCTTACCGTGCGTCTTAAAGTGCTCGGTCAGGTTGCTGATGCGCTCGGTGAGGATGGCGACCTGGACTTCCGGGGATCCGGTATCGTCTGTTTTGGTCGCGTATTCCTTGATCAGATCTTGCTTACGTTCAGCACTAATCGACATCGGGTTCTCCTTGATATTTGAGGTGTTTGACAAGGCCGGGCCGGGATGTCGTCCAGCGCGGTCGGATCATGTTGCGAGTAGAGGCGCGAACACCGCGAGGCTCCCACGCAACCGCTGCACTATAGGGATTTTCGTCCCCGAGACCAGCGCTATTTGGGCTTCTATTCAGGCAGGTTAAAGACCCTTGAGGGGTGAAATTCGCCTTGGGCAACCTCCCCGATGGCGACGAGCCCGGCCCGGGAGACCGCATAGACCGGCCCCGTCACGATGGGGGCATCGCGCCCCCGCAAAAGGACCGAACGCCCCTGCCGGAGCCTGGCGGCGTCGACGGGGGTGACGGAGAGCGCCGGAAGGTCGCAAAGCGGCCTGTCCACGGGCTGCAGCAAGCCGAGCACCGCCTCGCGGCTCTCCTCGGCGGCTTGCTTCACAGCTTCCAGGGTGACGGCTTCGTCCTGGACGAAGTCGCCGACCCGTGTCCGGCGCAAGGCGGAAATATGGCCCAGACACTGAAGGGCGCGGCCGAGATCGCGGGCCAATGCCCGGACATAGGTGCCCTTGCCGCAATCGGCCTCCAACACGCAATGATCCGGATCGGGAAGATCGACCACGGCAAGCCGGTCGATGGAAACGATTCGGGGCGCGAGCTCGAACTCCTCCTGGTCGCGGGCCAGATCGTAGGCCCGGGCCCCGTCCACCTTCAGGGCGGAGAAGCGCGGCGGCACCTGCTCTATCTCACCGACGAATTGCGACAGGGCCGCTTCGATATCGGCCCGCGTCGGGCGGATGACGCTGGTCGCGGTCGCCGTGCCTTCGGTGTCGTCCGTGTCCGTTTCGGCCCCGAAACGGACAGTGAAGCGATAGGTCTTGGCGCCGTCGACCGCATATGGGACGGTCTTGGTGGCTTCCCCGAAGGCAATGGGCAGAATCCCGGTGGCGAGTGGATCGAGCGTGCCGGCGTGACCGGCCTTGATCGCATCGAAGAGCCAGCGTGTACGCCCCACCGCTTTGGTGGAGGTCAGCCCCTCTGGCTTGTCCAGAACAAGCCAGCCATTGACCGCTTGGCCTTTGCGCCGCCGTCCCATCCCGTTCGCCCCTTAAGCGTGTTTGCTAGTCGTCGAGGTCTCGCGCGATATCGCGCGCCACCTGGGGCGAGGCCAGAAGTTCGTCGATCCGAGAGGAGGCTTCGAACGTCGTGTCCTCGCGGAACCGGATCTCCGGCATGTGTCTCAGGTTGACCCGCTTCGCGACTTCGCCGCGCAGGAACCGCTTGTGCTGTTCCAAGCGCTTGACGACGTCACCCGCCTCGCCGCCGCCAAGCGGCATTACGTAGCAGGTCGCGACCTTGAGATCGGGCGACATGCGCACCTCAGGCACGGTGAGCGAATGGCGCACTATAACATCGTCCACCACTTCCCCGCGCGAAAAAATCTCGGCAAGGGCATGACGGATGAGTTCGCCCACCTTCAATTGGCGCTGGCTTGGCGCACGTGCGCCTTTGTCTCGCGGTGCCATAAGCTAAGTCTCGTGGATCGGTCTCTCGATGGCGACCCAATTACATGTGGCGCATAGCGTTTTGCTCAGAGCGTGCGCTGAACGTGCTCCACCTGGAAGCATTCGATCACGTCGCCCTCGCGCATGTCCTGATAGCCCTCGAACGCCATGCCGCATTCCTGACCGCCCACCACTTCTTTGACTTCGTCCTTGAATCGCTTGAGCGTGGACAGTTCGCCCTCGTGAATGACGACATTATCCCGGATCAGGCGGACATGCGCACCACGTTCGACCTTACCTTCGGTCACGCGGCAGCCCGCCACCTTGCCAACCTTGGAGATGTTGAACACCTCCAGGATTTCGGCATTGCCGAGGAAGGTCTCGCGCCGGGTCGGAGCCAAGAGGCCCGACATGGCTTGGCGCATATCGTCGACGAGGTCGTAGATCACCGCGTAATAGCGCACCTCGACACCGTCGCGCTCTGCGGCCGAACGGGCCTGCGAATTGGCGCGCACATTAAAGCCAAGCACCACGGCGCCGGACGTGGCAGCCAAGGAGATGTCGGATTCGGTGATGCCACCGACGCCCACATGCACCGGACGGGCCCGGACTTCGTCGGAACCGAGCTGGGCGAGCGCGGCGTTGATAGCCTCGACCGAGCCCTGCACGTCGCCCTTGATGACCAAGGGGAACTCCTTGACGCCGTCTTCCTGGAGCTGATTCATCATCTGCTCGAGGCTGCCGCGCTGGCCGGCGATCGCAAGCCGCTTGCGCCTCTCGCGCTCGCGGTAGTCGGTAATCTCACGCGCGCGCGCCTCGTTCTCCACGACAGCGAACTGATCGCCGGCTTCAGGCGCCGAATCGAAGCCCAGCACCTCGACGGGTACGGACGGCCCGGCAGCCTTCGTGTGCTCGCCAAGATCGTCGATCAGGGCCCGCACACGGCCCCAAGCGGAACCCGCGACGATGATGTCGCCAAGCTTAAGCGTGCCGCGCTGGACCAGCGCCGTCCCGACCGGACCGCGCCCGCGTTCGAGCTTCGCCTCGACGATCACGCCCTCGGCCGCGCGTTCCGGGTTGGCCTTGAGCTCCAGTACCTCCGCCTGCAGCACAATGGCTTCGAGCAGGGTATCGAGATTGGTCTTCTTGAGAGCCGAAACTTCGATTTCCAGCGTGTCGCCGCCCATGCTTTCCACTACGATCTCGTGGCTGAGCAGCTCGGTACGCACTCGCTGCGGATCCGCGCCCGGCTTATCGATCTTGTTGATCGCGATGATGATTGGCACCTCGGCCGCCTTGGCGTGGTTGATCGCCTCGATCGTCTGCGGCTTCACGCCGTCATCGGCGGCCACGACCAGAATAACAATGTCGGTGACCTTGGCGCCGCGGGCACGCATGGCGGTGAACGCCGCATGGCCCGGTGTGTCGATGAAGGTGATCCTCTGACCCGACGGCACGGTGACTTGATAGGCGCCGATATGCTGGGTAATGCCGCCAGCTTCCTGGCTGACGACATTGGCGGCCCGGATGGAGTCCAGCAGCGAGGTCTTGCCGTGATCGACATGGCCCATGATGGTCACGATTGGCGCACGCGGCGCGAGATTTTCATCCTGGTCCACTTCGCCGATAAAGCCTTCTTCCACATCGGCTTCGGAAACGCGGCGCGCCGTGTGGCCAAATTCCTCGGTGATGAGCTGCGCGGTGTCCGAGTCGATCACGTCCGTGATCTTGTGCATCGCGCCGTCTTTCATCAGAAATTTGATGACGTCCACGCCGCGCTCGGCCATGCGGTTGGCTAGTTCCTGGATCGTAATAACGTCCGGAATCGTCACTTCGCGGGCGATCTTCTGCCCGGTCTGCGGGCCGGTGCCCTGCTTTTTCTGCCGCTCGCGGTGACGCTTCAGCGAGGCGAGGCTCCGCTGGCGCTGCTCCTCGTCGAGCGCATTGGTGATAGTAAGGCGTCCGCGAACGCGACGTTCGTCGCCACGGCGCGGCGTGGCAGCGCCTTTCTTGTGGCGGCTGTCGGCCTGGCGCTTCGGCTGCTCTTCCTTTTCGGGCGAAAGCGGCCGGCGCGGCGCATCCGCCGTCTTCGGGGCAGCCTTGGCCTTGGGCTTGGCCTCCGCCTCGGTCTTTGCCTCGGCGGCCTTCGTTGCCTCGTCCTCAAGCCTGCGCGCTTCGGCCTCGGCATCCTCTTTGGCGCGCTGCTCCGCAAGGGCGGCCTCTTTCGCGGCATCCTCAATGGCGCGCTCGCGTTCCTCGGCGTTGCGGACCTTCGCGTCGGCAAGCGCCTTTGCACGGGCGCCTTTTTCTTCCTCGGAGAGCTGCTTTAGAACGACGCCGGGGCGGCGCTGCTGGCTCGGGGCCGGCTTCGGCGCGGCTTCCTTCGCAGGGGCTTTAGCCTGGGGTTTTTCCTGGGCTTCTTCGACGGGCGCGGCGGCTCCACCAGCTCCGATCGAACGGCGCTTCTTCTTCTCGACCAGGACGGACTTAGAGCGTCCATGGCTGAAGCTCTGGCGCACGTGGCCCGATTCCACGGTCCGGCGCAAATTGAGCGTCGCCTTGCGTCCGCCCGCTTTGCCTTCAGTCTCGTTGGTTTCGCTCATTCTTGTTCCGTATCCAATCCGTGTCTGTCTGCGAATGCATAAATGCCCTTACGGTAGCGCTCGACACGCGAGGCCGCCGCCAGGAACTTTTGAGCCGCACCGCCCTGGACGAGGGCAGCATGTATCACATTTGTCCGGCCCGATGCCAAACCCAATTCGTCTGCGGTAAAGACGCAGATCGCCGGAAGGCCTTGCCCGTCCGTGACTGCCTTGGCCTTGCCGTCCAATTTACGGCAGCCGCCCGCCGCCGCATCCGACGCGTGAACCAAGGCGATGGTCCGGCCCTTCTGTAGGGCATCCTCAATCTTGGTGTGGCCGAAAACCACCGCACCCGCCTTGTTGGCCAAGGCAAACGCGCCGAGACCCGCCTCGGTCAGGAGACCGTCGACCTGCTCGGCCAGGCCGTCGGGGGCCTTAGCGTCGGTTTTGAGCGCGCGGCCAAAGGCTTTGCGTTTCGCGGCGTCCGCTATCGTATCATAAGTGGCGGTGAGCCAAACCCCGCGGCCGGGTAGGCGCTCCTTGAGGTCCGGAACGACGGTACCGTCCGGCCCAAGCACAAAGCGGATGAGGTCGGTCTTAGGCCGGTGGGCGCGCGTGAGCGCACAACGCCGCTGGGTGTCCCCAGGGGCCTGCCGCGACTGAGTCTGTCGCGTCTCGTTTTGCACCGCCGTTTCCAACTGCAACCGCCTTGGGTCCTATCCGGCTCATGCCGCAGGTGCGTCTTTGCCGGAAGCTTCATTCTCGCGATCCGGGGCCGCCTCAGTGTCCTCGGAAGCTTCATCCTCGGAGACTTCCTCCTCGGGCTCGTCGGGACCCAGATCGGCCTCGTCGATCCAACCTGCCTTGACCCGCGCGGCCAAGATCAGGTCCTCGCACTGCGGCCGGGTCAGGCCAAACTTGTCGAGGAAGCCGGGATACCGGGTCGTTTCCTTGTCCTGCCGTTCGGTCCAGCCGGCCAGATCGTCGGTGGCGCAATCGGCCACGTCCTCGACCGTCTTCACTTCGTTCTCGCCGAGTGCGACGAGCATCGCCGTGTTAAGGCCGTCGAGCTGAAGCAAGTCGTCCGAAACACCGAGTTCTTTGCGCTTCGCGTCCAGTTCGGCCTCGAGCTTCTCGAGATGCTCCCGCGCGCGAGTTTGAATCTCGCCGGCGGTCTCCTCGTCGAAGCCTTCGATCGATGAAATCTCGTCCGTATCCACAAAAGCCACTTCCTCGACCGAGGAGAAGCCTTCGGAAGCCAGCAACTGGGCGATAACTTCGTCCACGTCCAGCGCTTCCATGAACGTTGCCGAACGCTCGGCGAACTCCGCCTGGCGGCGCTCCGATTCGGAGGCTTCCGTCATGATGTCGATATCCCAGCCCGTCAGCTGAGACGCCAGACGCACGTTCTGTCCCTTCCGGCCGATGGCCAGCGACAATTGCTGGTCCGGAACTACAACCTCGATGCGCTCGGCATCTTCATCGAGCACGACCTTGACCACTTCTGCGGGGGCGAGCGCGTTCACGATGAAAGTCGCGGCATCCGGCGACCACTGGATAATGTCGATCTTCTCGCCCTGGAGTTCGTTCACGACGGCCTGCACGCGGCTGCCGCGCATACCCACACACGCACCCACCGGGTCGATAGAACTGTCCCGCGAGACCACGGCGATCTTCGCGCGGCTGCCGGGATCGCGTGCGACCGACTTGATCGTGACGATGCCCTCGTAGACTTCCGGCACTTCCTGAGCGAACAGCTTGGCCATGAACTCGGGATGGGTGCGCGATAGGAAGATCTGCGGTCCGCGCTGCTCGCGCCGCACGTCGTAGACATAGGCGCGGATGCGGTCGCCATAACGGAAATTTTCGCGGGGCAGCGTTTCGTCGCGGCGCACGACCGCTTCGGCGCGGCCGAGGTCCACGATCACATTGCCGTACTCGACACGCTTGACAATGCCGTTGACGATCTCACCCACGCGGTCCTTGTACTCATCGTGTTGACGCTCACGCTCTGCCTCGCGCACCTTTTGCACGATCACCTGCTTGGCGTTCTGCGCAGCGACGCGGCCGAAATCCAGCGGCGGTAGAGGCTCGGCGATAAAGTCGCCGACTTGCGCTGCTGGATTCTTGCGTCGCGCCTCTACCAGCGCGATCTGCGTCGCCTCGAGCGTCACGTCGTCGACCACTTCCAAAAGACGGGCCAGCGAGATTTCGCCGGTCTTCGGGTCGACCTCCGCCTTGATCTCGTTCTCGCTGCCATAGCGGGACTTAGCCGCCTTCTGGATTGCATCTTCCATGGCGGTGATGACGACTTGGCGGTCGATCGACTTTTCCCGTGCGACCGCGTCGGCGATTTGCAAGAGCTCCAGCCTGTTGGCGCTAACGCCTGCCTGAGACATTCCTCAGCCTCCAAACAAAGTTACGTTCCTACCCGGCAGGTCCACATGGACCGCCGGAAACCATTACGGGGCGGCTTCGCCACCCGAAAGATCGCCGCGCAGAGCGTCAAGGTTCATGGCCAGCTTCGCTTCGCCAATGAGCGAGAAGGGCAGGCCTACAACCACCGGCTCCGAATCTTCATCCAGCTCGATCTTCAAATGCACTTCGTCGTCGACGACGTCCTCAATTCGGCCTTTGAACCGCTTGCGGCCATCAACGGCCTCTGTCAGTTCGACCTTGGCGCAATGCCCTACCCAATTCGCGAAATCGCTTGGGCGAACCAGAGGCCGGTCGACGCCCGGCGAAGAAATCTCCAGTCGGTAAGTCCCGGGCATCGGGTCATAGGCATCAAGCACCGGAGACAAGCGCCGGCTGATCGTCGCGCAATCGTCTATGTTCATCTCGCCGTCCGGCCGCTCGGCCATAATCTGCACCGTGCCACCGTCGCGGCCCGAAATCTTTATTCGCACCAGACGGAAACCAAGCTCGTCCAGGATTGGCTTGGCAACGTCGGCGACCGCTCGCTCCTGCCCGGTTTCCCGGACGAAGCGGCGATCCTCGTCTTGTGCAAGGCTCGACATGATGTCCGCAACTTAAGGGCCTCGACCGGCCAAGGGCACATCCATGAATGAAGCCGGCGACCGAAGCCCATAACAAAAAGGAGCGGGCCGGAGCCCACCCCTGATCAAATCAATCATGAGTTTCTGAGGTTAATATACGGGCTTTTTCCAAGGTTTCAAGCGCGCCGCGGGCCAGAAAAACAAACGGTTTATCAGTCGGTTCCGATTATTCGGGCAGAAGCTGCCGGCCGATACGGGCAGAATCGACCGCTCGCATGGGCGAACTCCAAGGTCAGATGCAGCGAATGGTTAGAGGCGACGAAAGCGCAGATAGGCCGACTTTCGGCCATCGCTCAACGCCTTTCGCTCGTAGCGCGTCTCCGGCCAGTCCGCGGGGCGAACGCGCCAGTCGTCGGCGCGATGCGCGGTCCAGGCGAAGGCTTCGTCTTCGCCGATCACGTGCAACGCGTCGCGGACATACTTCATGTCGTCGCTGGCAAAGCGTAGCTCTGCACCGCGTTGGAGAATGCGGGCGAGCGACCACACAAGCTGTGGCGTGATGAGACGGCGCTTCGCCTGCCGCTTTTTGGGCCAGGGATCGGGAAAGAGAATGAACGCGCGTGACACCGAGTCCGCCGGCAGCCAAGCGATGAGGTCACGCGCATCACCGTCATGAATGCGGATCGTCTCGAGCCTTTCGTCGTCGATGCCCCCGAGCAGACTCGCAACACCATTGATGAAGGGCTCGCAGCCGATCAGGCCGACATCCGGGTTCGCGCGCACCTGCCAAAGGAGATGCTCGCCGCCCCCGAAGCCGATCTCAAGCCAGACTTCCTGCGATGGGCGCGCAAACAAGGTGCGCAGATCGGCGGGGGGCGGCCCCGAAAAGTCGGGGCGAAGCCGCGGAAGCAACTCGGCGATGAGTCTGGCCTTCCGGGCGGTCAGCCGCTTGCCCTTGCGGCGTCCATAGGACCGCAGCGGGCGTGCATCGGGGCCGTCAGGTGTTTCCGTCCTCATGGCGGGCTGCGTGCCAAGCATGGGCACACCTGTCTACCCCAAAATGCACATGGCCGGGATGACGCCCGGCCATGGTCTCAATCTGTTGCGTGGCTTCGGTGCTTAGCTGAGGGCGCCGCGGATCGGGTCGGCTAGGTCCACACGCTCCCAGGAGAAGCCGCCGTCGTTCTCGGGCGTCCGTCCGAAATGGCCATAGGCGGCCGTGCGTTCGTAGATCGGGCGGCTGAGCCCCAGATGTTCGCGGATGCCGCGCGGGCTCAAGTCCATTACGTCGCGCAACGCGTTCTCAAGCTTTTCCTCGTCGACTTTGCCGGTCCCGTGCAGGTCGGCATAGATCGACAGAGGCTGCGAAACGCCAATGGCATAGGCCAGCTGCAAGGTGCACTTGTCGGCAAGCCCCGCGGCAACGACGTTTTTGGCGAGGAAACGGGAAGCATAGGCCGCCGAGCGGTCGACCTTGGTCGGATCCTTGCCCGAGAATGCGCCGCCGCCATGAGGCGCTGCGCCACCATATGTATCGACGATGATTTTACGGCCGGTTAGTCCGGCGTCGCCGTCTGGGCCGCCAATGACGAAACGGCCCGTCGGGTTCACATAGAACTTGGTCTTGGCGTCGGCCCAGCCCTTGGGCAGAACCTCGTCCACGATGCCACGGACGATGTCTTCAATCTGCGCGGAGGTCGCCTTTTCGTCGTGCTGGGTCGAGACCACCACGGAATCGGCCCGGACCGGCACGCCGTTCTCATAGACCAGAGTCACTTGGCTCTTGGCGTCGGGGCCAAGCTCCGGCGTGCGGCCCGCGTGACGGGCTTTGGCCATCTCGTGCAGGATGCGATGGGAATAGAAGATCGGCGCGGGCATAAGCGCGTCCGTTTCGCGGCAGGCATAGCCGAACATGATGCCCTGGTCGCCGGCGCCTTCGTCCTTGTCCTTGTCCGCATCGGCATCCACGCCCATGGCGATATCGACGGACTGCTCATGCAGGAGGTTTTCGAACGAGGCAAGTTCCCAATGGAAGCCTTCCTGCTCGTAGCCGATTTCCCGCACCGCGCGCCGCGCTGCGGCCTCAATGGCGTCCCGGGTCACGCTTTCGGGCCCCCGGACTTCGCCTGCAAGGACGATATGATTGGTTGTGACGAGCGTTTCGCAGGCAACGCGCGCCAAAGGATCCGCGTCCAGGTAAAGATCCACCACAGCATCGGAAATACGGTCGCAAACCTTGTCCGGATGGCCTTCCGATACAGATTCACTCGTAAAGAGGTAGTTTCCTCGAGACACGTGCGTTTCCCTTCGTATGAGACCGTTAGCCCTCGGGCCAACGTGAGGAGCCGGTTCTGACAACGGCGCGAGCGGAGGTCAAGCCCCTTGCTTGAACGCGGGCCCGGGAAATGACTTCGGCAGCTACTTGGCCTTTGCCAACTCGCTCAGCGCGCGGACGAGATCGACGACGCTCTTGCGAACCTTCGCATCGGCAATTTTGGTGAAGCTGCGATTGAGCTCAAGCCCTTCGCGCGTATTCAGAAATTCCAGGATAAAGGCCTCCGACTCGGGCTCGGCCATACCGGGCGTCGCCGATTGCCCCTCGATCCCAGGCGCTTCCTCGAAGAAGAACCCCACGGGCACGTCTAGGATATTGGAAATATGATAAAGACGGCTGGCGCCGATACGGTTGGCGCCTTTCTCGTACTTCTGCACCTGCTGGAACGTCAAACCGATGCTGTTGCCCAGGCGTTCCTGGCTCATGCCGAGAAGCATGCGCCGGAGACGGACGCGGCTGCCGACATGGGCATCGATCGGGTTGGGTTTCTTCCCTGCCATTGTCTTTCTCAAAAGGGGGCTGGTCGCGATGAAGGAGCGCAGACACTACATAGAGCAAAATGTCCCAGCGCCGTCAGATTCATAGGTTGACCGAGGTTAGCCAGTCAAGATCGGAGGCTTGATCCGCATGCGGCAAACCAGCCACCCTAAGAGAGCCGTCCCGAGGGCCAGAAGTTCAATCCAGAACCCCCAAAGGGCGTACACGGTAGTAGGATCGGACGCAGGCATCTCCGCGTCTACAAACTCCTTCGCATCGAGTGGGATCTCGGCGAGGATTCGTCCCCGAGGATCCACAACCGCGGAGATGCCCGTGTTGGCCACCCGAACCAACGGTAGGCCGAGTTCCACCGCACGCACGCGGGCTTGATGAAAGTGTTGGTAGGGGCCCGCGCTAGACCCGAACCACGCATCGTTCGTCACGTTCAAAATCCAGCCGGGCCGCGCGTCGGTGTTTCGCGATCCCGAAGGGGGTCTGACTTCCTGGGGAAAGATGATTTCATAACAGATTAATGGCAAAGCCGGCGGGGCACCGGGAACATTCAGCAGGCGCGGACCCGTCCCCTTGCTGAAACCGCCGCGCACGCCCGTCATTTGCATGACGCCGAGATTTTCGAGGAAGTCTTGGTACGGAAGAAATTCCCCAAACGGCACGAGGTGGATCTTGTCGTAGACGGCAACAACCTGACCCGCGCTATTCACCGTCAGGAGGCTATTATACGCATTCCGGTCGAGAAGGATGCCGCGTTCGTTGCGCTGCTCGGTCCAGCGTGCGCTGCCCAGCAGCAGCACCGTGTTCGCCGGCAACATCGCGCCGATCGCGGCGAGTGCGTCGGGCGCCTTGTCGAGGGAGAACGGCAGGGCCGTTTCCGGCCAGACAACAATGTTGATCGCCTTGAGCCCCGGCTGCCGTGTCATGTCCAGGTACGTATCGAATATCCGTGTCGCATTCTCGGGATGCCATTTGTCCACCTGGTCGATATTGGCCTGCACCAGACGAACGCGCAGTTGCGCAGATGTGTCTCCCCTGCCGGCAAGGCGCCCTTCGCCCCAAAGGAATGACGTCCCGAGTAGCGCCAACATGAGACCGGTAACAAGGAGAGCGCCTCGGCTGCGCGCGCCGGTGCCGTTCCAGATCGCAGCGGGGGCCGCGAAGGCCGCAATCGCGAAGATTGTCAGGGCATAGATGCCAAAAAGCGCTGCGAGCTGCATTAGGGGCAAGTTGGCGAGAAGCCCGTAGCCGATCAGGTTCCAGGGCAATCCGGTGAGAATGTGCCCGCGCGCCAATTCCGAGAGCCCCAGCCCAAGCGCCAAGGCGAAGATGCGCGCCGGGCCCGGACGCCAAAGAGCCATGGCGATTGTGCAGCCCACCGCAAAAAACAGGGCCATGCCGCCGGGCAGCGCCGTCATGACCAGCGGGATCAGCCAACCGTGGCGCCCGGGCTCGACGAGGAACGCCTCGGCGATCCAATACAATCCTGTCAGGAAGAAGCCGAAGCCGAACCAGAGGCCGGTCAGGGCCCCACAAAAAAGGCGTGCAGATGGCGTTGTGCGGGAGCGATAGCAGCCGTCAAGGAGCCAGACGAGTCCGCCAAAACTCACGAACAGGATGGGCCAGATGTGGAAGGGCGCGAAGGCCAGCACTGAGATTGCCCCAAGAAGAACCCCGGCAACCGCGCGTTTTGCGCCGGTCAGTCCGGCGGTCCAGGCCGCGAGCGATGCGGGGGCCGCCATCGCGCGCGTCAAGACGCGCTTCGCGTCGTGCTGTTCTTACCCGTGGTCTCCTCTCGCTCTTTAGGCAAATGGATGCGCAAGCGCTTAATCCGGCGCGGGTCGGCATCCAGCACCTCAAACTCGATGCCGCTGGGGTGACCCACCAATTCACCACGGGCGGGGATCCGGCCGCCGAGCGTAAACACCACACCGCCGAGCGTGTCGATATCTTCTTCCTGCTCCTGGGTAACGAGATTGACGCCGAGATAGTCCTCGAGCTCTTCGATGGGCAGCCTTGCGTCGGCGACGAGTCCAAGCGCCGGATCTTTCTCCAGCATGGGCTCGTCTTCCACGTCATGTTCGTCGGCAATTTCGCCGACGACTTCCTCCACCAGGTCTTCAATCGAGACGAGGCCGTCCGTGCCGCCATACTCGTCGACCACGAGCGCCAGATGAAGCTGCGCGGTCTGCATCTTGAGCAGCAGATCGAGCACGGACATGGAAGGCGGCACATAGATCAATTCGCGCGCGATCTCGATCGAGCCGACCAAGCGCGTAAGGTCGACCTTGCCGAGGTTGATGCTGCTCTCGTCGCTGCCGTTCGCTTCCTCGGTGATCCACGACATGAGATCGCGGATATGGATCATGCCGCGCGGGTCGTCGAGCGTTTCCTGATAGACCGGCACTCGGCTGTGTTCGGACTTGCGGAACACGCGCAGGAGATCCTCGATACTCACACTATCGTCCACGGCGACGATATCCGCGCGCGGAACCATGACGTCTTCCACGGTCAGCGTGCCGAAGCGTAAGATGCGCAACATCATGCTGCGTTCCTGCGGGCTCAGCGCATCACTCTTGCTCGTGATCAGCGCACTTTCGATCAAAGTGCGCAGGTCAGGCCCATCGCTCAGCCCGAAGGTCTGCAACAGCCGCTCGAACCATGTCGAGTCGTCTTCGGACGGCTGTACCGGGTCAATTTCGGTTTCGCGCTCTGGCGCGGGGTTGCTCATTATAAGATCTCCACGAGGCCCGCTTTGCCGTCCGACGCGGGATCGTCGGGCGCCGCGTAAGGATCGGAAATGCTCAGCGAGGCGAGGGCCTGTCGTTCCAAATCTTCCATCTGCTCTGCATCCGTATCGCCCTGATGATTAAGGCCGAGCAAGTGGAGGGCCCCATGCACTACGAGGTGAGACAGGTGGTCAGACAGCAGAATGGCCTTTTCGGCCGCCTCTGCTTCTGTCGTCTCGAACGCGATCACGATGTCCCCAAGCGGCATGCACCCGCCATGGACGGTGTTCGCGTCGGCAGTCTCCGCATCGTAGGGAACATCTCCCGCCGGGAACGAAAGCACGTTGGTCGGCTGGTCCTTGCCGCGCCATTTCCGGTTGAGGTCTGAGATCTCCGCATCGCCGGTAAGAACGATGGTCATCTCATAGAGCCCATCCTTGAGCGGCGGCGCCACGCCAAGCGCGGCACGGGCCGCAAGCTCTACCATAGGATCGCTAATGTTGCTGGCGTTCCACGCCTCGCTATGGCGCAGGATTTCAATGTCCAGCATGGGCGCTAGAACAGGTTGCTCGCCGCCCGGTCTAGGACCATCCTCGCTCATGAGGTTTCCCCAGAGTCTGGAGCATCGGCTTTCGGCTCCGCCGGAGGTTTCGCGCCGGGCCGATCCAAGTTGCCGGCGGCATCGTAGGCCTCGACAATGCGGCCGACGAGCTCACGCCGCACCACATCGGCATTGGCGAACGCGATATGGCCGATCTCGTCGATCCCGCGCAGAATCTCGATGGCTTGGAAAAGCCCCGAATCCTGACCCTTGGGAAGGTCGACCTGGCTCGGATCGCCGGTCACGATCATCTTGCTGCCGTCGCCGAGGCGCGTGAGAAACATCTTCAGCTGAACCGCCGTGCAGTTTTGCGCTTCGTCGAGAATGACTATGGCGTTGGAAAGCGTACGTCCGCGCATGAAAGCGAGCGGGGCGATTTCGATCATGCCTGTCTCGAGCCCACGTTCGACTCGTTCGGAACCAAGTGTGTCGTACAGGGCATCATAAAGCGGGCGCAAATAAGGATCGACCTTTTCGCGCATGTCGCCGGGCAGGAAGCCCAGGCGCTCGCCCGCTTCCACTGCGGGGCGCGACAGGATCAAGCGGTCGCAAAGGCCACCCTCGAGCGCCGCCGCGGCGAACGCTACGGCGAGATAGGTCTTGCCCGTGCCCGCGGGGCCAGTGGCGAAGACGAGGTCGTCGTTCTGCAGGCATTCGAGATAGGCGCTCTGCGCGGGCGTGCGGGCGGTGATGACGCGCTTCCGGGTTTTGATCTGCTGCGCGTTCCGGCCGGGCGCGCCCGCCTCGGCTACACCGGAAGCAGCGGTATGACGGACCGCGCCCGCCACGTCGCCAACACCGATAGTCTCGCCATGGGAGAGCCGGTTGTAGAGATGTTCGAGAATGACCTTGGCGGCGGCGCAAGCCTCGTCCGTGCCCCGCAATGCCACCGCGTTGCCGTTGACCACGGCCTCGATTCCAAGCCGCTCCTCGAGCACAGCAAGGTTCGCGTCGTAATGGCCAAGGAGATCTCGCACAAGGCCGATATCGTCAAAATAGACGACCAGGGGATCTTCCCCCCCGTTTGTTTGCGCCGTATCCAGGCGCTTTGCCGTTGCTACTCGCCCGCGCGTCAAAAGTGCTTTCCGAAGACTGCGTTGCAACTCAAACGGCTGCTTGAATAGGCTCGCGCCATTCAAATCCCGCGTTCATGACACCGGTAAGACTGTTCGGCCCCGCAGCCGAGATGTCAACCTCGGCGATGTAACCTATCAACGTTTCCGGTCCTTCTACGTAGACCGCCTGGAGATAGGGAGAACGCCCGGCGATCTGGTTCGGTTTCCGCCCCTTGCCCTCGAACAGTACCGGAATCCGGCGGCCGACTGTCGCATGATCGAAGCTGCGGCGGCTCTCATCGAGCTGTGCTTGGAGAATCGCGAGCCGTTCTTTTTTGAGGGCCTCTGGGACTTGCCCGTCCAGCGCGGCGCCGGGTGTGCCCGGCCTTGCGCTGTACTTAAACGAATAGGCTTGGGCGAAGCCGACACGCTTGGCCACATCGAGCGTGGCCTGAAAATCGGCGTCCGTCTCTCCAGGAAAACCCACAATGATGTCCGTCGAGAGCGCGATATCGGGCCGGGCAGTGCGGATCCGCTCGACCAGGCGCTCATACTCTTCGGCCGTATGTTTGCGGTTCATGGCCGCAAGGATGTGGTCCGAACCCGCCTGATAGGGCAGATGCAGATAGGGCATCAGCTTTGCCTCATCCCCGAACAGGCCGATGAGATCGTCGTCCATATCCCGCGGATGGCTTGTAGTGAAGCGCATGCGGGCGATGTCGGGAATCTCCGCGAGCCGGCGCAGAAGCCGCGCTAGCGGCCAGGTCGCACCATCCTCGCCGTCGCCGTGATAGGCGTTGACGTTCTGCCCGAGCAGCGTCACCTCGCGCACGCCGGCCCCGGCAAGGCGTTCCACCTCGGCGACGATTGCGTGCGCAGGCCGCGAGTATTCGGCGCCGCGCGTATAGGGCACGACGCAGAACGTACAGAATTTGTCGCAACCTTCCTGCACGGTCACGAAGGCGGACGCTTGGCGTTTGCCGGTTGCGCGTTTGGGCAGCGCGGTGAATTTGTCGTCGGCCGGGAACTCGGTCTCCACCGAGCGTTCACCTGACTCGGCCTTGGCGACGAGGTCGGACAGCCGGTGCAGGCTTTGCGGGCCGACCACGATATCCACCACGGGCGCGCGGGCGATGATCTCCTCGCCTTCCGCCTGCGCTACGCATCCGGCCACCACCACCATGGTGTCCCGCCCCTGTGCCGTGCGGGCCTGTTTGTTCTTACGTACGCGGCCGAGTTGCGAGTAGACCTTTTCGGCAGCCTTCTCGCGGATGTGGCAGGTATTGAGGATCACGAGATCCGCACCGTCCATCGCCTCGGTTGTTTCGTAACCGGCAGGCGCGAGCGCTTCAGCCATGCGCTCGGAATCGTACGCATTCATCTGGCAGCCGAACGTCTTGATGTGGAGCTTTCTGCGGCTCTGGGGCATGCGCTGTTGTGGGCAAACCCCCCAAGTTCGTCAAGAGGTTCAGGCGCCGAGCGTGAACGGAGCAATTATGGCTGCAGCCGGACGGTGACGCTGTCCGCCGCGCCCAGCGCATCGGTCACGGTCAGCCGGACGAAGCCGGGACCTACGGGTGCGAAGAATACCGTTCCGGCGCCCCGCACCGATTGGAGCGGCATACCATCGACCAGGATGTTGAGCGGGGCCGTGCCGCCGGCGATCTTGATGGCAATGGGATCGATGGCTGCTCCGCTGGACTGAAGCGCGACCGCTGCGTCATTGGGCGGGAACAAGATGCGCACGTCCGGTGTGCCTGTCGCCGCCGCTGTATAGCGTCCGGCGAAGTGGCGGAGCGGCGGCGGTAACTGCGCGGTCCGGGCGGTCAGAACACCTTCGGGCGCAGGAGCCAGGGGCTTTGGCTGTCCCGTCAGCCGCGCGAACACGTCGAACAGGATCGGCGCCGCGGCAGTGCGGCCCAACAGGCCGGGAATGGGCGCGCCGTCCGGGCGTCCGGTCCAGACCCCAACGGTGTACTTGCCGTCGAAGCCCACGGCCCAGGCATCGCGATAGCCGTAGCTCGTCCCG
Source organism: Methyloceanibacter sp. (assembly GCF_049590335.1). Lineage (GTDB taxonomy): Bacteria > Pseudomonadota > Alphaproteobacteria > Rhizobiales > Methyloligellaceae > Methyloceanibacter. The sequence continues at coordinate 44,789 of NZ_JBAWCQ010000087.1, forward strand.
GTCTTAAAGGCGATCCGGCCGCCAAGCGCGTTGGGCGGCGGCGGGGCGCCGCGCAGGACATCGCCCACATACCAGGCCGCGACTGGTTCCATCAGCCGCCGCGCGGGACGACGCGGATCGGCTTCCTGCTCGTAGAACGGCGCGACCGTCCCCTGCCGCGCAAGGCCCGCATAGAGCGCGGTAAGATCGACCAGGCGAATACCGATCCCGCCGAGGCCGAGGGCGAGACCCGCCGTCTCGTGGGCAGGCAGTTTCAGCCGTACGCCCGCTTCGCCGAGTCGCGCCAGCAGGCGGCTGGGGCCGACGGCGTCCAGCAGCGAAACGGCCGGCACGTTGAGTGACAATTGCAGCGCCCGGCGCACCGTGACGGTCCCTTGAAAGGTCTGGTCGAAATTTTCCGGCGCGTAGTCGCCGAAACGGATGGGCCGGTCATCGATTAGGGATTGCGGATGAACCAGGCCGTCTTCGAAACCGATCCCGTAAATGAAGGGCTTCAATGTCGAGCCGGGAGAGCGCACGGCACGCGTCAGGTCCACCTGGCCAGCACGATCCACATCGAAATAGTCGGGTGTTCCGACGCGCGCGAGAATCCGGCCCGTCTCATGTTCCACTACGACAATTGCCGCGGACATCACATCGCCAAGCGCCGCCGCGCGGTCGCGGGCCAACCGTTCTAGCCGGCGTTGCAGCCGCGCCCGGATCGTCAGCTTAATGATCGATTGATCGGAGAATGCCGCATTGGCGTCGTCCGCGGCGTGCGGGGCAACCAGCGGCATGGGTTTGCGCTCGCTCGGCACGAGTTCGGCCTTGGCCGCCTCGAGTTCCTGGGCGCTGAAGATCCCGTTGCCGGAGATGCGATCGAGGACGCGATTTCTTGCCGCGCGGGCACGTTCGGGGTGGCGGTCGGGGCGACGATACTCGGGCGATTGGGGCAGGGCGACCAGAAGCGCCGTTTCGCCGAGGGTAAGCCGCCGCGGTTCCTTGCCGAAATAGGCGAAGGAGGCGGCTCGGATGCCTTCCAGGTTTCCGCCATAGGGCGCCAGGGTGAGATAGAGCGAAAGGATATCGTCCTTGCTCAGCGCCCGCTCAAGCTGAACTGCGCGCACCATCTGCCGGTACTTCGCATAAAGGGACCGCTTGCGGCGCGGCTCCAGAAGGCGTGCGACCTGCATGGATATCGTCGAGCCGCCTGAGACGATTTCGCCCCGCGTCAGGAGCTGGTACGCGGCTCGCATCATGGCGACCGGGTCGACGCCGGAGTGGTCGTAAAAACGCTTGTCTTCGTAGGCGAGCAGGGCGTCGAGGAAGCGCGGGTCTACATCTGTCCGCGATGCCGGCAGGCGCCAGCGCCCGTCAGGCGCGAGGTAGGCGCGCAGGAGATGGCCGTCGCCGCCGAGCACGGTCTTGGAATAGCTCAGGCTCTTGCCGAGCGGCGCCGCCCCGAAGGTATCGGCGAGACCCACCAGCGCCCCCGCGACGATGGCCACGCACCACAACAGGCCGATCGCCGCATAGGTCAGGCGGCGGCGCGGTTCGCGTCTGTCTCGCCTTGCCATTAGCGCGCCGATACTGTGACCGCGCCCGTCGCCGTACGCCCGAAGCGGTCGGGGCGGTACATATCTTCGACGTTCGCCTGTGGGAGTACATAGGTTCCCGGCGAGACCGCACGCACGATATAGGCGACGCGGTAGACCACGGGGCTCTTTGCGTTGCGGTCGAAGGCAGCCACAAAGCGATCGTCGCGGAACGCCGTGTGGACCGGGCGCGCCGCGTTGGTGATCCAGGTTAGCCCGCCGGTGTCCGCCGAGGAGACCAGCTTCGGATTGTCGATCTCGAACCCGGCCGGCACATGGTCCGTCAGCGCCACGCGTGCGAATTGAGGCTTCGCTTCCGTCACGCTAAGCAGAACGACATAACGTTCGTTTTGCTTGGCCTCGGTAATGTCGACTGTTCGACCGTCCAGCGTGTGGAACGTGCGCTCCAGGACAAAGCCGCTCTCGGCTGCTGGCTCCGGCGAGGTTGGCGCGCCGGACACGGAGATCACCGCATCGACGGGCATGTCGCCGCGATTGGTCACCGAGACAGGGACGATGCCCAAATCCTCTTCGCTGAATTGCCGATAGAGCGGGCCGCTCTGCGGCACGGGCGCGGCGCTTCCCTTCGTAACTTCAAGCTTGACCCCCTGATTGCCGAGCGCGCGCGCGGCGAGGATCAGCCAGGCGTCTTCCTGGGTCGATGTGTGAATCACTTTGTCGCGTGCAACGCCGATTTGCTGCGTGGCGCTGACAAGGATCGGCTCGGCCGCCCTGCCTTCCGCCGCCAGGGTCACCACCGTGGCGGCGTCGCGTAAGCGCGATCCGAAGTCGACGCGGCCGTTCTTCGTCACTGTCTCGTTCGGGAGCGCGTTGGCGGCGACCTGGAACGCCTTCTCCGCGCGCACC
>NZ_JBAWCQ010000088.1:0-40920 GCF_049590335.1 Methyloceanibacter sp.
CGCGCGATCTACAAGGACGCACCAATCCTCATGCTGGACGAGCCGACAAGCTCGCTGGACTCCGAGTCTGAAGCCAAGGTTCAGGCGGCGCTCGAAAAGCTCATGCAAGGCCGGTCCGTGCTAATGATCGCGCATCGCCTCTCCACGGTGAAGAAGGCCGACCTGATCTGCGTGCTCGACAATGGCCGCATTGTCGAGATCGGACGTCACGACGAACTTGTGTCGAAAGGCGGGCTCTATACAAGACTGCACCGCAATCAGTTCGGCATTTCCGGTGGCTTGGAGCCGGCTTCCTCCGATGAGGAGCGCGCCGTCGCCGTTCCCGGTGAATAGCGGCACGGCCCGATGTTAAAGCGTCTCCTAGGACCGCAGCCAGGCACCGCCTTTCTCAGCAAGCTCGCAGCCGGCTATATCCGGCTTGTCTATGCCACGAGCAAACACGTAAGCGAACCTGAAGACACGGACTCCAAACTCTACAGCCAGCACCCTCAGCTCGTCTCGATCTGGCATGGCCAGTTCATGCTGATGCCGACCATCCAGCCGAAACGACGGGCCGAGGTGAAGGCCATGGTCTCACGGCACGGCGATGCCGAATTGCTCGGCGAGGTGCTCCGGCGCTTCGGCACAGAGCTGATCCGGGGCGCAGGCGCAGGCAAACGCAAACGAAATCGCGGCGGCGCGACCGCCATGCGCGAGACCCTGCGGGCGCTCGAGTCGGGTGCGAGCGTTGTTATGACGGCTGACGTTCCGCCCGGCCCGGCGAGAAGGGCCGGCATCGGCATCGTTACGATCGCCGCGAGGTCCAGACGTCCGGTCGTCGCTAGTGCCATCGCCACGAGCCGCTATGTGAAGCTTTCGACCTGGAGCGCTTTCACGATCAATCTGCCTTTCTCGAAGATGGCCCATGTCGTCGGCGAGCCGATCTTTGTGCCAGACACCGAGGACCCGGACGAGCTCGAGAAAGCACGGCAAGCCATCGAACGCGCACTCGCCGAGGCCACCGCGCGGGCCTATGAGTTGGCGGGCGCGACCGACCCGTTGAGCGAAGAAGAAGCGAGCAAGCCTGGCCTGTCGCTCAAGACCTACCGACTGGCCACCCTGCTTGCGGCACCGGTCGCCCCGTTGCTGCTCGCCTGGCGGACCCGCAAAGGCAAAGAGGAGCGTGACCGTCGCCCCGAACGCTATGGCATCGCAGGCGAGCCGCGACCTGAGGGCTTTCTCGTCTGGCTTCACGCGGCCTCTGTCGGCGAAGCCACCGCCGCGCTGCCCCTGATCGAGCACATCGCAACGACGCGGCCGGACGTCCGCATCCTGCTGACAACCGCCACGGTGACATCGGCACGCCTCGCGCACGCACGCTTGCCCGAGGGCGCGATCCACCAATATGTACCTCTAGACCGGACCAGCTATATCGAGTGCTTCCTGGACCACTGGCGTCCCGACCTTGCCGTTCTGGTGGAATCGGAGATCTGGCCGAACCTGGTGATCGAGACGAAGGCGAAAGGCGTTCCGCTCCTACTGATCAACGCCCGGATGTCGGGCCCGTCGTATAAGAGGTGGCGGCGGCGGCCGGGCATGAGCCGGCCCATATTCTCCGCCTTCGATCTCGTGCTGGCCCAAAACGACCGCCTCGCCGAGCAATTCGCACAGCTTGGCGCGCCCAAATTTCTCTCCGTGGGCAACCTAAAAGCGGATGCGCCGCCGCCGCCCGTGGATTCTGCGGGCAAGGCGGACCTCTCCGTCGCCCTTTTGGGGCGCCCTGTTTGGCTCGCGGCCAGCACCCATCCTGGCGAGGATGAAATTATCGGCGCGGCCCACGCAAAGATCAAAGAAGCCCTGCCGGACATCGCCACGATCATCGTGCCGCGGCACCCGGAGCGCGGAACGGACATCGCCGAGATACTGCGCGGCCAGGGCTTGAAGGTTGCCTTGCGGTCCCAAGGCGGTCGCATCGAAGCCGGCACGGACGTCTATGTGGGCGATACGATCGGGGAACTGGGACTCTTCTATGCACTCACGCCGGTCGCCTATATCGGCGGCTCTTTGGTGAAGCATGGGGGGCAGAACCCTGTAGAGGCTATCAAGCTTGGCGCTGCCGTGCTGGCGGGGCCCCACGTGCACAATTTCCGCGAAATGTATTTGGACCTCTTGAAGGCCGGTGGCGCTCTTACGGTCGACGATGCGGACAGTCTTGCGAGCGCGGTGCTCGACTTGCTGCAGAACGACGTGGCCCGCAAGGAAGCCTATGCCAGGGCCGAGGCCTGCATCGCCGCGATGAGCGGCGCCTTGCCGAAAACGCTGGACGCGATCGACGCCTACTTCCCGGAAAAGGAGCCGCTGCAACATGCCTCTTGAGACGCCGTCTTGGTGGTACAGCAAGCGCGGACGGCTCGCGAAGATCATGCCTGCCCTGCTCTCTCCCATCGCAGCGCTCTATGGTCGGACCGCCGCGTCGCGCTTGGCGCGAGATCCTGAATACCGGTCCCGCCTGCCGGTGATCTGCATCGGCAATTTCACCTCCGGCGGCAGCGGCAAGACGCCGACAGCGATTGCCGTCGCGGGCCTCATCAAAGCCATGGGCAAAACGCCCGCCTTCCTCACGCGCGGCTATGGCGGCAGCGCCACCGATGTTGTCGAAGTTGCCGGGCACGATGCGGCAGAGGTTGGCGACGAGCCGCTTGTTCTGGCCGAGACCGCACCGACTTTCGTGTCCGCGGATAGAGCGGCCGGCGCCAAGACCATCGAGCAGACGAATGCCGATGTCATCGTCATGGATGACGGCTTTCAAAATCCAGGCCTTGCGAAAGACCTTGCCCTGCTAGTCGCCGACGGGGTCTCGGGGCTCGGCAATGGGCGTGTGATTCCGGCCGGCCCGTTGCGCGCACCGCTTGAGGTACAGTTGCCGCGCGCGGATGCGCTGCTCGTCATCGGCGAGGGCAAGAAGGGCGATGCGCTCATCAAGCGGTTCGATGCCACCGGCAAACCGGCCTTGCGCGCGACGATCGAACCCGACTGCGATCCGCGCTGGCTGACCGTGCTGCCGACGATCGGCTTCGCCGGCATTGCGCGTCCGTCCAAATTCTTCGCAACGCTGAAGTCGAATGGTGCGCGCCTCGTCTCCAGCCACGGCTTTGGCGATCATCACCGCTTCACCGAGAAGGAGGCGAAACGTCTTTTGGACGAGGCAGAGGCCAAGAATGCCATGCTGGTGACGACCGAGAAGGACTGGGCACGCCTGACAGACGAGGATGATGACGAAGAGGACAGCGCAGTCGCCGAGCTGAAGAAACGCTCGCGGCCGTTTCCCATCTTCCTGACGTTCGAAGACGAGGACGCGGTGAAAGCGTTGCTGAAGTATGCGCTGGGCGGCGCGTGCCCGGACGACGCCGGTTAGGTGTTTTCGGCTTTTCCGGCGGTCTCGCGTACACGCTTCAGCGACGCCGCCGCATCCACATAGGGTTCTTGTAGCGCGACGCTCCAATATCGCAACTCGTCAAGCGGGATGGGCTGGCCGGTCACAGCACAGCGTACGAATTCGCCCGGCGTGACCACCTGCACTTCGCCATCCAGGTAGCGAAGTTTGGCCTCGCCTTTGAGGCCGAAATTACGATCGAAACGGTTCATTACAGTCGTCAGCCTCTCTCGTTAGCAGGGTCAGCTTAGCGTCCCAGCATACTACTTGCCAGCGCTAGAGCAGGCTTCCCTGATCGCCGTCGGGTGCAGGCTTCGGCTTCTTCGGCCGTTTCGGCTTAGGTGGCGCTGGTTCGGTGCTCGTGCCTTGAAGAACCTCGACTTCGATATGGCCATCCGCGAACTGAATATCGAGTACCTCACCCGGGCGAACCGCGCCGGCGCTTCGCGCCATCGCACCATCGGCATCGCGAACAAGTGCAAACCCGCGTGCGAGGACGTTGTGATAGCCGAGCGTGCCTAAAAGCTTCACCTGCGCATCGAGACGTTGCCGAGCGCGCTCAACCCGGGCCGTGATCGCCCGGGCGCGATCCCGGTCAAGCCGTACCAGCAGTTCGCGCGCCGTGACCACTCGCCGCACGACAAGGCCTGGGCGCAACGCCTCCGCCTCGCGGGCCAGCACTGCCCGATGGCTCTGCGTGTTTGCCCTCAAGGACTGGAGAAGACGCCTGCTCGCCGTATCGAGCCGTTGGCGTGGCAGGCCCAGAATGGCTTCGCGGCGAGGCAGCCCGCGCGCCGATGCGGTGACGCGGCTGCGCCAATGTTCCAGCGCCCGGCGCATGGTGCCGGCCATGCGGACTCCGCTTGTACGCACCGTGTTCAGCAATTCGGAGCGAACCGGCACCGCGCGCTCGGCCGCTGCCGTCGGGGTCGGCGCCCGGTAGTCTGCCACGAGATCGATCAAGGTCCAGTCCGTTTCGTGACCCACGGCGGAAATGAGAGGTATCGCGCTCGCCGCCGCGGCCCTCACCACAGTCTCTTCGTTGAAGCCCCACAGATCTTCCAGGCTGCCGCCGCCGCGCGCCACGATGATCAGGTCCGGAAGGATCCCGTCGGCGGTCGCACCTACATTGAAGCCGGCAATCGCGGCAGCCACTTCCGCTGCGGAAGTCTCGCCTTGCACGCGCACCGGCCACACGATCACGTGCGAGGGAAAGCGATCGCTCAGGCGATGTAGAATGTCGCGAATGACGGCGCCGGTAGGCGAGGTCACCACGCCGATGACCCCCGGCAGGAAGGGAAGCTCCTGTTTGTGCTCCTCGTCGAACAGGCCTTCGGCGGCGAGCTGCTTCTTGCGCTGCTCCAGAAGCGCCATCAGCGCGCCGGCGCCCGCGGGCTCCAGTTCCTCGATCACGATCTGATACTTCGAGCCACCGGGAAATGTGGTGATCTTGCCCTTGGCGACGATCTCCAACCCCTCTTCGGGCTGGAACTTCAGCCGGCCGAACACGCCACGCCACACAACCGCCTCGATGACCGCCTTCTCGTCCTTGAGTTTGAAATAGCAATGACCCGAGGAATGCGGCCCGCGATAACCCGAGACCTCGCCGCGCAGGCGTATAAGGCCGTAAGCGTCCTCCACCGTCCGCTTGAGCTCGAAGGCCAGCTCCGACACCGAGTACTCAGTGATATTGGTCGGCTCGGGCTGTGGATTTCGGGGTGCCATCGCTTTCGTCTCGTTTTTTGAAATGGTCGTTCTCGTGCTAAGAGCGCGGCTCTCGTCTCAGGCGTACCATATCTAGAAGGGCATGCAGCTCCGAGATTTGCAGAACCAGCAGGGGCATCATTGACGTGAACGTACTTCTCATCGGCGGCGGCGGGCGCGAACATGCGCTGGCCTGGAAACTGACGCAGAGCCCTCTCCTCGGCAAGTTGTATTGCGCGCCGGGGAATGCCGGCATTGCCGAGGCCGCCGAGCTCGTCGCGCTCGATGTAAGCGACCACGGCGCTGCAGCCGCCTTTTGCAGGGACAAGCAGATCGGGCTTGTCGTCGTCGGTCCCGAGGCGCCGCTGGTGGCCGGGCTCTCCGACGACCTGGAGGCGCAAGGCATCCTTGTGTTTGGCCCCTCCAAGGCGGCATCGGCACTCGAGGGTTCCAAGGGCTTCACCAAAGATCTTTGCACCGAGTACGGCATCCCCACCGCCGCCTATGGACGCTTCACGGACGCCGCATCCGCCAACGACTATCTCGCGCGTCAGACCCTGCCCATCGTTATCAAGGCGGATGGCCTTGCGGCGGGCAAGGGCGTGGTGATCGCGCAGACACAGCAAGAAGCAGACGCGGCTGTCGAGGCTTGCTTCGAGGGTGCGTTTGGCGAGGCCGGCGCGGAAGTGGTGATCGAGGCGTTTCTGAGCGGCGAAGAGGCGAGCTTCTTCGCATTGGTCGATGGCGAGACCGCCCTGCCTCTCGCCACGGCGCAGGATCACAAGCGCGTCCATGATGGCGACCAAGGGCCCAACACGGGCGGCATGGGCGCCTATTCGCCCGCACCGATCATGACCGAGGCCGTGTGTACCCGCACCATGGACGAGATCATCCTGCCGACGGTCTCGGCCATGAAGGCGCAGGGCACGCCGTTTAGAGGCGTGCTCTATGCGGGGCTGATGATCGAGGACGGCGCGCCTCAGCTCATCGAATACAATGTGCGCTTCGGCGACCCAGAGACGCAGCCCCTGATGATGCGGCTGAAGTCCGATCTTCTGCCGGTACTCCTCGCGACGGCGCAAGGTCGGCTCGGCGGCATGAGCCTCGAGTGGCAGACGGACGCCGCGCTATGTGTCGTGATGGCGGCGAATGGCTATCCCGGCGCTTACGAGAAGGGCACCGAGATCAAAGAGCTCGACGCGGCGTCCGCCGATCCTAAAGCCGCGATTTTTCATGCCGGGACGGCCCGCGACGGGAGGCGGGTCCTCGCCAGCGGCGGCCGCGTGCTCGGCGTCACAGCGCTTGGAACGGACATCGCGCAGGCGCAAGCCCGCGCCTATACCGCAGTGGATGCGATCGATTGGCCTGGCGGATTCTGCCGGCGGGATATTGGTTGGCGCGCGCTGAAACGCGGCGCCTAAACGATCGTCCGTCGGCGCCGCATTAGGGAGAAATTCACTCTAGCGCCCTATGAAGGACGCGAGATACCGGTTTGCCCTGCTTTCGTCACGGGATAATGTTGTCTTTTAACGATGGCGACACTATCTGATCGTCATGTGGATTTGATTCCAGCCTGCGAGATTCGAAAGATGACTTTTGACCTGCCCGTTTCGAAGAAGACCATGTCCGGCGTGGTGGGTGTCGTTGCGATTCTTTTCTATCTGTGGCTGCTGACGTGGTCAGCGCCAGCCCGGGCGATGAGCGGTACGATAGCTCAGCCCGAGGGCGTGGCGACGGACGTTCATCAGGCCAAGATCTTCAAGCGCGGCCGCACCCCGGTCTACCCCTATTCGGCCAAGGGCCCCGGCCCAAATGGCTGGTCCTCCTATCTTGGTTTGGTACCCTATAGCTGGGGCAATGTGGAGAATGAGGCCGTTCAGCGGGCCCAGTATCCTATGCGCTATTGGCCGCACAATCCAAACGCGCCTATCCCCAAGCCTTATCGTTAGTCGGTTTCCGCTCACCTTCTGCTTCTAAGTTTTTACCGGTCGTCTCCTGGCCGGCGCGCGCGCGTTCCGCCCCGCGACCGCTAACGGCGCGCGGCGAAGAACTTTTGCAGCAGTGATGCCGCCGCGCTTTCGCCGATGCCGCCGTAAATTTCCGGGGCATGATGGCAGGTGGGCTGGCTGAAGAAGCGCGGCCCGTGCTCTACAGCGCCACCCTTGGGATCGCTCGCGCCGAAATACAGGCGCCGGATGCGGGCGAAGGAGATGGCGCCTGCGCACATCGCACAGGGCTCCAGGGTCACGTAGAGATCGCATTCGATGAGCCGCTCGCTGCCAAGCACGGCCGCGGCCGTGCGCAGGACCAACACCTCCGCATGGGCCGTGGGGTCGCGCAGCTCCAACGTGCGATTGCCCGCCTGAGCCAGGACCGTGCCCTTGGCATCGACAACGACCGCCCCGACCGGCACCTCGCCGCGTGCCGCCGATACACGCGCTTCCTCGAGCGCCACATCCATTGGTTTTACGTCAGGCCGCGCAAGGGAGCGCTTGCCGGAACCGCCGTCATCTGCAAGCTTCGCCGTCATGACAGCCAAGGTGAACGAGCCGAAGACCCGCGGTCAAGCGCCGCGGAAGCAGGGACGCACACGCCCCACCCCACCCAAGCGGGACTTGGAGCCCATGCGCATCGCCAAGGCGATGGCGCAAGCCGGCCTGTGTTCAAGGCGCGATGCGGAGAAGTGGATCGAGGCGGGCCGTGTCGCCGTGAATGGCACGGTCCTGACGACCCCGGCCCATGTGGTCAGCAGCGCAGACACGATCCTGGTGGACGGAGAACCGCTTCCTGCCGCCCGCGCGCCGCGCCTCTGGCGCTACAACAAGCCGAAAGGTCTCGTGACCAGCCACAAGGACCCGGAAGGACGCCCGACCGTGTTCGGCGCCCTGCCCGACACCCTGCCGCGCGTCGTTTCCGTCGGCCGACTGGACATCAACACAGAGGGCCTGCTGCTCCTCACCACGGATGGGGCCTTGGCGCGTCATCTCGAACTGCCCAGCACGGGCTGGGTCAGGCGTTATCGCGTTCGCGCGCATGGGCGCGTGAGCCAGGGGGCGCTCGATGCTCTGAAGCGCGGCATCACCATCGACGGCATACGCTATGGGCCTATCGAGGCCACGATCGAACGGACCCAAGGCAGCAACGTATGGTTGGTCGTCGGTTTACGCGAGGGCAAGAACCGCGAAGTGAAGCGCATCGCCACCCATCTCGGGCTGAGTGTGAACCGGTTGATCCGCACCTCATTCGGTCCCTTTGCCTTGGGCGACCTTGCCTTCGGAGCGGCGGACGAGGTCAAACGCAAGGTGATCGCGGAGCAGCTCGGCGCCGACGTTGCGCGCACCCTGGACGTGAAGAGCTGATGCGCATTGTCGCCGGACGCTTCAAAGGCAAAGCAGTTGACGCGCCAAAGGGCCTCGGCACACGGCCGACCTCGGACCGTGTCCGAGAAGCGCTCTTCAACACACTGACCCATGGTGCGCCGGAGATCGAATTTGAAGGGATCCGCGTCCTCGACCTGTTCGCGGGCTCAGGCGCGCTGGGGCTGGAAGCGGTGTCGCGCGGCGCCCGCTATTGTCTTTTCATCGAGGAGGACGCGGGCGCTCGTGGTACGATCCGCCGCAATGTGGAAAGACTGGGCCTGACCGGCATCACGAAGATCTGGCGGCGCGATGCGAACCGGCTGGGCCCTGCGGGCAACCTTCCCCCGTTCAGCCTCGTGTTCTGCGACCCGCCCTATGGCACGGGTTTGGGTGCGCAGGCGCTGCAGGCCGCGGCGGATGGCGGCTGGCTGGGCCCGGGCGCCATTGCCGTCTTGGAACAGCAGGCGGGTGAGCCGCCGGACTGGCCTGAAAGGTTGGCGGAGATCGACCGGCGCCGCTACGGCGGCACCGAAATCGGTATCGCCCGTTTCGGCGACTAAAGGAGTTTGAAATGCGATTATGGGCGCTCACATGGCTGGGCTTGGTTCTTGCCGCCACCTCACCCGAAGCGGATACGTTTCAATCCGGAGACTGGAAGGGCCGCGCCAATTTCAACGGCGAAGGAACCTTCACGGATTGTACCGTCTTGCTGCCCGATCCTGCGCACACCACGCTGGGCTTCGTCATGACACCGGAGGCAGACATTGGCATGTTTGTCGCCGACTCCGCGCTTCGGCTGAAACCGGGCGAACAGAAGCCCGTGCTGGTCCTCATGGAAGGCCAACACCCCTTCGCGGCAATCGCCGACATCGTCGCTGAGAACGGCGTCCTTATTCCGCTCAAGAAGGGCGATCCGGTCTTTGATGCCATCGCCGAGGGCAGCAAGTTTCGCGTCAGCGTCAGAGAGAAAGAATTCGCTCTCGAGCCCGAGGGAACTGCCGAAGCTCTGGAGGCTCTCAAGGCCTGCGTCGAGAGCCATCGAGGGAAGAACCGCGTCGAGCTGTAAGGCCTCTTAGCGTCGCTGAAATAGTTTCTCGATGTCGGTCAGCTTCAGTTCCACATAGGTGGGGCGCCCATGATTGCACTGGCCGGAAAACGGCGTCTTCTCCATGTCCCGTAGCAGCGCGTTCATTTCCTGGGGCGTGAGGCGCCGTCCAGCGCGGACGCTGCCATGGCAGGCCATAGTGGACAGAACGTGATCGAGCCTGTCGCGTAACGCCCGCGCGCCGCTTCCGTCCTCAGCTTCCAGCAGAATACCGGCGAGATCAGTGAGAAGCGTCCGAGTATCGCAGGTGCCCAGCAGCGACGGCACTTCCCGCACCGCGACCGCCTGCGGCCCGAAGCTCTCGATCACGAGCCCGAACTGTTCCAGCTCGCCCAAAGCACCGAGCAGGCTGTCGATGGCCTCGGGCGCAAGCTCGACGATGTCTGGGATCAACAGCAACTGGCGGGCCACACCGCCATTTTCGAGACCGCTCTTCAAGCGCTCGTAAACCAGCCGCTCATGGGCCGCGTGCTGATCGACGATGACGAGCGCATCGCTCGTCTGCGCGATGATGAAGGTGTCCTGCACCTGTGCCCGCGCAGCGCCGAGCGGATAAGTCTCGGGCGCCTCCTCCGACGCGGCGCCGCCGCGCATATCGGCCGATGGGACAGCGACACCCTTGAGCGGGGCTTGAGCCCGATCGCTGAAGGTCGCACTGCCCGGCGGTCTGTAGGCCGATCTTTGGGACCCCACATAGGAGCGCACCTGGCTTTGGTAGAAAGGCGCCCGGCTCTCTCCGGCCGGTGCCTCTCCCGGCGCCGGGGCGTAGGCTGGATGGGGCGGCGCCTCTCCCGGCGGACGCATGTGCTGCAAGGCCTTCTGCGCCAGGCTCGCCGTCGCCCGGTGTCCCGCCGCAGCCAGCGCCTCGCGTACCGCACCGATAAGAAGAGAGCGCACGCCATTGGCGTCGCGGAATCGGAGCTCCGTCTTGGCCGGGTGCACGTTCACGTCCACCTCATCGGGAGGAATATCCACGAAGAGCGTCACCAAGGGATAGCGCCCGCGCGGAACAAGGTCCCCGTAGGCGGCACGAACCGTACCAGCGATCAGACGGTCACGCACCGGGCGGCCGTTGACGACGAGGTAGATGCTGAGCCCGTTCGGCCGGTGCAGCGTCGGCAAGCCGGCGTACCCCTCGACCCGAACGGGGCCCCGGGTGGCGGAGACGGGCATCGCATCCTCCACGAACTCCGAACCCAGGATGCGTCCGAGACGGGTCAGGGCATGGTCGAGAAGCCCGGGCGGGCACGCATCGAGCCGTAGCGTCATACGCTCGCCATTGGAAAGGGAAAACGCCACCTCCGGATGGGCCAGAGCCAGGCGCTTCACCACATCGCTGATAGCTGCGGTCTCGGCCCGTTCCGACTTCATGAATTTCAACCGAGCGGGCGTGGCGTAGAAGAGATCGCGTACCTCGACATCCGTGCCGGCAGCCCGGGCGGCCGGCTTCGATGTCGACTGGCGGCCGCCATCGACGTCGATCCGATAAGCCTCGGCTTCATCGTGTGCGCGGCTGGTGATGGCGAGCCGCGCCACGGCGCCGATGGAGGGCAAGGCTTCGCCCCGAAAGCCGAGTGTCAGGATATGGGAGAGATCCTCGCCGTCGAGCTTCGACGTCGCATGGCGTTCGACGGCAAGTTCCAGATCGCGCGCGCTCATGCCCGCACCGTCGTCGGACACACGAATGAGCTGGAGGCCGCCGCCCCGCACGATCACGTCAATACGGGATGCGCCCGCGTCGAGCGCGTTTTCCACCAGTTCTTTGACGACGCTTGCGGGCCGCTCGACCACCTCACCCGCGGCAATGCGATTTATGAGGTTCGGCGGCAGCTGACGAATGGCCATACCTTGACCCTCATGCCTTGGAGCCTGATGCCCCGTCTTCGTGCGCCGAGGGGTACACTTTGCCGGGCGCGGGCCTTACCTTTACCAAGTCTGGGGCGCAGGGGCCTAGCCCCGTGTGCCTAGCCCGGTGCACCTGCCGGCGCGGGCTCCTCGATGGGCTGGCCGACAATGGTGGTTATGAGCTTATCGGGCGCGAGCAAACGGCCCGCGACGCGCTTCACGTCCTCAAGTGTCACCGCCTCGATCAGCGCATTGCGCTTGGTGACATAGTCTATTCCCAGATCCTCGATCTGAATCCACAAGAGCTGATTGGCGATGCTCGAGGAGGAATCGAAGCGCAACGCATAGGCGCCGGTGAGATAGGCTTTGGCGGCGTTGAGCTGATCGGGGGTCAGCCCATTCTCGCCAACGTTTTCGAGTTCGGTTTTGATCACCTGCAGTGACTGGCCCACAGCCTCGTTCTTTGTCGCGACATTGCCCACGAAGACGGAGCCATGCCGATAGGGAAGGAGATTGGACGTGACCGAATAGGCCAGTCCGCGCTTCTCGCGGACCTCCTCCATCAGTCGCGAAGAAAAACCGCCGCCGCCGATGACGTAGTTCAGGATATAGGCCGGGATGAAATCGTCGTCGCGCCGCGGGATCCCGCGGAAACCGAATTTGGCGACGGACTGCGGCACATCCATTTTGATGACTTCGCGCGTGGGCCCGAGCGGCGGCTCGGCGTCCACGACCTCACGCAAGTCCGATTTCTCGGGCAGATCGCCGAACAGCGTATCTAACGCCTTGCCGAGTTCTTCGGGCGTGATATCGCCAACCGCCGACACGACGAGCTTGTCGCGGGCATAGACGCGGCGGACATAGTCGCGGAGGTCGTCTGTCGTCATGGCGGCGACGGACTCGCGTGTTCCCTTGATCGGGCGACCATAGGGATGGCCCTCGAAGGCCAAGCGATCCCAGGCTTGCGATGCGACCGTCGAGGGGTCGTTCTCGTCATATTTGAGCCCGGCCAGAATCTGGGCCCTGACGCGCGCCATCGCGCTTTCCTCGAAGCGCGGCTCCGCCATGGCGACACGGGCCAGCTCGAACACTTCGTCCTTATTCTCGGTCAGCGTCTGTAGCGAGCCCAGCATCACATCGCGGCCGGCATCGAAGTCCAGGCGCATCGCCAGAGACTGCGCGCGCTCCTGGAACGCGGTGGCGTCGAGATTGCCCGCCCCTTCGTCCATCATCGAGGTCACGAAATAGGCCTGCCCGTCCTTGCCCTGCCCGTCCTGGGCGGCGCCGCCCAAAAAGGCGAAGCGAATCGCGATCAGCGGATTGACATGGCTTTCCACGAGCCATGCCTTGATGCCGCCCGGGCTCGTGACTTCCTGGATATTCATCGTTTTTCCTTGAGCGGTCTCTTTGGCCGATGGCTCGACCACGTCCTGCAGCGCCTTTTGCGCCACGGCGGACGGGGCGAGAAAGACCTGCGCAGCGACGGCCAAACCCAATCCGATCGCCATCAGCGACGTGGGCACTGTCATCGGCATTCTAAGATTTGTCCTTGCCGGCGACCGGGACCGGCTTCTTCTGCACGCGGCTCGTGTGCTTGGGTTCCGGCTTGAGGATGCCCGTAACCGATTTCTCGTCCACGAGGTATTCCTGCGCGACCTTGCGGACATCGTCCACGGTCACGGCCTTGATACGGTTCGGCCAGTCCTCCACATCCTCAATGCTCAGCCCGGCCGCCAGGCGCCAGCCATATTGGCGGGCCACGCGCGAGATTGAATCGGACGAATACACATACTCGGCGAGGAGCCCGGCGCGGGCGCGGTCCAGCTCGTCTTGGGTCACGCCGTTTTCGCGGATGTCTGCAATCACCGCGTCGACCGCGGCTTCCATCTGTTCGGGCGTATTCTTCTCGCCGGCGATCGCGTAGAAACCCATCCGCCCTGAGTCGAGGCCCGAGTCAGAGTACCAGCCGCCCGCGGACGCGGCCACTTTCTCCTTCATGACAAGGTGCTTGTAGACCCGGCCTGTGGTGCCATGGACCATGACACGTGCAAGGAGGTCGAGCGCTTCGGCTTCGCCAGGCTTCGCGGACGCGTAGCTCGGCGCGATGTAGTAACGCTCCACGGTGGTGCGCCCGGCACGGGGATCCTCGAGCGTTACGGTGACGGAGCCGTCGTGCTCCGGTTCCGTGGGACGCGTGCGCTCGATGGCTTCGCCATGTCTTGGAATCTTGCCGAAGGTCTCCTCGGCCAACACCAGCACGTCGTCCGGCTCCACATCGCCAGCGACGATGAGAATGGCGTTCTCCGGCGCGTAGAAGCGGTCGTAGAAGGAAAGCGCGTCCTCGCGATCGAGCTGCTTCATCTCATGTTCCCAGCCGATGACGGGAATGCCATAGGGATGATTGCGGTAGAGCGCGGCCATCATCTGCTCTTGCAGGAGGCTGGCCGGATCGTTGTCGACCCGGGACCGGCGCTCTTCAAGGATCACATCGCGCTCGGTGTTCACATCCGTCTCCGACAGACGCAGATTCGCCATTCGGTCCGCCTCCATCTCCATCACGGAGGCCAAACGATCCTTGGCGACCCGCTGGAAATAGGCGGTGACGTCTTGATTGGTAAAGGCGTTGTCGTCGCCGCCTTTCCGCGCGATCATCTTGGAGAACTGGCCCGCCGGAATGTTTTCCGTCCCCTTGAACATCAGATGTTCGAGGAAGTGGGCGATGCCCGAAACGCCGGGTGGCTCGTCGGCAGCGCCGGCCTTGTACCAGACCATCTGCGTCACAATTGGCGCACGGTGGTCCGGAATCACGACTACGTCGAGGCCGTTCTCAAGGGTGAACTCAATGGCCTTCTTCGCGGATTTTTCCGGGGAGGCAGTAAGCACGGGGGCGCTGTCGGCCTCGGCAGCAATGGCGGCAACTGGCATCGATAGACTCACCAAGGTTGTGACCAAACCGGCCCTTAAGCGGGACGCGGCGATCCAGTGTTCGAACATTCATCGCACCTTTGGCGGAACGCCAGAGCAAGTGGAGGCAAGCAAACGCCACAGCGGCCTTAACGTTTCAGGGATCGTACCCTACCCTAGATGTTGGACGTCCGATCAGTTGTTTCAAGAAAATGTAGCCTTCAATTCGCGGCGGCCAAACTTACAGATTCGAAAGGTTGAAGGGCGTCGCACGCCTTTTCGCCGCGACCCAAGAGCCCTGCAGGCCCAACGGGTGCGCCGCCGGCCAAACAAGCTGGCCTAAAACGTGTTCCTCCGGGAGTCCGAACCGCTCTTGTAGCTGTCGGGTACGGCAGGATTGAAGGCTTCCTTATTCCGACTCGGGAGCGGCGCTTCCGCTTGATGCGGCGTGATCGCCTGCTTGCGCGTTGCAACAGCTGAACCTGGCACGGCGTCGGACGAATCCGGCTCCGGCACATCGGCCACCGGCTCCTCGACCGTCTTATTCCCCTTGAACAGCTTGTCGAGTAGCGTTTCCTTGCCCGCGTAGGCATTGAGCGGATCGTTGGCCTTGGCCACCTCTGCGTCCACAGCCTCCTGCTCCTTGACCTCCCGGACCCGCACTTTCTCGGGGTCCTCCGGCCAATCTTGGCGGTTGGCGGCTACGGACCGGGCTTCAGTGGGCGTCGGCAGTCGCTGAAGGTTGGGCGGCACGATAAGCGGCGCCCGCGACGACATCGTCGGATCAGGCTTCTTGGCGGTGCTGCCGGAAAGCCCGGCATAGTCAAAGATCTTGCCTTCGAGTTCGACACCACCTCCGCAACCGCTTAGGAGTGTCGCGCAGAGAAGCGCCGCCGCGATCCGTCCGAGCCGATTTCCGGCGCTTATGATGGTGATGTGCCCCAAGAAGTCCCCTCAAATCCGGTAGAACCTGGATTTATTCACATATTAGAGGGGTTTCCGGCCTTTTTATGACCCCCGAACAAGGAGTCATACAGAAGTCCGACAACCCCGGCAACTATGGCGACATCGGCAACATTGAAGATGTACCACTGAAATCCGAAGGCGTGAAATGAGTAGAAATCAGCCACTGCGCCATGGACGGCCCGGTCAATGGCGTTGCCGACGGCCCCGCCGACAATGAGCCCAATGGCAATCGCTGTCAGGGCCGTCGTGATCCGGGCCAGCCAAATGATCAGAGCAAGGCTCACAAAAACCGCGAAAGCGACGAGCGCCAAACGCCCCATAAGGCCGTCTTGCTGGAACAGCCCGTAGCTGATGCCTTTGTTCCACACCAGGATGAGGTCGAAGAACGGGGTGACCGCCACAGGCTGCTTGCTGCCGATGTCGAAGACATAGAGCATCCAGAGCTTGTTCCCCTGGTCGGCAAGAGCGACCAACCCTGCCACAATCAACCCAAGCGGCGAATAGGGTCCCCAAAACCAGCGACGGATCATGGCACTACCCCGCCCGTCCCGCGCGCCGGTCGAACTGGCGCACGGCTTCGGCGTCGCGGGGCGACAATGTCGGGAACTCGGGGTCGCCCCCCACTTCGGCAAGGATTTTCCAGGACCTTGCGCACTTTTGGCCTTCCGCACGGGCGAAGACGACCGCTACGGTAGGCACATCCTCCAGCCGGAAGGCATCCGCCGGTCCTTCGCCTGCGACAAGGCTTGCCCCGCTAGTGATCGCGATCTCGGCGAGATCTAGACCCTCAAGCGCGCTGCGGAGATCGTCATCCGCCACGTGGACCAGCGGCGATGCTTCCAGGCTCGAGCCGATGCGCCGTTCGCGCCGTTCGATTTCCAGCGCGCCGGTCACGACACGTCGGATCTGCCGCACCTTGTGCCACTTGTCCCGCAGTGCCGCGTCGTCCCACGCGTCCGGCACATCCGGGAAGTCGCGCAAGTGCACCGATCCCTTGTCGTTGGGGAAGCGCGTCAGCCACGCCTCTTCCATGGTGAAGCACAGCATGGGCGCGAGCCACGCGCTGAGCGTGGCGAAGAGCCGGTCCATGACCGTGAGCGCCGCGCGCCGCGTAAGGCTGTCGTGCGGATCGCAATAGAGCGCATCTTTGCGGATATCCAAATAGAACGCCGACAGATCGTTCACGCAGAAATTCAGGAGCATATGGAAGATGCGCTTGAAGTCGTAGACGATGTACCCCTCTCGCACCAACGCATCGAGCTCGGCGATCCGCGCCAGCATGTAGCGCTCGAGCTCTGGCATCTCGTCGTAGCCGACCGTGAGATCGTCGCGGTAATGGGTGAGATTGCCGAGCAGGAAGCGCAGCGTGTTCCGCAGGCGGCGATAAGAGTCCACGTTGGCCTTGACGATATCGGGCCCGATCCGCAAATCGTCAGCATAGTCGGAACTCATTGCCCAGAGACGCAAGATCTCGGCGCCCGACTGGCGGATCACGTCTTGCGGTGACACCACATTGCCGAGCGACTTCGACATTTTGCGCCCATCCTCGTCATTCACGAAGCCATGGGTGAGGACCTCGTCGAAAGGTGCGCGGCCGCGCGTTCCGCAACCTGCGAGCAACGAGGATTGGAACCAGCCGCGATGCTGGTCAGAACCTTCCAGATAGAGCGAGGCCGGCCATTTCAGATCGGGGCGCTGCTCCAGGACGAAGGCGTGGGTTGAGCCTGAGTCGAACCAGACATCCAGAATGTCCCCGACCTTTTCCCAGGCAGCCGGGTCGTCCACGAGCCCATCCAGAAAACGCTCCGTCGCACCGTCCACGAACCAAGCGTCCGCGCCCTCCGCCTCGAAGGCTGTGACGATGCGGTCGATCAATTCGCCCGAAGCGTTGAAATCGCCGCGTGGAATAACCTCGCCCGTCTCCTTGTGCACGAACACGGTAATCGGCACGCCCCAAGCCCGTTGGCGCGAGACCACCCAGTCGGGGCGCGTCTCAACCATGCCCTTAATGCGCTTCTCGCCTTGCGGCGGCACGAAGCGCGTCGTGTCGATGGCGTCGAGCGCGCGGGCCCGCAAGCTCTCGCCATTGTCGAAGTCCTCGTCCATTGCAATGAACCATTGCGGCGTCGCCCGAAAAATGATCGGCTTCTTGGACCGCCAGGAATGCGGATAGTCGTGTTTGTAGCGGGCGCGTGCCAACAGCGCCTTCGCTTCGACCAGCGCCCGAATGACGGTCTCGTTGGCGTCGCCGAACTTGCCCTTGTCGTTGACCACGCGGCGCCCCTCGAAGCGCGGCGCATCCTTCGTGAAGAAGCCTGCCTCGCCGACCGTGAAGGGGATCGCCTTGTCGATATGACGATCGCGCAATAGCGCCTCGCTCGCCGACCAGACCTCGAAATCGTCCGCGCCATGACCGGGGGCTGTGTGCACGAAGCCGGTACCGGCTTCGTCCGTGACGTGGTCGCCCGCGAGCAGCGGTACCTTGAACCGGTACGCGTCCTCATCTCGCAAGGGGTGAGCGCACATCGATTGGCCAAGCATGCCGGTGGTCACATTGCCGATCCGGCTCCAGCCCTCAATGCGGGCTGCGGTCTTGACCGTCTCGGCCAGCGCGTCCGCCAGGATCAGCCGCTCGCCGACCTTGGCCCAATTCTCTTCCGGCGCCTGCGTCACCTCGTAAAGGCCATAGGCGATCGAGGGCGAATAGGAGACAGCGCGGTTGCCCGGAATTGTCCAGGGCGTAGTCGTCCAGATCACGACCGAGGCATGCTGCAAAAACGCCGGGTCCGGATTGTCGTCGGCAGCGAACATGACCGGGAACTTCACATAGATCGCCGGGCTTTCGATCTCCTGGTACTCGACTTCGGCCTCGGCCAGGGCGGTGCGCTCCACCACGGACCACATCACGGGCTTAGACCCGCGATAGAGCAGCCCATTCATCGCGAACTTCATCAGCTCTCGTGCGATGGTGGATTCGGCCTTGTAGTTCATCGTGGTGTACGGATGGTCCCAATCGCCTTCGATGCCCAGACGCTTGAACTCTTCGCGCTGCACGTCGAGCCAGTGTGCCGCATAGGCACGGCACTCGCGGCGGAACGCGACGATCGCGTCCGAATCCGCGAAGTCTGGCTTGGACAGGCCCTTAGCCCGGTACTTTTCTTCCTCGACCTTCCATTCGATGGGAAGGCCGTGGCAGTCCCAGCCCGGCACGTAGTTGGCGTCCTTTCCCATCATGGACTGCGACCGGCAGATCACATCTTTCAGGATTTTGTTGAGCGCGTGCCCGATATGAAGATGGCCGTTCGCGTAGGGCGGCCCATCGTGCAGCACGAACTTGTCTTGGGTCCGACCTTTCTCGCGCAAACGCTCATAGAGGCCGAGCTCGGCCCAGCGCTGCAGCAGTTCCGGTTCGCGCTTTGGCAAGCCCGCCTTCATCGGAAAGTCGGTCTTGGGCAGGAACAGAGTCTCGCTCCAAACGCGCTCCGTTTGCGGCTGAACCGGCTTCGGCTCCGGCGGGGGTGGAACGCGCGTCGTGTTATCCGTCATCTCAGTCTTTTTCGTAATGGTCTTGTTCGTCGTGGGCTTGGGCGCTGCGGGTTTTCGGGACGCCGTTTTCTTCTTCACGACGGCCTTCGTCTTCTTGCTCGTGACGGCCTTCGTCTTGGGCGCACGCACCGATTTCGGTGCCGCGGGTTTGGCCGCAACGCGGGTCTTGGTCGCGGACTTCTTCGCCGCGCTCGTCTTTACAGGTTTTTCGGGCGTCGTTTTTCTAACAACTGTCTTTTTGGCGACCTTCTTCGGTGCAGCCTTCTTAGCTACGACCCTCTCAGCGGCAGTCTTCTTCGCGGCCTTCTTAGCTAGAAACTTTTTGGCAGAGGCCTTTTTGACCAACTTCTTCGACGCATGTTTCTTGGCCGTAGCCTTCTCGACGGCTGGCTTCCTCACCGCCGATTTCCGCGCCGCCGTGACTGACGTTTTCGCCTTGGCTGCCGTGTTCTTTGTCTTGCTCGACGTCTTCTTCGTATTGCGCGCAGGGCTGGCGGCGGATTTGCCGCTCTTCGACTTGGTGACCATGATTTCTATGTCCGCCCGGGTTCGGCCTTCGGTTTGTCCACCTGGCCGCGATTCGATTTGCGAGGCGTTCTAGCAACCGGGCTGGCCACAATCCAGTGTTCGCGTCGCGAGCGCGGCGCCCAGCGGAAATCGCCGCATGGGATCGTCGGCCGCGACGCCGGCCAAAACGGCCCGTGCGGCCTCGCAGTCTTTGTCCATTTGTGCCGCGAGCGCCTCCGCGGAGGCAAAGGTCTCGTCTGGGCGAATGAAATCGATGAACTCGACTTCGATGGTCTGATCGTAGAGTTCGCCGGAGAAGTCGAACAGAAAGGCCTCGAGCGCCGGTTCGCCGGCGCCGAATGTCGGACGAGGCCCCACATAACCCGCCGCATCGTGACGGCCTCCCGCGTGGTGGACACGCATGGCGTAGATGCCATGGCACACATCCTGGCCCGGCAGCAGCGCGAAATTGACTGTCGGAAAGCCGAGGCCCTGCCCCCTCCCCGCCCCATGGGCAACAGCCCCCCGGACTCGCCACCAATAGCCGAGCTGTTCAGCGGCATCGCGCACACGGCCCTTGAATAGGTGATCCCGGATCGCGCTGGAGGCGAAGACCATCTCACCCCCGAGCCGGACCGGTTCAACCACGTCGACCCCGTATCCCTGGGTCTCGCCCGACGCCGCAAGATGCGCGACCGTACCGGCGCGCCCTTTGCCGTAGGTGAAATCGTAGCCCACCACCACATGGCGCGCGCCGAACGCCTCGCCCAAGACATCCGCGGCGAAGGCATCGGCCGATAGATCGGCAAGGGCTTTGTCGAAAGGCAGGACGAAAGCGACGTCGAGGCCGAGCGCCTCAAGCAGTTCCAGCTTCACCGGCAGAGGCGTCAGCCGAAAAAAGGGGCTGCCAGGCGCAAAGAACTCACGCGGATGCGGTTCGAAGATTACGGCGCCGGCCTTTCGGCCTTCGGCCGCTGCAATCGCCTTGGCCACGCCGAGAACGGCCTGGTGCCCGCGATGGACGCCGTCGAAGTTTCCGATGGCCAGGACCGCACCTTTCAGGTCTGGCGGCGTCTCCCGCCAGGAGCGGACGATGTCCATCTGAAATCCTTCGGGTTTGTCCGGACTAGTCGCCGGAGGGCCGGCGTGAAACCATCATAAGCGCTTCACCGGTCAGGACGGGTTTGTCGTTCACTGCGCAGACGCAATCGAACGACACGCGCCCCTTCTCCAGATCGACATTGCTCACGGTGCAGGTCGCGACAAGCTCGTCGCCGATAAAAACCGGACCTTTGAACTTCATGGTCTGGGATAGGTATACGCAGCCTGGTCCCGGCAGCTTGGTCCCCAGCACCGTGGAGAAAAGCGAACCCGTCAGGAAGCCATGCGCAATACGCTTCTTGAAGATCGTTCCGGCCGCGAACTCTTCGTTCAGGTGCACGGGATTGATGTCGCCAGACAGCTCGGCAAACGCGGTGATGTCCTCGTTCGTCACGGTCTTGGAGACGCTGGCCTCCATTCCGGGCGACAAATCTTCCAGATAGTAGCCGTGATCGAGGCTCATTCGTTGTTCTCCCTACGGTGTTGGTGCTCTCAAGAGTGGCGCAAAATAGCGAAGGCCTTGCCGCGCCGCAACAGAACTCGACCGCCTGCACTTTTCGCAGAAAAACCTATATAGAACAGTTGTTTAAGACTTCGTTCACCAATTCTCCATAGCCTTGAGTGAGGCAGACGGAGGATGGCCATGGCAATCGATTTCAATATGCCGGTGCTCGTCGTCGACGATTACAGGACGATGGTCCGGATCATTCGCAACTTTCTGAGACAGCTTGGCTTTGAAGATGTGGACGGCGCCAGCGACGGCAGCGTGGCACTTGAGATGATGCACGAGAAAGACTATGGGCTCGTCATCTCCGATTGGAACATGGCGCCGATGACAGGCTACGACCTGCTGCGTGAGGTGCGTAAGGACTACGACCTCTCCCGCACCCCGTTCATCATGGTCACGGCGGACGGTACGTCCGAGAACCAGGTTGCGGCGAAGCGGGCCGGCGTTAGCGACTACCTCCAGAAACCGTTCAACGCGGCCACGCTGCGGTCGAAAATCGAGACGGCATTCGACGACCACTCGTAAGGGCGCTACCAGCGGAGCCTGCGCGTGGCGGCAATCGGCGGACTCGGCTCCTCGGCAAAGAGCGCCGATAAGTGCTCGGCGTCCAACAGCCCGACGTTCTCATCCGGGGCATGCAGCCGGCTTGCGACAAACACGGACGGCACGCCAAACACGCCGGCACCGACAATGTCGGTCTTAGCGCCATCGCCAATGGCGAGGACATCGGACTTTGCAACGGTTTCGCCGCGCGCCGCTGCGATTCCCGCGGCGGTTTCGAAGGCCAATTGGTAGACCGGCAGGTGCGGCTTGCCGGCATAGAAGGTCTTGCCGCCGAGCGTCTCATAGGCCGCAGCCAGCGCCCCGGCACAGTAGAGCAACTGGTGGCCGCGCTCGACCTTGTGGTCGGGGTTGGCGCAGATCATCAGCAGCTCGCGCGCTGCCAGACTCGACAATTGATCGACATAGTCCTCCGGCGTCTCGACCTCGTCGTCGAACAGGCCTGAGCAGACGATCAGCTCGGCGTCATCCGGGCCCGTCAGGGTGACCTCGGCGTTCTCGAAGATGGGCAGGTCGCGCGCGGGCCCCAAATGGAACACGCGGGCTCCCTTGTGCTTGGCGAGCTCGTGGCGCGTGAGATCGCCCGACGACACGGTGGCGTCGTAGGCGTCATCCGGCACCCTGATGAGGCGAAGCTGGTCCTGGAGATCGGGGCTCGGCCGTGGCGAATTGGACAACAGCACGACCACGCCACCCGCGTCCCGGAAGGCGCGCGTCGCCGCCGAGGCATCCGGAAAGGCATCGCGACCATTATGCATGACGCCCCAGATATCGACGAACCAGACATGTCGGCAGCCGCCGATTTCGCGGATGGAGTCGATCACGGGAATTTTGGGGGAAGCTTCCATGGCGCTCGGTTAGAGGCTCCCGCGCCGCCGGTCAAGACGGGTCGCTGCGGCCTGTCGAAGCGCTACGAGCAAATGCGGAGCGATGATAGGCTGTGGCAGGGCTGAAATTGCACAGCATCGCTAGGAGGCGACTATGCGCCGTTTTAATGGAATGGTTTGGATTGCAGGAATTGCAGCTATCGCGTTAGCCGGAGGCCCGGCTGCGGCCCTGACCCCGCACAGCTTGGAGTCAGGCGCGTCGATGGTCCGGCCTGTGATGGACCAGGAAAATCTCTCCGTCGAGGAAGATATGGAGCCCGGTAAGGTCCCCGGCGCCATGAAGGACTCCGGCGAGAAATCGATGCCCGCCCCTGATCGGCGAGGAGCTGCGGGCGACATGGAGGACGACGCCGTCAAGAAAGACCTGGACACAGGGGAGTAACAGGCGCAGCCCCGTCTCTGATTGGCGGCTTTGCGCGGGCTCAGCGCAGAGCGCGCCATGCGGAGGACCTTACGAGGCGCCGACGTTGGACAGCTCACGCGACAACGCGGTGTTCATCGGCTCGGCCGCGGCGAAGAGATGGCCTTGCGCCAGCTCAATGCCGTGGTCGATGAGGCGCGCGATGTCGCCTTCTTTCTCGACGTTCTCGACGATGAGCTGAATACCAGCCGCATCCAGGCGCCGCTTGAGATCGGCCGCGTTGCGGCCAGGTCCACCCAGGAACTCCGCCGCGCCAACCTTGGCGAAGCGGAAATTGCGGTCGCTCAACCCATCGAACCCGGTTTCCAGATCGACCACATTGTCGAGACAGTACCCGAAGCCCAGGCCCCCCAACGTTTCTAGGCAGCCGAGTTCGGATTCATTCAGCCCTTGCATCTCGGCCTGACTGATCTCGAAGATCAACCGCTCGCTGAGACTGGCGTTCTCCTCCATGAATTCGATTAACTCCGGAAAATAGTCGGGATCGAGCATGGAATGCATGGAGATATTGGCAAAGACGCCCTCAATCGGCGCATCGGGTCCGAGGCGCCGCAGCACCTGGACGGCGCGAACGACCAGGACGTTGTCGATCAGCGGCATAAGCGCAGAGCGCTTGGCCACGGGCATGTAATCACCCGGCATGACGATCTCGCCGTCGCCCTTCCGAAGGCGGGTAAGCCCTTCGAAGTAACGGACCTTGCGGCCGGGCAAGGTCACGGTCGGCTGCAGATAAAGGTCCACGCGACCCTGCTCGATGCCCTCGCGAATGATCTCGAGCATCGCGTCGTCGTCATCGTCCGGAAGGTCGTCATAGGCCAGTTCCTCATAAACCTCCTCCGGTTCGGGCTCCGGCTCCGGCTCAGGTTCCGGCTGCGCCGCGGCCAGCGCGGCAGCCAAAATGGCCTCTTCCCGGCCAAGCTCCTCGTCCTCGGTGCCGGCGTCCTCTTCAGCATCGGCCGGCTCGGGTTCCGGCTCGATCCACGCCTCCGGCTCTATTTCGTCAGTCGACGGCGACTCCGGTTCAGGCTCAAGAACCAGCTCCGGCTCGGGTTCCGGCTCGACAACGACTTCCGGCTCGACAATGACTTCCGGCTCCGCAATAACTTCGGGCTCGGGCTCGACAATGGGTTTGGGTTCTGGCTCCGACTCCATAGTGAGCTCGGGCTCTTCGATCGGCTCCGGGTCCAACTGGTGCTCGGATTTGAGCTCGATTTCGCCCTGTTCGTCCGCGGCACCGACCGCCGCCATACCGGTCAGCGCGGTACTAGCGGAGGCCGAGGTGCCCGAAAGCTGCCCTGCCATCCGGGCGATCAGCCCCTCGAGGGCACCCAGATCGTTGATGATCTTTTGGCGTTGCGCGCGGCTCTCATTGACGACCTCGGTGCGGACGGTTTCGATCCGCGCGTAGACATTTTCGAGGTCGGCGGACAGGCCCTCGGCGCTCGCGGGTCCGACCGCGCCACTCGCCAATTGCTGATCGAGCCGCTCCACCTTGTCATGGAGCGTGTGGAGCCGGGCCATGCCGTCTTCCACACGATCAAGCCGCTGCAAATCGATATCGATTACTTCGAGCGCTTGTTCAAGATCGTCGACGCGGTCTCCGCCGCCACCACCGCCGCCGACTCGGCCGATCCTGAAAAAAGTGGCCGCCATGACCAAGAACAGCGCGATAGCGCCGATGAGCACTGGCAAAAGCGGCAACCCGGCCTGCAAGTTCAAGCCGACGCCGAAGGCAGCCGCCGTCAGCGCCATGGCCACGAGAACGATCACGTCAAGCATTGCGAGCCCTCCTGACGCGGCACCAGATACCGTCAAGACCTGCCCAAATGAACGGCGCTCCCATGAAGGCATGGCATTGCCGTATCGATTGGTCCTGGCTGATCGCGCCGCCCCTCGCTTTGGAAATCATGGGCGACAGGCTATTGCAAAGCAACATCAAATTGGCAGCGAAGCGTCTTCGGAACGGCGCGCAGGCGTTTGAGCCGGTGCTCCGCGCGCTGGAAGCGCCGGCGTAGTTCAGTCCCGGGGCCGCGAGCACTTGTGCCTTGAAGCTCGCGTGCCCAATTTCCGGTCGCCGAACCGCGACGCTGCGACGAGGGCGTCGCGCCTCGTCAACCCTTTGGACTCCTCGGCATTTGCATGTCTTGACGCACGTGCAACGCGTGCGTACAAGCGGCATTGCTAGCACTCGGGAGATCTGAGTGCCAATCGACAGAGTTCCAGCAAATAGGAGCGCACATTCATGAAATTCCGTCCCCTGCATGACCGTGTCGTGGTCAAACGGCTCGAGGAAGAGCAGAAGACCAAAGGCGGGATCATCATTCCGGACACTGCGGCTGAGAAGCCGCAGACAGGCAAGATCGTCTCCGTGGGCCCTGGCGTCCGCGGCGAGGATGGCAAGATTCAGGCGCTTGGCGTGAAGGTCGGCGATAAAGTTTTGTTCGGCAAGTGGTCCGGCACCGAAGTGAAGCTCGATGGCGGCGACCTCCTCATAATGAAGGAGTCCGACATCATGGGTGTTCTCGGCTAACCGCCGAGCCCTTCGATCATCGAAACTCGATTTCCTAGTGCGGCCGCACCGATAAGCGGGCGCATTGGAGCGTCGATCCAAAACGGAGAGTAATTCAATGGCAGCAAAAGAAGTAGTGTTCGCCGCCCAGGCCCGTGAGCGCATGCTCAAGGGTGTCGACGTGCTTGCGAACGCTGTGAAAGTGACGCTCGGTCCCAAAGGCCGCAACGTCATTATCGACAAGTCGTTCGGTGCACCGCGCACCACGAAGGACGGCGTCACCGTGGCCAAGGAGATCGAGCTTGAAGACAAGTTCGAGAACATGGGCGCGCAGATGCTCAAAGAGGTCGCGTCCAAGACCAATGAGACCGCGGGCGACGGCACCACGACGGCGACCGTCCTGGCACAAGCTATCGTGCGCGAGGGCCTAAAGGCCGTGGCCGCCGGCATGAACCCGATGGACCTCAAGCGTGGCATCGACAAGGCCGTGGCCGAGGTCGTCAGCACCATCAAGAAGCAGTCCAAAGAAGTCTCGGGTTCGTCCGAGATCGCTCAGGTCGGCACGATCTCCGCCAATGGCGAGAAGGCTATCGGCGACATGATCGCTCAGGCCATGAAGAAGGTCGGCACTGAGGGTGTCATTACAGTCGAAGAAGCAAAGAGCCTCGATTCGGAGCTCGAAGTGGTCGAGGGCATGCAGTTCGATCGCGGCTACATCTCGCCCTACTTCGTCACCAATGCAGAGAAGATGACGACCGAGCTCGAAGACCCCTACATCCTGATTTACGAAAAGAAGTTATCGGGACTGCAGGCCATGCTGCCGCTGCTTGAGTCGGTTGTGCAGTCGGGCCGTCCGCTGCTCATTATCGCCGAGGACGTCGAGGGCGAGGCACTGGCCACGCTCGTGGTCAACAAGCTGCGCGGAGGCTTGAAGGTCGCGGCCGTGAAGGCGCCGGGGTTCGGCGATCGTCGCAAGGCCATGCTGCAGGACATTGCTGTCCTGACAGGCGGCGAGATGGTCTCCGAGGATCTCGGAATCAAGCTCGAGAACGTGACCGTGCAGATGCTCGGCAAGGCCAAGCGCGTCAACATCACCAAGGACGACACCACCATCGTTCGCGGTGGCGGCAAGAAGGACGAGATCGATGCGCGCGTCGCGCAGATCCGTCAGCAGATCGAGGACACGACGTCCGACTACGACCGTGAAAAGCTGCAGGAGCGTTTGGCGAAGCTCGCCGGCGGTGTTGCGGTGGTCAAGGTCGGCGGAGCCACCGAGATCGAGGTGAAGGAGAAGAAGGATCGCGTCGACGATGCGTTGAACGCTACCCGCGCGGCCGTCGAAGAAGGCATCGTGCCTGGTGGCGGCGTGGCGCTGCTTCATGCGGCCAAGGCTCTGAAGGTCAAGGGCGACAACGACGATCAGGAAGCCGGCGTGAATATCGTTCGCCGTGCGCTCCAGGCGCCGATCCGCCAGATCTCTGAGAATGCCGGTGTGGAAGGCTCCATTGTCGTCGGCAAGGTCATGGACCAGAAGTCGCCGACTTTTGGCTACGATGCCCAGAACGACACCTATGTCGATCTTATCGCCAAGGGCATCATCGACCCGGCAAAGGTCGTCCGCACGGCGCTGCAGGATGCAGCCTCCGTCGCCGGACTTCTCGTCACCACCGAGGCGGGAGTGGCCGAGACGCCGAAGAAGGACGATCCCATGCCGATGCCTCCGGGCGGCATGGACGGCATGGGCATGATGTAGCCCACGTCACTTCAGGCTAAGAACGACAAGGGCCGTCCTTTTCGGGGCGGCCCTTTTTGTTTGTCCCGTTGTTTACTGCGGGGAGAGCCGCTAGGGGGCGACCTGGCAGCCGCTCACCTTATCAAGCCCACTCAGTTTGCCCCAGTCGTTGGCCGGTACCTTGGGGAAGGACTTGCCGAAGTCCTGTTTTACCATCTCGAATTTGAGCGGTACGTTCGAGTTCTCCGGAAAATTGACGATCCAGAAATAATCATGGTTTCGGTCCGGCCATTCGCGCGGCACCCCCGGCAGAATGTCGAGGTGGAACAGCTGACGGAGCGTCACCGCAGCCTCGCGTTCAAATTTTTTGTCGAGTACGGGGTCGGCTATATGCCTGCGATCCCAAACCATGACGACCGTCTTTCCCCTCAGCGCCGGGTTGTTGAGAATGTTACCAGCCGCTTCGCGCGTGCGTTCATGCAGGGCCTCCTCCATCTTCTTTGCATCGTCCTGTGGCAACACTGAGTAGTGGATGATGGGCTTCCGCCAGCTCAACGAGGCGGGCGTCGCCGTGGCGACCGTGAGCGGGTCGATGGCGAAGAAGAAGGCGGGCGGCTCTTCCTCGCTGAAAAATGTCTTCGCGGCTTTGGCGCCAAGATAGTTGTAGCGCAAGCCTTGCGCCCGCTGGCTCCCCACCTCGCAGAGCTGCCAGGCATCCGCCGCCTCGGCGCTGGTGAGGATCACGATGCGCGCCGGCGCGGCCGCGGCCATGGCCGTCGTCAAGATGAGAAAAACACTCGCAGCAAAGGGGCGAAGCATCGGCAAACCACCTTTCGGGATGTTGTAGGACTTTCAGTGCGCGGCCTCCTCGGCGACGCGCTTCAGATTGGCCATGTGACGCTTGAGAATGCTGATCGTCAGTGGCTTGAACAGGACACCGAGGATCCGGGCGAGGCGCGATTGCAGAACCAGATCGGCCGCGTAGTCGAGACGGGTGGCATGCCCGGACGGCGGCAGCGCATAACGCACATCGACGCCGAACCGGCCGTCCGTCAGGCTCACGCCCAACAGCCGCTCCGGCTCGTAGGCCGTGACCAGCCCATCATAGGTTTTCTCGCGGCCGCCCTCATTGAGCGTCTGGCGGAAGGCCGTACCCACTGGGTCCTCGCGGTTTTGGCCGTCCGGGTAGCTGATATCGACCACTTCGGGCATCCACAGCGGGAGCTTGTTGTCGTCGTCCAGGAAGGACCAGACGACAGGCACGGGCGCGGCGATCTCGTTCTCGAAGATGATCCGCATGACCGCCGGAGGGTAGCTTTCTGTACCGCGCCCTGCCAGGGAACCCAACGAAAACGTGATCAGGCCGACAGCGCGCCCAGGATCGTCGCCTTGAGTTCGTTCGCGCGCGCATCCCAGCAGACACCCTTCGCCGCCAGGAGCTGGGCTTGCGATCTCAGGATCAGCCCGTCCTCAAGCACTTTCAGGTGGTTCGCCTTGAGCGTCGTACCCGTGCTCGTGATGTCCACGATCAACTCGGACGTACCCATGGCGGGTGTCGCCTCCGTAGCGCCGACGCTCTCCACGATCCGGTATCCGGTGACGCCCTTCTGCGCGAAGAACCGCCGGGTGAGGTTCGTGTATTTAGTGGCGACACGAAGCCCCCGGCCGTGACTGCGCGCAAACTGCTCGGCCACGTCTTCCAAATCCGCCATACGCGAGACATCGAGCCAGCACTTGGGCACGGCCACGACCACATCCGCATGGCCGAAACCAAGCGGCGCCAAAAAGTCGATCCGGCCGTCCACGTCGTGCACGGTCTCCCGCACCAGGTCTTCGCCCGTGATCCCGAGATGCACTCGGCCCGCACGCAATTGATGCACGATCTCGGCGGCGGAGGTGTACTCCACCGCGACATCGGGCAGCCCAACGAGTTCGCCGCGATAGCCGCGCTCGTGTCCCCTGACGCGTAAGGTGTAGCCCGCCGCTTCGAACAGCGCGGCGGCTTTCTCTTTGAGACGCCCCTTGGAGGGCACGGCGATGACGAGCGATGGCGTACTCATGACGACGCCCTCCCGACAGCAGCCAACAGGCGTTCGGTGTGAATGGCCGAACCCACGGCGGGCACAGCACACGGCGCACCGAGCGCTGTGAGGAGATTGTCGTAGCGCCCGCCGCCCGCAACAGGCTCCGTCTCACCCATCCCCGGCGCCTCGATCTGAAACACGAAGCCGGAATAGTATTCCAGCTTGCGGCCGAACTCCGTAGAGAGAGTCGCGGCGGCGAGATCGACTCCGGCCCCTTCGAGGAGGTCGCAGCGGCGCGCGAATACAACAATGGCGTCGTCGATGTCGAGGCCGGCGCCACGCGCGATCATCGCGATTTGCTCCACGGCTTCGCGCGGTTGGGCCGAAACCGCCAGATAATAGTCGATGACGGTGGCCACCTCCTTGGGCAGCGTGTCCGCATAAAGATCCGCCGTCTGATCGAGCAGACGGGCGGCGATCTCGCGCAGCGTTCGATTGCCCGCGACCGGAATGCCTTCGGCCTGGAGATAGGTTGAGACGACGTCTTCAGCCTCCGCCTGGCTCTTCCCGGCAAGCGTCTCGCAAAGCGCCGTCACGAGACCGTTCGGCGCGATGCGCTCGCCCTTCGCGAGCTTGTCGAGAAGGGCGTGGAAGCTCGGCGGACGCCAGAAATAGTGGCGCAGCTTGAGTCGCCAGCGCTCCGGCAGGTTCAGCGCATCGATCAACGCGTAGAACAGTGCGATATCGCCGAAGCAAAGACGGAAGTCGGACAGGCCTGCGCTCCGCACCGCCTCCGCGGCGAGGAGCAGTACCTCCACGTCGGCGGCGGCTTTGTCGGAAGCACCGAAACACTCCACGCCTGCCTGACGGAATTCGCGCGGGTGCATGGTGCTCGGCCCGAGTGGCTGAAAGCGGAAGGCAGGCCCGTTATAGCAATAGCGGGCTTCCTCACCCGCCCGCGGGTGGCGTTCGAGATAGAGGCGGGAGACAGGCACGGTGAGATCGGGACGCAGGCACAATTCCTCGCCCGCGAGATCGCTGAAGACGTAGGAGCGTGCACGCACCTGTTCGCCGATCTGATCGAGGAAGACGCCGGCAGGCTGTAGAATCGCGGGCGCGACGAACTCGTACCCGGCGCGCCCGAACAGGGCGACGAGATCGCGCGCCTGGCCTTCGAGGGCCTCGAACGCTTTGGCTGATTCGGCGGTCATGGTGTTACGCCTTGTAGCGCTTGAGGACCTGTTGCACGCCCTCGACGAGTTCGGCTTCCGGCCAGGGAAATTGCGCCTCGGCCTGCTTCTTCAAGTATTCTTCGCGGTCCTCGATCTTGGAGAGCGTGGCGCCCAGCGCAAGATCCTTGATCTGAACTTCGGCGCGTTCCTTTTCATCGCCGCCCTGAATGATGGCGCAAGGGCTGCCGCGCTTGTCGGCATACTTCATCTGCGCCTTCATGCCGGACGAGCCGAGATAAAGTTCGGCGCGAAGACCCGCCTCGCGCAAGGTCTGCACCATGCGCTGGTAGTCCCTCAAGCGATCCCTGTCGAACACCAACACGACCACGGGGCCTTGGACGTCGTCGCCCTTGTACTTGCCGAGTAGCTGAAGGCCGAACAGAAGCCGCGATACACCGACCGAGATTCCGGTGGCGGGGACGCGTTCGCCCGTGAAGCGTGCCACGAGCCCGTCGTAGCGCCCGCCACTAATCACCGAGCCGAGCCGGATCGTCTGTCCGCGGCTGTCCTTGATGGCTGGCGTCAGCTCCGTCTCGAATACAGGGCCGGTGTAATATTCGAGGCCCCGGACGATGGAGGGGTCAAGCCAGATGCGGTCGGGACCATAGCCTGCAGTCCGGATCAACCCCTCAAGTTCGGTCATCTCATTCAGCGCGTCCTCATAAGGCAGGTGCGCCAATCCACCGTGTTCGTCGGGAACGCCGCCCGTGTTCACAGTAACCTGGTCAAGAATTGGTCGAAGCGACCCGAAGTCTTTGGCCTCAAGGACCGCAACAATGGCGCTGATCTGTTTTTCGGTTAAGTGTGCACCCTCTGTGAAATCACCACTGTCATCCTTTCGACCTGGCCCAAGTAGCTCCCGAACTCCGTACATTCCCAGCCGGTCGAGCTTGTCGATCGCTCTGAATGCGACCAACCGTTTTGTGATGTTCGTATCGCCTAGAAGCCCAAGGGCCTCCATAACGCCATCCAGAACCTTCCGGCTGTTGACCTTTACCACATAGTCGCCGCGCGGCACCCCCAATGCCTCCATGGTGTCGGCGGCGAGCATGCACATCTCCGCGTCCGCCGCGACAGAGGGCGCGCCGACCGTATCCGCGTCGAATTGCATGAATTGGCGGAACCGGCCCGGGCCCGGCTTCTCGTTGCGCCAGACAGTGCCCGTCTGGTAGCGGCGGAAGGGCTTGGGCAGGGTTTGATAGTTCTCGGCCACGTTGCGGGCGAGCGGCGCCGTCAGGTCGTAGCGCAGCGAGAGCCATTGCTCGTCATTGTCCTGGAAGGAGAACACGCCCGCGTTGGGCCGATCCTCATCGGGCAGGAATTTACCGAGCGCATCGGTGTACTCGATGGCAGGCGTGGCCAGCGGCTCGAACCCGTACAGCTCGAACACGGACTTGATCGTGGCCAGCATCGCCTCGGTCGCACGGATTTCTTGCGCCGAAGAGTCCAGCAGCCCTTTGGGTAGGCGCGCTTTGGGGCGAGAGTTATCGGGCCCTTGGCCGGGCTTATCGTCGTTTTTGCTCATGAGGGATGCGGCCGTTTGTCAAAATGCTCAAGCCGCCGCGTTCTAGCCCATCGCTCCCCGGCCAGCAAGCAACCGGGCCCTAATCGGCGAGCGCCTTTTCCTTGGCCGAGACCTTGGCCATCTCGACCAGCGCCTCGATGGGATGGGCGCGGCCCCGCATCTTGGACAGCGCGGGCGGGCACGGACCGCCCGTCGCCCAATCCAAAAGCTCCACCGTGTGGACGATGGGGATATTCGTGCCGATCTTGAGCTGGGTGATGCAGCCGATATTGCCCGTCACGATGACGTCCGGGGCGATCGATTCGATGTTCTTGACCTTGCGGTCCCGGAGCTCGCCGGACAGTTCCGGCTCGACGATGTTGTAGGTGCCGGCCGACCCGCAACACAAATGCCCTTCCGGAATCTCGGTCAGCGTGTAACCAGCCTGTTCTAGGAGCTGCCGGGGCAGGTCATCGAGCTTCTGCCCGTGACCCAGAGAACAGGCCGAATGATAGGCGACCTTGAGGCCGGTCCACATCACGGGCGGATTGAGCTCGATCTCGCTCAGGAACTCGGTCGCATCGCGCGCAAGCCCCCCCACATATTCCGCACGCTCCGCGTAGCCATGATCGCGCGCGAGCAGATTGCCGTAGTCTTTCAGCATGGTGCCGCAGCCGCTGGCCGTGGGAATGATCGCGTCCAGAAGCCGTTCGCGCATGACGGCGGTCAGCGCATCGATATTCCGCCGCGCATGGCTGCGCGCTTCGTCCTCGCGCCCCAAATGGTGGGAAAGCGCGCCGCAGCAGCCCTCGTCTTTGACCACCATCACATCCACGCCGTGACGGCGCAGCAGGCGGATGGCAGCCCTGTTGATCTGGGGCGACAGCACCTCCTGAACGCAACCCAGCATAATGGCGACCCGTTTGGGCTGCGGCGCCCGCGGATTGTAGGCGGATCGGGGGCGCAAGATTTTGAGCTTCAGCGCGTCTTTCGGAACCAGCTCCAGCGCCGCCGCAATGCGTTTCATGCCCAGCTTGCCGATCATCTCGCGGAATGGCCGGGCGAACCAGCCAAGGATCAACATCGCCTTGAAGCGGCTCGGATAGGGCAGGACCCGGCTCAAGAACATACGCATCGTCTTGTTGTTCGGGCTGCGATGCCCACGCTGCTCGATACGCACGCGGGCGAGATCAACCAGGTGCATATAGTCGACGCCACTCGGGCAGGCCGTCATGCAGCCGAGACAGGAGAGGCAGCGATCGACGTGAAAGACCGTCGTCGCCGGCACATCGCGTGTCTCGAACATCTGCTTCATCAGGTAGATGCGCCCGCGCGGGCTATCCCGCTCGTCGCCCGTCAGAACATAAGTCGGACAGGTCGCCGTGCAGAGGCCGCAATGGACACAGCGGCGCAGAATCTCGTCCGCCCGCGCGATCGTCGCGTCTCCCATCTGCAAAGCGTTGAAATTAGTTTCCATGGTGCCTTAACGGTCCCGATACAACCGGCCGGGGTTGAACAGGCCAAGCGGGTCGAACGCATGCTTCAGCTTGGCCGTCAGGACGTCATGCGGCGGCTCCAGCGGCTGGAACACGTCAGTCCCGTTACGGATTGTACTATCCGCGCGAATCAGCGTGGCATGCCCCCCAAACTCGGCGAGTTGACGGCGAATATCCACCGCGGCCGCATCCGCCAAGGCGGGCGTCTCTATCCAAATGAGACCGCCGGACCAGTCATAGGCCGCACGGACATCGATCTTGCGCGCAAGATTGCCGATGAGGCTCGCGGCCCGGCTCGGAATCGTGGAGACGCGCCAGAGCGGATTTCTCACGTCCTTGAACATCTTCAGCGACTGCACGTCGCGCCAGAAGACCTGACTGCGATTGGAATCCAGCTCAAGTTCCGGCCCGTAGGCTAGCAGGGCCTCGCGCAGACGGCTCGCGCGGTATCTGGCCGACGCAGGAAAACTCTCCACGCGGATCGCGGTCACGGCGGCGCCATTCCCCGCGAGGTCTTCATCGGTCAGGCGCGCGGCGAGTTCGGCATGAAGGTGAAGCGTGCCCGACACCTCATAGGGCGTTCCCATGGCTATACACAGCGCTTCGATGGCGGCGTAGTCGGTGAGCCCGAAGAAAATTAGCGTGCGCGACTCACGGTGCACGGGCAGCACTTTCAGCGCGACCTCGCTCATGACAGCCAGCGTGCCCCACGAG
Source organism: Methyloceanibacter sp. (assembly GCF_049590335.1). Classification (GTDB taxonomy): domain Bacteria; phylum Pseudomonadota; class Alphaproteobacteria; order Rhizobiales; family Methyloligellaceae; genus Methyloceanibacter. The sequence continues at coordinate 34,038 of NZ_JBAWCQ010000088.1, forward strand.
CCGGCCAGCATGCGGGCCAAATCGTAGCCCGTCACGTTCTTCATGACGCGCCCGCCCGACTTGATGATCTCGCCCCGCCCGTTGACCGCGCGGATACCCAGAACATGATCCCGCACCGCGCCTTTGAGAATGCGGCGACTGCCGGAGATGTTAGTGGCCACAAGACCGCCGACCGTGCCCTCGCCCGGGCCGTAGCCCATGACCGGCGCGATATCGACCGGTTCGCAGGCGAGCTCCTGATCGTTTTCGGCAAGCGCCGCCTCGATCTCCGCAAGCGGCGTTCCCGTCTTGGCGACCATCACGAGTTCGGTGGGTTCGTAGAGCGTGATGCCCCTCATATTCTCGGTACTGACGACCGCCCCCGCCCGGACCGCGTGGCCCAGCTCGCGCTTGGTTCCCTTGCCCATGACCTCAAGCGGCGTGCGGGACTCCGCCGCCTCGAGGACGAGCTGCGACAGCTCCTCTTCGGTCTCCGGAGTGTGGAAGCCAAGGCGCATATGGGCCGTCACAACGTCTCCTCGCCTTCGATATACGCGGCTTCATCCACGAGTTCGCCCTCGCGCGTCGCGTCGCCCCGGCCGGCCTCGAGCCGGGTCAGGTCGATGGTCAACTTTAGCGCATCGCGGCCGAGAATCGGGAACACCTTGCCCGGATTGAGAAGCCAGGCCGGGTCCAGCTCTTCCTTGATCCGGACCTGTTGGTCGATGTCTTCGTCCGTGAACTGCTCATACATCAGCTCGCGCTTCTCGATGCCCACGCCATGCTCGCCGGTCAGGCAGCCGCCAAGTTCGACGCAAAGTTTCAAGATTTCGGCCCCGCAAAGCTCTACACGTTCGAGCTGCCCGGGATCGTTGGCGTCGTAAAGTACCAGCGGGTGCAAATTGCCGTCGCCAGCATGGAAGATGTTGGCCACGTCGAAGCGATATTTGCGGCAGATCTGGCTGACGCCTTCCAGCGCCGCGGACAAGGCCGACAGCGGAATGACGCCGTCCATGCACATGTAATCCGAAACTTGACCAATCGCGCCGAAGGCTGCCTTGCGCCCCTTCCAGATCAGCGCGCTCTCCTCCGCGCTCTGGCTGCGCCGGGTGCTAATCGGATTGTAATCCTGGGCGATGTCCTCGATCTTCTCCAAGAGGTACTCGATCTCGTCCTCGGAGCCCTCGACCTCGACGATCAGCGCCGCCTCGGCGTCGAGCGGATAACCGGCCGGAACGAAATGCTCGCAGACATGGATTGCCGGGCGGTCCATGAACTCGATCGCCACGGGGACGATCCCGGAGGCGATGATCGCGGCGACGCAGGAGGCCGCCGCCTGCGCTGAGTCGAAGCCGATCAGGACTGGGCGCGCACCTTCCGGGGCTGCAAGCAGCCGGACGCTCGCCTCAGTCACGACACCGAGCTGGCCTTCGGAGCCCGTGATCAAAGGCAGGAAATCGTAATTCGGCGAATCGAGGTGGCTGCCGCCGAAATCGACGATCTCGCCATCTATCATTACCAAGCGCACGGCCAAGAGGTTGTTGACCGTCACCCCGTATTTGAGGCAATGCGCCCCGCCGGAATTGGTGGCGATGTTCCCGCCGACGGTACAGGCGACCTGACTCGACGGGTCAGGGGCGTAGAAGAAGCCTTGGGCTGAAGCTGCCTGGGTGATCGAAATGTTTGTGCTGCCCGCCTCTACCCGCGCAACCCGGTTCGCGGCATCGATCTCCAGAATCTTGTTCATCCGCGATAGGCACAGAACGATCGAATCCTCCAGCGGCGTCGCCCCACCACAGAGCGACGTCCCCGCCCCGCGCGGCACCACTTTGACGTGGTTCTCGTTGCAAAATCGCAAAATGGCCGAGACTTCCTCCGTACTCGCCGGAAGTACCACCGCAAGCGGCAACCGCCGATAGGCGGCAAGCGCATCGGATTCGAATGTACGCCGCCCCTCGAGATCGGCGATCATCACCGCCTGCGGCGCCAGCTTCTTGAGCTGCTTCACCACTTCGTTCCGGCGCGCCAATACGGCACGGTCGGGATCTGGAAGCGTCACAGTGGACATGCAAGCAGGCTCCAAGCCGCCCAAAAGGCCATTAGGATAAAGGATGCTGACCCCTCATCGCATTTTCGAGGGGCGATGGGCAACATGCGCTTACACTCTATCAAGGCGCGCGCGGAAAACGAACCGCACAGAACAACAGGTCCAGTCCGGCATTTTGGCTCACGGACCCACCGGCGTGGCGTCACCCGGGGGGGGGGTGGTGGCGGCATGGGCTCCTCCGTTTTTGCCTCGGCGTCCTTGACGTCCTCGTCCTTTGCCTCGCCCCCGGACCGAAAGGTCTCGATATCCTCGAGCACCTCCTTGAAGAGATAGTCCCGGACGCCTTCTTCCCGCGCGATCTCGCGCCACGCCTCCCGTAGAGCCGCCTGAACGTCGTCTGGGAAGCCGAGAATCTCGACGCCGTCTTCATTGGCGAAGGCTGTCAGCACCGCGGCCTGCAGAACGGCGCTCTCGGCGAGCGTGCGTTGAAGCATCTCGCCGCAGGCGCTCTCGATCAGAGATTGGTGTTCGGGCCCGAGCGCCGCCCAACGATCCTGATTGATCAAGAGTTCGAACACGGTGGCAGGCTGATTCCAGCCCGGCTGATACAGGGTCTTGACCGCGTCCTGAAGACCGTTGGCGCGATCCACCGCCGGCGTATAGGCCTCCGCAGCTCCGATCTCGCCACCCTCGAAGGCCTTCGCGATTTGGCTCCCCGGGACGAGAACCGGGACCACGCCAAGACGCATCATCACCCGCGCGCCAAGCCCGAAAATACGCATGCGCAGGCCGTCCAGATCGTCCTTGGAGCCGATTTCCTTGGCAAACCAGCCGCCTGCCTCCGCGCCGCCGAAGGCACAGGGGATCACATGGACCTCGATCTTGGCCTGATCGTACATCTCCTGATACAGCGCGCGCCCGTGGCCCCGGTTGAACCAGTCCATGTACTCTTTGGCGTTGGGGCCGAACGGGAATCCGCCGAACAGGCTGGCGGCGGGCAGTTTTGCGGCCCAGTACCCAGCCGTCGCATAGCCCGCATCAACCTTGCCGTCGGAGACCTTGTCCAGTATCTCGTAAGGGGCCGTGCCGTCGCCGGGCTCCTTCAAATCCAGTTGCAGGGTGCCGTCCGAGCGCTCCTTCAGGAGCTTGGCAAGTTCGCGCGCAGGTGTCCCAAGGCCCGGGACATGGGTTCCGAAAGCCAGCGGAGTGACCAGGGTGACGACCTCGGCCACGGCGGCCCCTGCCGCCGAAAATGCGGCCAGAAGCGTCCCGCCCGCCACAAATGCTTTGAAAGAGATCAACCTCATCGCGAATCGCCGCCTGTAAGGCTCAGATACGCGCCGAGCTTGACGGGAAGATCACAAGACCTCAACCCGTTGCTTCCGTTTGGATAAGGCTTCGGCTATGGTTCGACCAACTTTCCGACGCGCATCAGGTTGTTAGGCTGGGCTTGGTATGGTCTGGCGCGGGACGGTCTCAATGAATTTCGCCGTTTGGCTCATCGAACGCCCCCGCTGGCTTAAGCGGACTGTGCTTATCGCGAACGACTTCGTGATGCTCGGTATCGCGTTGTGGGCGGCTTATTCCTTGCGCCTGAGCCGTATCTACATTCCCGAGACTTGGCAGACTCTGCTGCTTCTGTTGGTCGCGCCGGCCGTCGGCGTCTTCGTCTTCTATTGGCGTGGCCTCTACAAGCTCGTCACGCGCTTTATCGGTCCCTCCGGCACCACACAGATTTACATCGCCGTGATTATAGCCGCGGTCCTGTGGGCCCTCGTGGTCTATATGAGCGGCGTCAAGAATCACCCGCGGTCGGTCGTCGTCATCTACGTCCTGATCGCGGCGATTCTGATCCGATTGAGCCGTCAATGGGCGGCGTCGATGCTGCTCAAAGCCGCACCGCAATATGAGCCGATCCGCTCCGACGTATGCAAGAACGTCATCATTTATGGCGCGGGCCCGGCAGGCATTCAGCTGTTGCGCGCGCTGAACGAGGCCGGCACCTATCGCATGGTCGCCTTCATCGACTCCAACCCTTCGTTGGCCGGACAGGTGGTGCACGGGGTCAAGGTCATTCGCCCCGAGAAGATCGGCAAGGTCATCGCCGACGAGAAGGTTGACGAGGTGCTCCTCGCCGCGCCGTCGGCACTCCGCAGCGAGCGCCGGGTTGCCCTCAAGGTCCTCGAGAAATATCCCGTGGAGGTGAAGACCCTGCCCGCGCTGGAGGAGATCGCGGCGGGCCGCGTCGAAATCAGCGATCTTCGTCCCATCGAAGTCGAGGATCTCTTGGGCCGCGATCCTGTCTCGCCCGACTTGGACCTGCTTTCGTCGCAGGTCCGAGACAAGTCGGTTCTGATCACCGGCGCCGGCGGTTCGATCGGCTCCGAACTCGCGCGCCAGCTCTTACAGCTTGGACCGAAGACGCTTGTGCTCTTGGACGTATCGGAGCACGCGCTCTACGAAATCTCGTTCGAAATCGCCGAATTACAGCGCGCCATGCGTGTTGACGTCCCCAATGCGCGACCCGAGACGAACGTGGTCCAAGTTCTCGGGTCGGTGCTGGACCGCAGGCTGATCGACCGAACCCTGGCGCAGCACGACGTCGACGTCATCTACCACGCGGCCGCCTACAAACATGTACCGATCGTCGAGGTGAACCCCTGTGTCGGCCTGCAGAACAACACGTTCGGAACGCAGGTGGTCGCGGACGCAGCCCGGGATGCAGGCGTCGCGCGTTTCGTGCTCATCTCGAGTGACAAGGCGGTGCGGCCGACGAATGTCATGGGGGCCAGCAAGCGCCTGGCCGAACTGGTTCTGCAGGCCTTGGCGGAGGATCCGCACCAGACGACCTTCACGATGGTGCGCTTCGGCAACGTTCTGGACTCCTCCGGCTCGGTCGTCCGCCTCTTCCGCAAGCAAATCAAGGAGGGCGGGCCCGTCACCGTCACCCATCCTGAAGTGATCCGCTACTTCATGTCGATCCCGGAAGCCGCCCAACTCGTCATCCAGGCTGGGGCCATGGCGGAGGGCGGCGAGGTCTTCGTCCTGGAAATGGGAACGCCGGTCAAAATCGACGACTTGGCGCGCACGATGGTCAGGTTGTCGGGCCTTGAAGTGCGCGACGAGGCCCATCCCGAAGGAGACGTCGCGGTCGAATATGTGGGCTTGCGCCCCGGTGAGAAACTTTTCGAGGAATTGCTGATCGGCGAGGACGCGACGGGCACCAGCCACCCGCGCATCTTCAAAACGTCCGAGCCGGTATTGGCCTATGGGGAGCTCATCACCGCGCTCGCGCGGTTCGAGACGGCAATCTCGAAGAATGACCTGGCAGAACTGCAGGAGATGTTGCACGCCACTGTCGAGGGCTATGCACCGTCTGGCGCCGCGGCGAACGTGGCGCCTGGAACGGATGAGTGGGTGCCCCACTCGCAGACCCTGCACTGATCTCATGTTGCGCTGATCCAATGACCGAGGCCGACTTCTTTCCCAGTGCCGCCGTGGTCGGCGTGAGCGCAGCCTTGAGCGCGGCTCTGATCTTTGTCCTCCGGCCGCTGCTCGTCCGCCATTTGATGGCACATCCCAACGAGCGCTCCTCCCACGTCCAAGCCACGCCAGAGGGTGCAGGCCTGGGTGTCATGGTTGCGATCCTCGCGGTCTGTGGCGCGCTTCTCGTTTGGAAGCTCGTGCCGGAGCCTAACCTCATCCCGATTCTGCTCGGAGCGGCTGCGCTCACTATTCTTGGCGGACTGGACGACGCGTGGCCGTTGCCGATCGCTTGGCGGCTCCTGGCCCAGGGCGTCGTTGCGCTGGGTATCGTCCTGACCTTGCCGCCGGACTTCCGGGTCCTGCCCGCCGTTCTGCCCGCCGGCGCCGAACGGGCGCTGCTCGTGTTCGGGGTGGTTTGCTTCGTGAACGTCGTCAATTTTCTGGACGGCCTCGACTGGATGACCGTGGCCCAGGTGGTTCCCATGGCGCTTGGTGTGGCGATCCTATGGTGGTTGGACGTCGTCCCGCCGGGCATCGGCCTTCTGGCGCTCGTGCTACTCGGCGCCATGCTTGGCTTTGCTGTCTTCAACAAACACCCAGCCAGCATCTTTCTGGGCGACTCGGGCAGCCTGCCCATCGGCTTGATCCTGGCTTACATGCTGATTTGGGTCGCGGAGGCCCACTTCGTCTCGGCGCTCCTGCTAGCCCTCTACACGATTGCCGATAGCGCGCTGACTTTCGTCCGGCGTCTGCGGAATGGTGAGAAAGTGACGGCAGCGCACCGGATCCATTACTATCAAAGGGCTATTGCGAACGGCTTCCAGGTCCCGGAGGTCACGACGCGTGTTTTCCTTCTCTGCGGCTGGCTGGCGATCCTGGCCATCGTGGCCGCACTCGCGGCATCGCCAACGGCCGATGCGGCGGCCCTGGCGCTGGGAATAGCCGGCGTCGCCTTCGTCCTATCCAGCTTCGCGCGGGGGCGCTAAGACGCGATGCGCATCCTTGTCACCGGCGCCTCCGGTTTCATCGGTCAAAGCCTGGTCCCGGCTCTGGCGAAACGCGGCTTCTCCGTACGGGCCGCCGCCCGCGACCCCGTGCGCATCACACAAGCGCCCAACATCGAGCCAATCGCGATGCCGGATCTGGCATATCCCGCCGATTGGTCCGCAGCGCTCGACGATGTCAGCCATGTCGTGCATCTGGCCGGCATCGCCCACGCGCCCGGTAGGCTCCCCGACGACGATTATGCGCGAATCAACACCGAGGCGGTGGCCGAGCTCGCCGGCCAGGCCAAAGGCCGGATCGAGCGTTTCGTCTTGATGTCGTCCGTGCGCGCCCAGGCCGGCTTGTCGTCGCCCACGACGATCACCG
>NZ_JBAWCQ010000089.1:0-7450 GCF_049590335.1 Methyloceanibacter sp.
CGGGGCATCCTTGGGTGTTTCCGGCCCTAGTAACTTTGGCCTCTCTGATCTCGGCCGCCTATTCGTATCGCTTCGCCATCAGCACGTTCTTAGGCCCGGTCCGGGACGACTATCCGAAAAAGCCGCATGACCCACCCGTTGGCATGTGGCTGCCCGTCGCGATACTCGCCGCACTCGTCATCGCAATCGGGCTGTTCCCGGCACAGACCGTCGGCGCCATCGTCGAACGCACCGCGCTCGCGGTGGTTGGCAGACCGCTGCCGGAATATCATCTTGCTCTTTGGCATGGCTTCACGCCGGCCTTGCTGATGAGCGTCATCGCGCTCGTGGGCGGCGCGCTGCTGTTCCGGTCCTACGACGCCGCCAATCGGCTACGCCTCGTCTTTGCTGGGATCGATGCGAAGAGCATCTTCGATGCCGCGATCTCAGGCCTTGTCCGCGGCGCGCGCAGCTTCATTGGCGCGACCCATAACGGGTCGTTCCCCCGCTATGCGGGCATCATTCTGGTGACGATCCTGGCAGTCGGTGCCGCCGCCTACTTCAGCGCCCCTCATGAGACGGGAACCCGGGCCGTCATCCCGGCGTCAATTCCCGCGACCGCCGCATGGGTCGTACTCGCGAGCTTGTGTGTCTCACTGCTATTCTGGCACCAGAACAGGCTCCTGTCCTTGGTTATGACCAGCGGCGTCGGCTTAATCGCTGCCCTTTTCTTCTTGCAGTTCTCGGCTCCCGATCTGTCTCTCACGCAGATCTCCGTCGATATCGTCACGACGATCCTATTGCTGCTAGCACTCAATCTCTTGCCGCAAACATCCCCGAAAGAAATCACCACCGGCGGAAGATTCAGCCGGGGTCTGCTCGCCGCCGCTGTTGGACTTGGGGTGGCCGCCCTCGCCTATGCGATCATGACGCGCGATTTTCAAACGATCTCGGATTACTACCTGGCCGAGGCTAAGCCCGGCGGCGGCGGAACCAATGTCGTGAACGTGATCCTCGTCGACTTCCGTGGCTTTGATACCTATGGCGAGATCATCGTCCTGGGCATCGCCGCGATCACGATCTTTGCCTTGTTGGACAACGCGCTGCGAGGCGCCGCCGCGCGTACGCTTGCGTCCATGCGCGCAAGCAGGGAGCAAAGCATCAACGCCCATCCGATGATGTTGGTGATCGCAACCCGCGTACTGTTCCCGCTGGTGCTCGTGGTGGCGGCATTTGTCTTCCTGCGCGGTCACAACGAACCGGGCGGCGGCTTCATTGCCGGCTTGATCGTCGCGATCGCGCTGATCATGCAGTACATCGCAAGCGGCTATAACTGGGCGGCGGACCGCATGCGCGTGGACAGCCACGTCTTGATCGGCACAGGTGTCTTGATCGCGGGACTGACCGGCGTCGTGTCTCTAATCTTCGGCTGGCCCTTCCTGACCAGCACCTACACTTATGTCCATCTCCCGATCGTCGGCGAGTTCGAGCTTGCCTCCGCCATGGCGTTCGACCTGGGTGTATTTCTCTCCGTAGTCGGCGTCGTCATGCTGTCGCTCGCGCAGATTTCCCGCGTCGAAGCCCGCGTTGAGCCCGAGCCCGTTCCCGAAGGACCCATGGACGTTCCCCTGAAGGACGGTCGGGTCTTCAGCTCAAGCAACGGGGAGAGCTGACATGGAACTCGTCGTCGCCAGCGCAATGGGATTCATGACGGCCGCCGCCGTCTATCTGATCCTGCAACAGCGGACCTTCCCAATCGTGGTCGGCCTCACCTTGCTGTCCTACGCGGTCAACATCTTTCTGTTTTCATCGGGACGGCTGGTCGTGGACAAGCCGCCGATCATCACCAGCGCCGACTCCTACACCGACCCCTTGCCGCAAGCCCTTGTGCTGACGGCCATCGTCATCTCGTTCGGCATGACGGCCTTGATCGTGGTGCTTGCGCTTCGCGGGTTCCTCGAGACGGCTACAGACACGGCGGACCTCCCGGAGGATGAGTTCCCCGAAGACGAGCCCTCAAGCAAGACGGCGACCGGCACATGACGGCTTCGCCTCTCGCAACGACCTGGATTATCGCGCCCACCATCCTGCCCGCGATCACCGCAGCAATCATGATCCTGATGCGGCAGCGCGACATTGAGGTGCAACGCTTCCTTTCGGTCGCCTCCACGGTGGCCCTGCTGAGCGTTGCTCTATTTCTCTACGACGCAGTGAGTGATGGCGAGACGGATGCATATCGCCTCGGCGCCTGGCCAGCGCCGTTCGGCATCGTGCTGGTGATCGACCGTCTCTCGGCCACAATGCTTGTCCTCACCGCAGGACTTGCGCTTGCGGTTCTGCTCTACGCCATCGCCGGCTGGGACAGGCGCGGGCGACATTTCCACGCGTTGTTTCACTTCCAGCTCCTGGGCTTGAACGGCGCCTTCCTCACCGGCGACCTGTTCAACCTCTTCGTCTTCTTCGAGGTCATGCTGATCGCCTCTTACGGGTTGATGCTCCATGGCGGCGGCGCGAAGCGCCTGCGGGCCGGCTTCCAATATGTCGCCATCAATCTCATCGCATCGTCGCTATTCCTGGTCGCCGTGGGGTTGATCTACGGCATAGCGGGCACGCTCAATTTCGCGGATCTCGCGGTCAAGGCGCGCCACGTGGCGCAAGCCGACCAAGCTCTCCTGCAGACCGGCGCGTTGCTGCTTCTGCTGGTCTTTGCCATCAAAGCGGCTTTCGTGCCGCTACACTGGTGGTTGCCCGCGACCTATGCCGCGGCGTCCGCACCTGTCGCAGCCCTGTTCGCCATCATGACGAAGGTTGGCGCCTACGCGATTATCCGCGTGTTCGGAACGGTGTTGGGCGATGGCGGCGAGGGTTTGGGCGCCGTGGCCGCCCCTTGGGTCGTCCCAGCCGCGCTCGTAACGATCGCTGTCGGCACGGCCGGACTTCTGGGCAGCCGAAGGCTGCTCGATCTGGCTGCGTTCAACACGATCGCCTCAATGGGCGTCCTGCTGATTGCTATCGGGCAATTCAGCGTGGATGGCTTGACGGCCGCTCTGTACTACCTGGTCCACAGCACGATTGCGGGCGCCGCCCTCTTTCTGATTGTCGACCTCATCGCCGCCCGGCGCAGCCTCAAGCTCGATGCTTTGGTACCCGGCAACCCGATCAGCCAAGCGGCAATTCTCGGGACTCTGTTCTTTCTCGTGGCAATCTCTGTTGTGGGGCTCCCGCCGCTGTCCGGATTCATCGGCAAGCTGATGGTTCTCGATGCGACCTTCGAAGCGCCGCGAGCGTGGCTGATTTGGGCCACCATCCTGCTATCATCGCTCATGATGACTATCGCGTTCGCCCGTGCGGGCAGCATTGTTTTCTGGAAGGCGGAAGGACAGACCACCGGCCCTAGCTGGGGAACGGCGGCCGCTACGCCCATGGTCGTGGTGGCGCTTCTCGTGGGCGCGAGCCTGATGCTCGCTGTTTTTTCCGGACCCGCCGTCAAGGCGCTGCACAAGACTGCGAGCCAAGCGCTCGACACGCAGCAATATGTCAATGCGGTGCTCGGCGACCGTGAGAACCCCGAGCCAGCGCGACCGATTACCGAACCGGCGAACGCAACGGCAGCGCCATCCTCACCAACCGAAGCACCCGGGGAGCACTGACCATGTTCAGAACGCTAGTTCCCCATCCTTTGCTGACACTACTGATCGTCGCCGTCTGGATTCTGCTCAACGGCTTCTCCTGGGGCGCCACCGTGCTTGGGCTCATCCTCGGCATCTTGGTCCCACGCTTCACCAGCGCCTTCTGGCCAGACCGGCCAGTGGTCAGCAACCCGCTCACCATCATCGAGTATGCGCTGGTCGTACTGTGGGACATCGTCGTCGCCAATTTTCAGGTCGCCTATCTGATCTTGTTCCGCCGCGGAGACGATCTGCATTCGCAGTTCGTCACCGTGCCACTCGACCTGAAATCACCCGAAGCTATCACGGCCTTGGCGGGTACGATCACCATGACGCCGGGCACGGTGAGCGCCAGCCTGAGCGCGGATGGCCGCGCGCTGCTCGTACACTGCCTTGAGACGGACGACCCGGAAAAGACCGTGTCCGAAATCAAGTCACGTTATGAATCCAGACTGCAAAGGATCTTCGAGCGATGATCACACTTGCCTGTTCCATCGCCGGCGTCGCCATCAGCGCGGCGATACTGTTGTGTCTTTACAGGGTTGTTGTCGGGCCGGATATGCCCACACGCATCCTCGCCCTCGACACGCTCACGATCAACGCGATCGGACTTGTCGTGCTGGCCGGCATTTATTGGGGCACCGAGCTCTATTTCGAAGTCGCACTGCTCTTCGCGATGGTCGGCTTCCTGACAACCGTTGCCTATTGCAAGTACATCTTGCGCGGCAATGTGATGGAGTAGACCAATGACCGATTTTGGCGACATCGCGGTGGCGGGCCTGATCTGCCTTGGTGCATTCTTTCTGTTCGTCGGTTCGCTCGGCCTGGCCAAGCTGCCGGACCTGATGCGGCGGCTGCACGGCCCGACCAAGGCAACCACACTCGGCATCGGCGCGACGCTGATCGCCTCAATGCTCTACTTCCTCTTGGCGGGTGACGCCTTGTCGATTCAGGAATTGCTGATCACGACATTCCTGTTTCTGACTGCGCCGGTCACCGCGCTCATGGTCGCGAAGGCACATCTCTTGCTTGACAAGAGCGAACGCAAGAACCTGCCGTCAACCGGCCGCGATGTGGGTTGGTCCGTATTCGATGCACCGGACCCGACGCCCGGTTCAGAAGATTAAAAATTAGGGCTGAACGTGCGCCCTGCGGCGAAAACTTTCGGGTCTTGATGCGACTCAACGCAAAGATTCGCCTGCGGCTGTGAGGTGCGATCCGAGAGGCGGTGTCCTGAAGGTCGCTATCAAGCCGTAACCGGTTGCGGCCTCGTCACGACCGGTGCGTCCTGGGACGCCATGTCACGGCACTGACCGCAGCTTGGCCCGCAAGATTGCCAGGACAAATCGCACGTACTCCCTTAGGATTCACGCAACTCGCCAAATTCAAGGAGTGCAGCATGTATATCGCCATGAACCGGTTCAAAGTGTTGAAAGGCGCGGAGAACGATTTTGAGCAGGTCTGGCTCACGCGCGAGACCCATCTCGAAGATGTGCCCGGCTTTGTCGAGTTCCAACTCTTGAAGGGACCGGAGCGGGACGATCACGTACTTTACGCCTCGCACACCATTTGGCGCTCCGAAACCGATTTCGAAGCTTGGACGCGCTCGGAGGCCTTCCGCAAGGCCCACGCGCGGGCGGGCGAAGGCAAGCCCCTCTATCACGGTCATCCCGAGTTCGAAGGCTTCACGCCCCTGCAAGAGGTGCGCGCGAGAAACGTCGCGGCCTAGCAGCATACCGCCAGGACGCACACAATCCCGTCGCTAGTTCACGCGCCTGACTTGCACCAGATTATCGGAAAAGGTTGGCGCGTGGCCTAGGCTGGCGAACTCAGCTGGCGCAGCTCATCGAGCAGAGCGCGGAGGCGGCCCACCTTCGCGGCATTCCTCTCTTCCAACTTGTCGAGATCGGACTCGCGCAGCGAAAACAGCATCGGTTCGGTGCCCCTTCCCGGCTCAACCGAAGACACTAAGACCGCGATATGTAGGAGTGATTACGGACGATTTTCGCGAAGCCCGTGCGTCGCAACGCCCCCCAAGGCGCGCATATAGGGGATCCACCCCATACAACGCAGCCATGGGTGTCAGTAGGTTCCTTGTCAGTTCTGGCGATCAAGCCAGCACGCGAAAACTGATCATATGAAGGAACACATCATGTCCAAGATTTCTCAGACCACGACCAAGTTTGCTTTTCTTTCGAAGTTTGTTTGCTTGATCCTTGCGGGCTTCATGTTTGCCAACATCGCGGCGCCGGCTCCCGCAGAAGCCAAGTCTATCGAGCAGTGCTATCAGAGCGGCAAGAGCAAAGGCTTGAATGATGGCTACACGGACGGCTTTAACGATGCTTACAAGGCCTCATACCAGGACTCTCTCATCGGCAGCATGGACGTGGGTGCTGCCGAATGCGCAGAGGCTTACCGGCGCGGCTACGATGCGGGCTACCGGAAAGGCTACCGGAACGGTCAGCGTGAGGGCGGCCCGGCAGGCAAGGAAGATGCCCAGGATTGGAAGGACGACCTGCGCGATAAGATGCGCGAGTGCATGCGCACTGGTAAGAACTGCCCCTAATGGCAGCGTCCGATCCAGCACTTTGGCGAGGCTCTCTAGGACCGGACCGGTCTTTGGGGGGCCGAGCCTCATCTGCTCTCAAGCTAACCCAAAACCTCCAAGCGACAATTCCAAGGATCAGATCATGTTCAGAACTGTCACAGCCACCCTCGTTTTCATCGGCGCTGTGTCGCCATCTTTCGCCACCACTGGCGCCGGCTGCCTCAACATCGTGAACGTCGCGCCGGATGACGTCTTGAACATGCGCGCGAGCGCATCATCCAAGGCACCGATCGTGGACAAAATCCCGCACAAAGGGCAAGGCATTCTCCACTTGGACGGCAAATGCGTATCCTTGAGCCGGCCGTGGGGCAGCCGGTGGTGTCCGATCACCCGTTACAGCGGAGACGGCACGACGCAGGGCTGGGTCAAGGCGCGGTTCGTGCGCGATTCGGATTGCCCATAGTCGTGTAAGTGGTGCGGACGGCGGGAGTCGAAGCTCTTACAACTAACTCTCTGAAATAGATACGCTAATTTTCTATATGAAACCGTTTTATGTAGCGCGTTGTTTAGCAAAGGGCTGATGTCCAGCAGGCAACTTCCTTACAGAAGAGGTAGGCCGACGTAGAGACGCTCCGACGCAACAATACCGCTCGTCAACTATTTGGACATAGCCGAACTCACTGTCCAAGCTGCGGCCGATGTCTGCTTGCGGGCGCAAAGCGGTCGTCGCGAAGTCGCGTTCCAATGTCGGCTAGTGACCCAAAGCGGACATCATAGTCTGAGGTCATGTCATGTTCGCAGGATCGGTGCCTCGCAAAGGCAATACTTCATGGAATTTGCCGCTCGCGGTGAGTTTGGGCGGTGACTGGCTTTCTCGCACCGCGACGTCCTCTACGCCATTGTCGCGGAACACGCGCTTCACCGACTGGCTGACTTCTTGAAAGACAACCCCTGCCGCCGCCTCATCGGCTGGTTCTATTCGCAGCTCGAAATCTCTCTCGCTGGTCTGGACCAGCTGGATGCGCCGGGCGTGCTTGTGCTCCAGATCGAAGACGAGTGGCGACAGCGTCACCTCGCCCACACGAACGAGCGTCGCCTCGCGCCCTTCCACCTGAAAACTGCGGAACGGCGAGCCACAGGGACAGCGGTCTGGGTGGAAACGAAGGCAGTCACCGAGGTCATATCGGATGAAGGGTTGAACGTCGTTGGCGAGCACCGTCAGCAGCACGGTCGCGGACAGCGTGCCATCGGGAAC
>NZ_JBAWCQ010000090.1:0-16979 GCF_049590335.1 Methyloceanibacter sp.
CCACAAGGGCATCGGGCGCCAATATTCTACACGTTTACGAGAGAGTTACTCGTAAAGGCGGAAGACGTTAAGCGTACCGCCCTGCGGGATATGCTGCAGGCCAGCGGCCTTCGTCATGGCCGTAGCACCGATGGCGCCGAACTTGTCGCTCAGGTCCAGACCAGCAGTGACCGGAAGACCGATCCAGCCGCCAATACCCGAGTAGACACCAACATACTGCTTGCCACCGACCTTGTAGGTGATCGGGTTACCGATGATGCCTGAACCAAGCTTGCGGCTCCACAGGACCTTACCGGAACTCCGGTCGACCGCGCGGAAGTCGCCACCAAGCGAGCCATAGAACATCAGACCACCGTCAGTGACCATGGTACCACCCCAGTTCGGATACGGATCCGGAATTTCCCAGATCGTCTTACCCGTCAGGACGTCGTACTTCTTGATCTTGCCAGTGGTGCCGGGCACCTCAGGATACATGTACACGTTCGCGAACACGTAGACAGTGCCCTGGTTCGTGTGCGTGCGCTCCTGCGGCTCCAACTCCATGCACCAGTTGTTGGTGGGCATGTAGAAGAGGTTCGGCTCCTTCGGATCAACAGCACCAGGCTGCTGGTCCTTACCACCCATCGCAGACGGGCAGGAAGAGACGTTACGGCCAACTTCGAGCGGTGAATGGTCACGAACCTTGACCGGACGGCCCGTCTTCATGTCGACCTTTTCGGCCCAGTCCGTCGTCACGTATTTCGTGGCGCGCAGAAGGGTACCGTCGGTACGATCCATGACATAGGCAAAGCCGTTACGGTCAAAGTGAGTGAGGGCCTTCACCTTCTTACCGTCAATTTCCATGTCGGTAAGAATGTTCTCGTTGATGCCGTCGTAGTCCCACTGGTCAAACGGAGTCATCTGATAAGCCCAGACAGCTTCGCCGTTTTCGATCTTACGAGCGAAGATCGTCATCGACCATTTGTTGTCGAACGCACCAGTGTTGCACTCCTCGTGGGTCTTGTCGGGGCAACGATAAGAAGGACTCCACAGACCGGGGTTACCGGTCGAGTAGTAGACCAGCTTCAGCTCGGGATCATAGGAAAACCAACCCCAAGCAGCGCCACCACCAATTTTGTAGTCCTCACCGGGGAAGGTCTTGATACCAAGATCCTCACCAGCCTGACCAAAATGGGGGTTGGCCTTGTTAGTCTCAGGCGTCAGGCACACGTCCTTATCGGAACCCGTGCTGTGGCACACCCAAGCCTCGGAGCCGTCGGCAAGATTCCAAGCGGCAACGCGACCACGAGCGGCAAATTCATCACCACCGAAGCCCTGAAACACCAAGTTATTGGCGATCAACGGAGCCGGCGTGATGGTCTCACCCTTCTCGGGATAGGCGTACTTGACGACCCATACTTCCTTACCGGTCTGGCCATCGAGGGCGATAACGAACCCGTCGAGCGTGCTGTACACGAACTTGCCATCGGCATAGGAGCCGCCACGGTTAACGGTGTCGCAGCAAGCGCGCGGCACAGCTGACTCGTCACGGTCGGTCTTCTTAACATACGACCAAACCTGCTTCGGATTGTCAGGGTCCGAAAGATCCAGAGCCTGAACAACGTTACAGTTGGACATGGACGGACAACCGGAAACCATGAACAGCATGGTCTTGCCGCCAACGTCCTTGATCACAAGCGGCTGACCCTCATGACCACGAAGGGCGTTCGTGCCCTGGGCCCAAGACATCTGCAGCTTGTTCACATTGTCGGTCGTAATGTCAGAGAGCGTGCTGTGACGCGACAGCTGGAAATCACGACCAGGGGCAGGCCACTGGTCAGGATCAGCCATACGCTTCAGCTGCTCTGCGTCGGTATCCATAGCCGACGCCTGGCCAGCAAACCCCATCGTCACTGCGACGATGGTGCCAGTCAGAACACCATACTTGATTGTCATATTCTTTCTCCTCTCCCTAGCTACTCAGTTCACCGAAACGAACTCTGAGTAATTCTGAACGCCTTGATTCACGCTTACCTGAGCAACGCTCAGGGTCAACGAGACCTTAGCAAATTTCGAAGCTGCCATCGTGTTTGTGGAAATTGGAGCCTGCCAGAAAACGCAAAAGCAAAAATTTTGCCCCGCGCCCGCTTCTGGCTGCGGGTACTCCGATGAACACAAGACGCGTTGACACCTCACGAGGAAATTGAGCCCGACGCTTTGCAAGTCACGTTGTATCCGTTCTTTCGTGGAACTTCGTTTCTCGCTCATTGCCGAGCAACAGGCCCATAATTGCCAAATGTAATGCCAATGCAAGTGAAATGTGGTCCTGGCAACGAATTCTGCTTAATGAGTTTTTCAATTGTTGCGCCGCACCAAAAATGCAAGGGCGCTGGGCAGCGAGGCGCGCCGCGTTAGCTCGGGTCGCCGATTCACGGCGCACCAAACATCAATGCGAATTCACGGCGCAACAAACATCAATGCGAAGAAGAATGAGATCCGCCCGCCGCACGCGGCCATGCCTCCGGGGCACCGGTTCGTATGGTCATGGACGGCAATTAGGACAGTTTCTTCCCATTCGCTGCCGGAAGATGTTGAATGGCAATTCGCATCAACTCAGGCAATGTGCGCACGCCGAGCTTTGCTTTGAGCTGCGTACAAGTGTTTGCCACCGTCTTGTAGCTGACGTTTAGATGATCAGCGATGACGCCATAGGGTTTCCCTTCGGCGACGAGTGCAAGCGTCTGCAACTCCCGAACTGTCATTCGGCGTAAAGGATTCGTTGTCCCGCGCGCCTCCATGAAGGCGACCTCCGAGGCAAGGTCGTGGCTGAGATAAGGGCGATTTTCACGCACGCGCCGAAAAGCGGTCTGCACCTCCTCAGGAGGGGTGTCCTTCAGGACATAGCCCGTGGCCCCGACCTCAAGGGCACGAGCTACGATCACTGGATCCGAATGCATGGTGAAAACCAAAATGGGCGTTTCTTGATCGTGCAAGCGCAGTCGTCGGATGAAGGACAATCCGCCGAGTGACCCGCTATGCATAGCAAGGTCGACGATAATTACGTCAGGCTTTTGAGTCCGATAGATCCGAAAACCATCCGCCAGACTTTGCGCCTGATGGACATGTTTCACGCCGACATCCTCCAAAAGCTGCTGGCACCCCTGCAGGACGATTGGATGATCGTCGATGACAAGAACTCTCGTCATGATAACTACCTGACTGATTCAGGCGCCCGTTCGGGCACCCCCTTTTCGTTTTTCTGCTTGATTGGAATTTCGACTCTGACGGTTGTGCCATCGGACGGCCCACTCTCGATCATGCACTGACCGCCAACAGATCGTACGCGCTCCGTCATCGTCGTGAGCCCGAAGCCCTTGGACGCGGTTGGCGCTATGCCTTTACCATCGTCAGTGACCATCAACCGGATCTGGTTGTTATGACCGCGGTCATTTGCCAGGCGTTGCTGTTCGAGGTCCACGTGGACCTTGTCTGCATGACCGTGGCGAATCGCATTGGTAATCGCCTCTTGAATGCAGCGATAAATCGCGAGGTCGACGGATTCCCCGTAGGACTTCGCGATCGATCCCACGGTGGTTTGAATCTGCGTGTCGGGATGGCGGCTTTGAAGACCCGCCGTGAGCTCCACGATGAGGTCGCCCAGCTTGACTTGGCCAAGTGGGCCCGGACGAAGCTTCTTGAGGAGCGCCCGATTCATGGCCTTCAAGCGCTCGGCGATCGAAAGTATTTCGCCGGCGCGGTTGGTGATTCTCGTGGCACGATCGCCGGACAACTGACCCGCGGTCGTCTGGATCGACGAGGCATTCGCGGCAATGCCGAATAGGCACGGCCCCGCCTCGTCGTGGAGCTCGTTGGCGATCTCGCGGCGTTCGGCCTCCTGGACGTTGATAAGCTGCCGGTAGAGGCTCGCATTCTCTTTTCGCGCCACTTCGAGGGCGTTCGCCAGCATGTTGAACCGATCCGTAATGACAGCGAGTTCCTTAAGCTTCGAGCTCGGCAGCCGGGCCCCGTACTCGCCACCCTCGAGCTGATACATGCCCTTGGACAGGCTTGCGAGCGGATCGAGCACACGCCCGAGCACGATATAGAGGATGACGAGCACAATTGCGTTAATCGCGAGCCAGATCAGCGCAAGCGACGAGAAATCCTGCCAGGCCTCGTTGATTTCATCCGCGGGTTCGCCAAGGATGATGACGGGATGCACGCCATTCGGAAGTAGGCGCACCGTCCGCTGCGCAACCTCGGGGTGGACGAGCGCCACGAACCAAGTGGGCGCTTGGGAGCCGTCGATTCCGCTCGCTTCCCCTTTGGGCGAAATGATCGCCAGCTGGCCTGACTTGCTCATGAACATGATTCGGACATGGCGCAAATGCTTCAACTGTGGCGGCAACTCTTCGTCGAGGGCTTCAAGTTTTCCTTGCGCCGCTAGGTCCCTGAGCGTCACATCGACAAAGCGTTCGGCGACCTCCAGTGACGCCTCCATCTCCACCTTGGTCGCCGTTCGAGTGTTGAGAATAGACACCGCGCCCGCGATCAAGGCTGCAACGAGATTGATCATCGCGACGACAACAATGAGTTGCGTGCGAACGGGTTGATCGTACCAGAGCTTCTGCAGCACTCTCAGAACGCCTCCACAGCGAAACGGACCTTGCAAGCAGCCAATGAACCTGGGCCGCTTGTTGTCTGCAATGCCTACGCTCATCGGCCATGCCTATGCAAACACCGCTCACATAGCGCGTGCGAGCGCCGGCACACTGCGTAAGGCATTGGGATTCAACGGTTCGGCCAAATGCAGTCCACGACCGAAGTCGCCAAATAGCAATGGCATTCGTCGCAATAGCATTACCAAATGTTCCCGGCCAACATAGGGAAAACGGTCTGGGCGGCGCGGTCGGCGTCGGCAAGGGCGTATGCGAAGGCGCGGCGAAAGCCGGCAAGAACGTAGTCGACGGAGCAGCCGGTATCGTCGGTGGCGCCGCGGACATGACCAAGGGCGCCGTTGAAGGCGTGGTCGGCGGCAACTTGCGCGCCGATTAACCTTGCAAAGCACGACCGGGATATGTGATGCCATCGGGCACACACACCCCAACGGGGCGCCTGAACGAGACTTTCAGGAAGAACCAAACAACGGGACTTCACGACAGGGAGACGGAACTGATGAATATCGCCAAGAACGCCTTTATAGCGCTTGCATTGACTGTTGGGTTGGGCCTCGGCACGGCGCACGCCGAGGAAAGCTGGCTCGACAGCATCAAAAGCGCCCTGGGCATGGGCGGCGATTCTGCAGGTGACGCTGCGAAAGACGCGGAAGGTGCAGCCAGCTCAGCCGGAAAAGCCGCTGAAGGCGCCGTTGAGAGCGCAACTGGCGCTGCCGAAGATGCCGCCTCAGGTGCGGCCAGCATGACCGAGAGTGCCGTTGAGGGCGCTGCCGACATGGCCAAAGATGCAGGCCGTGGCGCGGTCGACGCGGGCAAAGAAATGGGCAAGGACGCCATGGGCATGGGCGACGCCGCTGGCGGCATGGTTGACAGCGCGGTCGAAGGCGCCGCCGGCATGGCGAAGGAAGGCTCCGATGCCGCGGTCGACACCGGTAAGGAAATGACCAAGGACGCCATGGGCATGGGCGAGAGCGGCCAGTAAACGGCCCTCCACTTACCGGTCTGACGGAAAATTCGGGGTGTGCGATGCCAAAGGGCTCGCGCGCCCTTTTTCTTATCCGGTGGATGGCCGGACGAGCCCTAGTGGCACATCAGGACGGCCACATCGGTGTTCCGAAGAACGTGGTCTGTCGCGCCTCCAAAGATCCATTCCTGCCATCGCCAGCGGCCATAGCCGCCCATGACGAGCAACACCCCGGCACCGGCTTCCTCGAGAATCGCATCGCCGACGTCGCGCTCGCCGAGCTGAACCGACTTCAACTCGACCGGAAGGCACGCCGCAGTCAGATAGTTGGCCATCGCCACTGCCGTCTCGTCCTCGGGTTCACCGTCCGCGACGAGACTGATCACCCGGACGCGCCGCGCGCGTTCGAGAAACGGGGCGGCGGCGGCGACCGCGCGTGCCGACTCGACGGAGTCTTTCCAGGCGATGACGACGGTCTCCCCGACGTGGCCGCCCGCCTCGTCGGGAACGAACAGCGCCGGCCTCCCCGATGAGAACAGCGCGGCATCCCGCGCTTCAGCAAACATTTCGTCGGCCGCCGCCGAGACCGTCGGCAGCACGCTTAGATCGGCGGTTTTGGCACGTTGGGCAACGGCGGGGCCCACAAGACCTTCGACGGTGAGCAACTGCACTTCCACCTCGCCCCGATCGGCCGAGGCCTTCTCGAACCAAGCGACCGCTTCTTTCTCTTCATAGGCGACCTGCTTTCGAGACACGTCTAGATAGGCCTCGAAATAGATCGGACTGAGCTCCGTCGCATAAGGCAGCCGTTGGGAGGGCGGAGGACAGGGGTGCAGGACTTCGAGCTCGGCTTCGAAGAGCCGGGCAAGGTCGAAAGCCACGTCCGCACAGGCCGATGTTGTCCCCTTCGCATTGATAGGCAGCAGCACTCTTGTGGGTTTCATGAAACGCCTCCCAATATCTGCCACGTCTCTACCTTAGTCTCTCTCATCGCCCTTCGGGGCACCTTGACCCAACGCAAAGAAGACGCTCGCCTTTTCTCCACATTTGGGAGCAGAATAAGCGACACAGTTTGCGAAATTGAGACGCAGTTTGGAGGCGCTTTATGGACTTTCCCTTGGATATCAGCTTCCGCAACATGGACCCTTCCCCGGCGGTCGAGACCAGAATCCGTGAGAAAGTGGCAAAGCTCGGCCGACTCTACAACCGCATCATCGGTTGCACCGTGGTCGTCGAAGCACCGCACCGACACCATCACAAGGGCAAGCTCTACAGCGTTCACATCGACATTAGCGTTCCCGGAAAAGACTTGGTCGTGGATCGCGCCAAGCCGCTCGACCACGCGCACGAGGATGTCTATCTCGCCGTGCGGGATGCATTCAAAGCGGCCGCAAGGCGGCTCGAAGACCACGCTCGGCGGATGCGCGGGGACGTGAAGACCCACAACGCACCCACTCCGGACGGCACGGCGGCACCTGCGGAGTAATGGCGGTTACGCTTTCCAAAACGCTCTGATTTCGGCGAAGCGCGCATAGGCCTGCCTCGCCGTTTTCAATAGTGCTTTCTCTTCGCCAGGACCGAGTTTCGGCATTGGCCGCGTCACCGGGTCTGGTCCGTCGTTGCCAAGGTCGAAGAGCGTCTGCCGATTGGCGATGTCGTTCAGCATACCAAGCGAGTCCTGAAGCTTCTCAAGCGCTGCGAGCGATTTCCGACACCGCTTAGCGCTTCGCTTTCCCGGAAAGGTCGCACTGAAGAACTCGCTTCCATAGCGCATTTGCTTTGCCCGAATACGCAACCGATGACGTTGGGGCACGCTCAGCTTTTGAAGGTCTTTCCCCTTCTTCACGACGCTGCGGCGCAGTTGCGAGAGTGTCGCGGACGCGTAGCCCTCGACAGGCTCCCGGGCCAGCCGATTGCTGCCCTCGGTCCAATCGCCGAACTCGATCCAAGCGCCCACATCCAGCAGCGCAAGTCGGAAACGCGCCGAGCCTGTCGCCACGACGGCGGCCTTGTAAGCCTCTTCTCGCGCTCGGCGAACCCGCTCTTCAACGGCCTTCCAACCCAGATCGTCTGGATAGTCCGCACGATGTGGCTCCATGATGTCGGAGATGAACACGTCGAGATCGCGGGCGCGTCCGAGCCGGCCGGCGATCCACTTCAGCTCGTCGCCGATTTGCGCACGGTGGGGACCGTCGACCACGTCTCCAAAGAGCGTGACCGCCGCCCGCAAGCGCCTCAGGCCCACGCGCATCTGATGCAGCGACTCGGCATGGCCTGCGCGCGTTCCCGGCAGGTTTACCAGAACTTGGCGCAGGCAGTTGCGCGCGACGATACGAAAGGCGTTCGCGCAGGTCTCTTCCGGTGCAATGTCGATAGGCAAGGCCCTTTCGAACTCGGGTTCGCCGCCGTCGAGAAGATCAAAACCGCGCTCCGCCTTGGTCTTCACGCTCAAGGTCAACGGCACGGTTTCGGCCAGGTACTTCGCCAGCGAAAACAACGTGGCGCATTTCCCGGACTTCAACTCGAGCTCGAGCTCGCAGACACGCGTGCTATTGTCGCCCGCGACGATATCGCCTTGATCGACAGCCGCCTCGACCAAGGTCCCCTCGTCGTCAATGAGGTGGGTTTGGCGCGCGAACCGGGTTTCGAACCGCGGACCGAGCGCCGCCCGCACAGTGTCGCTGAGAAGCGGTGCGAGCGCGGTCCCCTTCGCCGCGGAAAGATCGAAGGCGTTCGACGGCAGCGCGCATTCCCACTCACGCCTCTCCAGGAACTCGCTCTCGGCGCGCGCGGTCTTGATCGTCTGGACATAGCCCGCACCGGCGTTACGTACCCTCAGGAACACACCCGCTTTACGCAAATCATCGTCCGGTGTGTCGTAATAGACGGAAACAAGCTCGCGCTCCTTCGACTCCAGAACGCGCGGTCCCGACGGCGCGTCGTCCCCGGCCGAAAAAAGGGGATGCGCACACAAGGCCGCGGCATGCGCGGGATCGAAGACGAGCTTGAGCTCGATCTCCTTGGCCTCACTCTCCGGTGTCGCTGAGGACACAATCCTCTCCCAATACAAACGGGCGACGCAGTTTGCCCGCGCCGTTCGGTGCCGTCACTCTATCCTTGAGAAAATGGAAGGTACATATCGCCGGCCGGTCTATCGTTACAGAAACTCCCTCGGGCTAGCAGAATGCGCGCGTCACATGGCCGGCGCGCCTGTCACATTGTCTTTGTTCGTTTGTACCGCATCAATGAGGACCTATGGGCCTCAAACCGCGTGGGAGAGGTGCGGACCGTGCCGGACGGCTCGGGAGGCTCAGTGCCGCCATTGGCGCCCATATACACCAAACGGTTCCAGCCCGCGCTCTTGGCGGCGTAGAGCTCCGACTCTGCGCTGCGAAAGAGGCTGGAAAGGCCAGAGTCCACCTCGCTGTCGGAGGCAACACCGATGCTCACGGTCGCGCCGACTGGAAGGCCGTTCACGAATCCCGCCGCCTGCTCAAACTCCTCACGCAAGCGTTTGGCCTCCTCCTCGACGGCAATTACGCCATCTACACTCGGGAGGATCACCGCAAACTCCTCGCCGCCGAGGCTGAGCCAAGGGACTAGGTTTAAGCAACGGTGCTTTGGGAGCTTCCGTCACCTCGTGTACACCGCTTAAGCGAACGGGCGGTGCTGAGGGAAGTCAAAACCGATAAAGCCAGCCGGGCCTTCCGATGAGGAAACCGGCGCGGCTCCGCTATCCTTCAATCAGCCCTGCATTGGGGGACGAGCCCTGGCGGTTTAGAGTGTCGTCCGTCAGGAATCTCCCTCACTTAAGTGTCGCGGGAACTCAGCCTCCGTCTCTCCAACCACCCCGCGATTATTAAGCCCCGACGTCCTCCCAACGTCGGGGCTTCTCAATGCGCAAATAAAAAAAGCCCCGACCAGGAGGCCGGGACTGAGAAGAACAGGGAAAGACGCGGCCACCGGGGGGCAAGCCACGACCGGGGGTGTTTTTATCCCGTGGCAACGGGTGCGGGGAAGTGAAAGTCGGCGCGTCTTCCCAGGGCCGCAGCGTCCCAGCATGTGGCCTGCTCATGCCGCCTGATAATCGCCATGCTTGCCGGTCTAAACTTCGACCGAAAGATTCGAGGGAACTAGCTTTGCTAGGGGGGAAAAGCCTGGTCCGGGGGGACACGGGCTTTTTCTTTGCCTGGATCCTCGGACAAGAAGAAGCCCCAGACGCGGGGGACGAACCGGGGCTTCGGGTTCCTTTTGGGGGGGGAACAATTGTGATGCGAGGGAGAAGCATCACGTAACTTATATATGCACGCCGATAAGCAGAATCCACCGTTCGAGGTAATCGCGCTTCATGCGGTCTGGGACTTGATTGCGAAGACGGCGGGGCGTCAAAATGCTACCTAGTTTGCTACCTAGGTGCCTTTTGGTGAAGGCTAACGCATTGAAAATGAAAGATAAAATTCGGGCGCAGCACATCCTCCAGGAGGGCCTGTCGATGGACCTTAGCGAGGTCTGGTCTTGGGTCGGTCATGAGCGGTCCCCGGGGCTGAGCGGATCGACTGCGCGCGGGTCCCCTCATTGAACGTCGGATGGCTCTAGAGAGCCTTGAGCGGGATCAAGCGCTCTGAGCCTCTCAAGACTGGTTGTGCCGCTCGATGCCGGCGTGGATGAGGTCGCCCGCCTCGCCGACCTCGGCCCAGCGCACGACCTTCACCCATTTTCCCGGCTCCAGGTCCTTGTAGTGCTCGAAAAAGTGCCCGATCTGCTCGACGAGGATTTCGGGAAGGTCGCGGTAGCTCGACACGCGCTTGTAGTAAGGGTGCAATTCGTCGATCGGTACGGCGATGATCTTTTCGTCGATCCCCGCCTCGTCCTCCATCAACAGCGCGCCTACCGGCCGCGCGCGGATAACAGAGCCCGGGGAGACCGGGGTGTGCGTGATCACGATGCAGTCCACAGGATCGCCGTCTTCGGAGAGCGTGTGCGGGATGAAACCGTAATTGGCCGGATAGAACATGGCCGTGTGCAGGAAGCGGTCGACGAAGAGCGCGCCGGACTTCTTATCGACTTCGTATTTCACCGGCGATCCGCCTTGCGGAATCTCGATGATCACATTGACTTCGTGGGGCGGATTGTCGCCAACCGGAATGCGCAGGATATCCATGAAAACTGAGCCTCCTAAGCTCTTGCAACGGCCGGCACGTCGATCATTGCCGTCCAGATCAAAGCAAATACACCGACGCCCGCCCTAGCCGGATCTCGTCTACGGCGTTGCGCGCCGGTGCGGCGGTAAATATGCCCATGCCCGTCCAAATCTATGAGAACACCGACGACAGGCCCGTCGTGCGGGCCAAGCCCCGCCAATGTGCCAACACGTGAATTCCGCATGCTGATAACACGTCCGGGCGGGGTTGCCAGGGCCATATCGGCGAACTTGATAACAAGTCGCACCCTCGTCACCGCACGGTGCCAAGACTTGGACGACCTCGTCATGAAAACGGCAGCCATTTCTGTGAGAGTCCATTCCGTTCGCCACATCGCTTACCCTGGACCGGGCCTGCGGGTCTAGGAGCCAAAAGTAGGACGCGGCCTAGTTCCCCCCCACGTCGGGCCTCATACCCTCGCGCCTAAGCTTTGCAATAGCACCGGGCCTTGCGACGTGCCGACAATCTATGAGTTCATCGCCAGGCTTCTGGTAATCACCGCGCTTTTTGCCTGGGTCAACCAGCGCTACCTACGTCTGCCCAACACGGTTGGGATCATGGCGATGGGGATATGCGCCTCGCTCATCCGGTCAAACAGGACGAGGAATAGCGAAGCTTGTACTATTCACCCCCCATACGCTTCGGTTAGAACCAAGACCGGACGCCTCAACAAAAAATCAAACGGAGGACTCATGCGCTCGTGTTTCATTGTTTTCGGCCTCGCTATCGTGACGCTTACCCTAATCGGCACGGTGGTGCATGCGGAGAAGGTTCGCTGTTCGGCCATTCGCGATTCCGCCATGTGCTTGTCGGAGCCGAGCTGCTGGTACGACGCGGCGAACAACAAAGGCTGCCTCGACGGTCCTGCGCCAAATGCAGACCGGTGCAACTCGCATCTTGGCGAGTCGACCTGCAACACCAGCAGTTTCAGCTGCACATGGAACACAGGTGCAGAAGCGTGCGTTTCCAAGTCGCCTTAGATTAGATATGACGCCCTAGGCTTCAGCCGTTCCAACAAGCGGAGTGGGTCATGATCGAGCTTCTCAAAGGCTTTCCCAGCAATGTCGTGGCGATCGCCTGTCACGGCGATGTCTCGCGGCAGGACTATGACGACGTGCTGATCCCGGCGGTGGAGAAGGCTCTCCAGTCCAACAACAAAGTCCGCATGCTGTACGAGGTCGCGCCCGACTTTGCTGGCTACGACGCAGGCGCGGCCTGGGAAGACTTTAAGACCGGAATGGAGCACTTCTCCAAATGGGACCGCATTGCCGTCGTAACCGACGTCGAGTGGATCGCGGCCTCGGTGAAAGTCTTCAGCGTCTTCATGCCCAGCACGATTCGTGTCTATCCGCTCGCCGACGCCGCCCAGGCGCGGCTGTGGATCACGCAGGCGGCCTAGCTCTACTCACGGCGGAGCGCGTCGATCGGGTCGAGCTGCGCGGCGCGCCAGGAAATAGCCGAAGGCGACGCCGATCAGTGCGGAGAACGCGAAGGCAATCGCCACGATTCCCGGATCGAAGACGAAGGGAATCTTCATACCCGCAGATGCCGCCCTGGCGAGCCCCAAGCCGAGCGCGACGCCGATGGGCTTCTTGCCGCCTTTTGGAAATCGATCGCGTACAAAACTCATACGTCAGTTCTAAGGCTTGATCGAAACGCCATTGACGGACACTGTGCATACCGGCTCCGGTCTCCTCGGGGCCGTCATCGGCGCAGATACTTGAAACGAGCGGTGAATGTGGGCTTCACCCGCGTGTCATGCGCGTTCGTGATTTTGGCGCAAGCTTTTGGGCTCTTATGGTTTAGGGCACAAGAAACTCAGGAGGTTCGGCGACGGTGGCGCAGACTCAAGACAAGATCGACGAGCTGGCGATCAATACGATCCGGACCCTGTCGATCGACGCCATTCAGAAAGCGAATTCCGGCCACCCAGGAACGGCCATGGATGCCGCTCCGGTCGCCTATACGCTGTGGCAGCAGTTTCTGCGCTACGACCCGAAATCCCCTTACTGGATCAACCGTGACCGCTTCGTGCTGTCATCGGGCCACGCCTCGATGCTGCTCTACAGCCTGATTCATCTGGCCGGAACCGAAGCGGCGGATTCGGTCTACCAGAAACAGGGCGGCGAAGCCGTCACCCTCGCCGATATCGAGAGCTTCCGCGAGGACGGCAGCCGTTGCCCGGGTCACCCCGAATATGGCTGGACCACGGGGGTAGAGTCGACCACCGGGCCGCTGGGCCAAGGCATCGCCACCAGCGTCGGCATGGCCATCGCCGGCAAATGGCTGGCCGCGACCTACAACAAGCCCGACTTCGAACTCTTCGATTACAATGTCTATGCCGTTTGCGGCGAGGGCTGCCTGATGGAGGGCGTCGGCAACGAAGCTGCGTCCCTGGCCGGGCATCTCAAACTGTCCAACCTGTGCTGGATCTTCGACAACAACAACGTGACCATTGACGGCCACGCCGACATTACCTTCACCGAGGACGTCGCCAAGCGTTTCGAAGCGTATGGCTGGAATGTCGTCCGGGTCGCGGACGCGAACGATCTCGGCGAGCTCACCGGCGCCTTGAATGAGTTCCTTGCCGCCGACGATGCACCGACGATCATCATCGTACACAGCCATATCGGTTACGGATCGCCCGGTAAGCACGACACGCCTAAGGCGCACGGCGAGCCGCTGGGCCCCGATGAGGTGCGCCGTACCAAAGAGTTCTTCGGCTTCGACCCGGACAAGTTCTTCGTGGTGCCTGACGGGGTACGCGAGCACTTCACCACGCATATAGGACGCCGCGG
This sequence comes from Methyloceanibacter sp., assembly GCF_049590335.1. Lineage (GTDB taxonomy): Bacteria > Pseudomonadota > Alphaproteobacteria > Rhizobiales > Methyloligellaceae > Methyloceanibacter. The sequence continues at coordinate 13,619 of NZ_JBAWCQ010000090.1, forward strand.
CGCGGGCGTGCGCGTCAAATGGGAGGCGCTGTTCGCCGATTATGGGCGCGCTTATCCCGACGAGGCCAAGCAGGTCAAACTGATCCGCGACCGCGACCTGCCCGAGGGCTGGGATGCGGACATTCCAAGCTTCGATGCAGACGCCACCGGCATCGCCACGCGCGCCGCGTCCGGCAAGGTGCTGAACGCAGTCGCAGCGAAGGTGCCATGGGTTCTGGGTGGTGCGGCGGACGTGGCCGGCAGCACCAAGGTCATTCTAGACTATGCGGATGCGGGCGAGTTCCAACCCTATGGCGAACTCGGCGACTACAGCGGCAACAATCTGCGCTACGGCATTCGCGAGCATGCAATGTGCGCCGTGGTGAACGGCATGGTGCTGTCTGGCTTGCGCGCCTACGATTCCTGCTACCTGATTTTCACGGACTATGCGCGTGGGGCGATCCGCCTCGCCTCGCTGATGGACATTCCTGTGCTCCATATCTGGACTCATGATTCAATCAGCCTGGGCCAGGACGGGCCGACGCATCAGCCTGTGGAACAACTGGCCTCGTTGCGGGCGATCCCAGGTCTCATGGTCATCCGGCCCGCGGATGCCAACGAGACCGCGGAGGCCTATCGGCTCGCCCTGCCCAATAAGAGCCGGCCCGTGGCGCTCGTTCTCACACGGCAGACCATCCCGATTTTTGACCGCTCCACGTTTGCGACGGCCTCGGGGCTCACCAAGGGTGCCTATGTGCTGGCGGATGCGCCCGACGGCAAACCGGACGTCATTCTGATCGGCACGGGAAGCGAAGTGGCCCTGTGCGTTGCCGCGCGCGACCTGCTGGCGAAAGACAATATCCAGGCCCGCGTCGTATCAATGCCCTGCCGCGAATTGTTCGAAGAGCAGCCAGACGAGTACAAGTGCTCAGTTCTGCCACGGGAGATCACGGCCAGAGTGACGGTCGAGGAAGCCTCGCCGCTCGGTTGGGACCGGTACGCGGGCCCGGACGGTATCGTCCTCGGCATGAACACGTTCGGCCTGTCGGCACCGCTCAAAGTCGTCTCGGAGCATTTCGGCTTTACGCCGGAGAAGGTCGCTGAAGCTGCGAAGAAAACATTGGGACGATAGAGACTGCCGCGCTTCGCCCAGCTGGTGCGCGTGTTTTTGAAGTTACGAATCGAGGAGAGAGACAATGCAACTCGGCATGATCGGCCTCGGCCGGATGGGCGCCAACATGGTCATTCGCGCCATGAAAGCGGGACACGACTGCCACGTCTTCGATACCCACGCCGAGGCGGTCAAAGACCTCACCGCGAAGGGCGCCAAGGGTAGCACCGATTTGAGCGCCTTCGTGTCAGGGCTCGATAAGCCGCGCGCGGTGTGGATGATGGTGCCCGCGGGCGCCGTGGATGCTGTCATCGCCGAACTCGTGCCACACCTGGAAGCTGGCGATATCCTGATCGACGGCGGCAACTCCTACTACCATGATGACATTCGCCGGGCCGGCGCGCTGAAGGACCAGGGCATTCATTATGTGGATGTCGGCGTCAGCGGCGGGGTCTGGGGCCTCGATCGCGGCTATTGCATGATGATCGGCGGCGAGGACGACGTGGTTGCGCGCCTTGATCCCATCTTCAAGACGCTGGCGCCGGGCGTCGACGAAGCGCCCCGCACGCCGGGCGCGACGGGCGAGGCTTCGGCCGCCGAGAACGGCTATCTCCATTGCGGGCCGAACGGCGCGGGCCATTACGTCAAGATGGTGCATAACGGCATCGAGTACGGGATCATGGCCGCTTACGCCGAGGGACTGAACATTCTTCACCACGGCAATATCGGCAAGACCCAGCGCACGACCGACGCCGAGACCACGCCACTCCGCAACCCGGAATATTATCAATACGACATCAACCTGCCCGAGGTCGCCGAAGTTTGGCGGCGCGGCAGTGTGATCGGCTCGTGGCTGCTGGACCTAACTGCAAGTGCGCTGCGCAAGAGCCCGGACCTCGCCAATTTCGAGGGCCGCGTGTCGGACTCCGGCGAAGGCCGCTGGACCCTGCTCGCCGCCATCGACGAAGGCGTACCGGCGCCCGTCATCAGCTCGGCGCTGTTCTCGCGCTTCGCCTCGCGCGGCAATGCGGAGTTCGCCGACAAGCTGATGTCGGCCATGCGCTTCGAATTCGGCGGTCATCTCGAGAAGAAAGGCTGATTGAGGTACGCGATGTCTCAGCCGAACAACGCCCACTCCGACGCGCTGGTCTTTTTCGGTGCGACGGGCGACCTCGCCAATAAGCAGATCTTTCCCGCACTCTACGGGCTCGTGCGCGACGAAGGACTGTCTGTTCCCATTATCGGCGTAGCGCGCTCGGGATGGGATCTCGACCAGCTCAAGCAACGCGCCGCGGACAGCGTAAAAGCCCATGGCGGCGACATCGAAAGCGACGCGTTCAAGAAGCTCACGAGCCTGTTGAACTATGTGGACGGGGACTATTCTGACCCCAACGTCTTCAAGGCTCTCCGCAAAGACCTCGGCGATGCCAAGCGCCCCTTGCACTATCTCGCGATCCCACCCGCCCTGTTCTCGGAAGTCGCCTCGCAGCTGGCCAAGTCGGGCTATGCGGAGAACGCGCGGCTCGTGGTCGAAAAGCCGTTCGGCCGCGACCGGGAATCGGCACAGGAGCTGAGCAATATCCTCGATCAGTATTTTGCCGAGAAGAACATCTTCCGCATCGATCACTATCTCGGCAAAGAGCCGGTGCAGAACATTCTCTACACGCGCTTTGCCAATTCGATTTTCGAACCGCTTTGGAACCGCAACTATGTGCGCAGCATCCAGATCACCATGGCCGAGAATTTCGGCGTTCAGGATCGCGGAGCGTTCTACGACAGCGCGGGCGCAATTCGCGACGTCTTGCAGAACCACATGCTGCAAATTCTGGCCTCGCTCACCATGGATCCGCCGACGGGCCAGGAACACGAAGCGATCCGCGACCGCAAAGCGAGCCTGTTGAAAGCCGTGCGTCCGCTCGACGCCAACCATCTCGTGCGCGGCCAGTATCACGGCTATCTGGACGTTCCGGGCGTGCGCCCCGGCTCGACCGTGGAAACCTACGCAGCGGCCAAGCTCTTTATCGATAGCTGGCGCTGGGAGGGCGTGCCCATTTTCATCCGCACGGGCAAATGCCTGCCGGTCAGCGTGGCCGAAGCCGTTGTGGAGTTCAAACGGCCACCGCGGGAGACGTTCGGCGAGATCAAGGCGATCGGTTGTGGCCATATGCGCTTCCGCATCCAGCCGGACGTGACCATCGCGCTCGGCACGCGCGTCAAGGTCCCGGGCGACCGCATGATCGGCGACGACGTGGAGCTGATACTGACCCGCCA
>NZ_JBAWCQ010000091.1:0-1731 GCF_049590335.1 Methyloceanibacter sp.
TGGCCGGCCTGCAGATCGAGGAAGCCGAGAATAAGAGATCCGGCCAGACCGAACAGCGAGGACGAGAAGGCGATGCCCATGCCGGAGAGCGGACCGGCGAGCCCTTCTTTCAGCTGGTCGAACAGCAGCACGCTCTCGGCGCCGCCCGTATCGAGCGCGCCGATCGTGCTTCCGACCGAACTGACGGTCTGCAACAGGCCCCAGAAGGTTCCGAGCAGGCCGAGGAAAACGAGAAGGCCGACTAGGTAGCGCGTGGTCTCACGCTGTTCGTCGAGGCGCGAGGCGACCGAATCGAGCAGGGTGCGCGCCGATCCGTGCTCGAGCGATAAATGCCCGGTCTGGTCGCGCAGCATCGTTGCCATGGGCAGGAGTAGCACGGGCTGCTTGTCGGCGGTTTGGCTCGCATCCGTAATGCTGAAACTGTTAACCCAGTTGATCTCGGGAAACAGCCGCAGCACTTGGCGGAACGCGTAGACGCAGCCGACGATGAGCACACCGATGATGAGCCCGTTCAAGCCGGGATTGGCCATGAAACTGCGCCGCAGCTGTCCAGTCTGACCATCGAGGATGATCGCGAGCAGGACAGCCAGTACGAGAAACAGCGACATGCGCCAGAGAAAGATCTGTGGGCGCGAGAGTTTTGTCCGAAACGTCTTGCTTGCCATTCGTCCAGTGCTCTGGGTGCTTGTGCGGTCTGCGCAATATGGGCCGAATCGAGATTACCTGAATAGTTTGACAGGCAAAACGGCAACCTCGGGGCGGAGTTCCAACCGACGGGTTGGGCAAAACTGCTTTTGAGGGCTTTTTGGGCGGGCCGCCTAACCGGCTTTGGCGGCGTCTTCGGCAGGGGCTGTGGCTTTTGCGGCCTTCAAGAGCTTCAGGAGTTGCAGATGGATCGTCTCGTTGCCCGCGACGATCCCCCCGGTCTCCAGCATCTTGTCCTTGTTGTTCGTGTCCGTAACGTAGCCACCGGCCTCTCTCATGAGAACGATTCCGGCGGCCATGTCCCAGGGTTTCAAGCCGTTTTCCCAGAACCCGTCGAATCGGCCAGCCGCCGTCCAGGCTAGATCTATGGCAGCGGAGCCCGTGCGGCGGACGCCGGCACTCGATGCCATGACCGCTCGCACTTCATTCAAGAAGCTGTCGTGTCCAGGACGGCCGCTATGGGGAATGCCTGTGCCGATAACGGCCGCCCCCATTTCGGAACGGGCCGCGACTCGCAGCCGCTTATCGTTGAGAAAAGCGCCTTTGCCTTTCTCGGCCGCGTAAGTCTCGTTCGTGATGGGGTTGTAGACCAGCCCGGCGACCAGTTCGCCCTCCCGTTCCAGCGCGATGGAAATCGCGAAAATCGGGATGCTGTGAAGGAAATTGGTGGTGCCATCGAGCGGATCGACAATCCAGCGATGGGTCTGGTCGTCTCCATTGACCGCGCCGCGCTCTTCAAACAAGAAGCCATAGCCCGGCCGGGAGCGGGATAGTTCTGCATAGATGATCTCCTCGGCGCGCGTGTCGGCGGCGCTGACGAAGTTCGCGGGCCCTTTCAGCGAGACCTGCAACTGCTCCACCTCGCCGAAATCGCGAGCGAGGCTGCGGCCTGCTTTGCGGGCGGCGGCGGTCATGACGTTCATCAACGCGGATGCGGGCATGGGGCTCCTACGCCTCTAGAGGCTGCCGGCCGCGGCCGGCTATCGTGCGACGCGACCGGCGCCGTGCGGCTTACTCGCCGCGTTT
>NZ_JBAWCQ010000092.1:0-24248 GCF_049590335.1 Methyloceanibacter sp.
CGCTCACGGCGCAACCCAAGTATGTTTGCGAAGATGGCGAGGGCGAACGCCGTGCCTTCCAGCATGAGCGCATAGCGCGCGCCGTGTCCGATCAGGTCTTGCGAAAACTGACCGGGCCACGCGTAGCTGACAAGGCCGAATAGGATAGGCGCGACGACGATCAGCGCACCGGCGAGAAAGAAGCGCCCACCCGGCTGGCCGCGCCGGAATGCGACGACACCCGCGGCGACGTAAAGAGAGGTCGAGAAGACAGCCAGGGCCAGTGCAATGAACTTGAACCAAGCGGCCTCGAACAGCCAGAAGGAAGAGAGGAACATCGCGGCCGAGGCGATCACGCCCGCAACAAAGAGCCTGTTGAGAAGGGGGTGGTTCTTCGGCGCATCGATGAACGAGCGGGCGAACAGGAGGCCCGCGCCGGCCCAAGCGGCGCCGATCGGAACAACCGCCATGTTGTTCCACATGGGCCAAGACGGCCACAGGAACTGAAACGCATAACCGTCCGTTTGGAACAGGTATAGAGCGGCGGCGCAAATGTACACGCCATAAAAGAGAGCCGCCTTCGACCGGAGCGCGGTGAGATAGATGACGCTCACGAGGGTCATGCCCAGCAGCAGCCCCAGGACCAAAAAGTTGTGCATGTCTTCCTGGTCGACCTGGGCGAAGAAATAGTCGGGGCTCTCGATATAGGTCAACTGCTGCGTGGCGGCCTTGGACGAATATGCGATAAGGAGTCCGGCACGCTCATGGGGGCCGAGCCGAAACGTTGCGACGAAGTTGCGATAGGCAGTTTTGCGGGCGCTGAAGGGTTCGTCGAAACTGTGCGATAGGATCTCGACCGGTTCGCCGCCTTCCGGCACCAGATAAACGTCGAGCGTATCGACCAGCGGATTGCCGAGCACGAGGTTCCAAGTGCCTGGCGCGTTGGAGGCGTTCTCCACCTCCGTCCACAGCCAAAAACGTGCCTTCGTGAAGCCGAAGTCCACCAAGGGCGTATCGACGCTTCTGAACCTGTTTGTCGGAAGGAGTCTGAGAGCCTCTTTCGCCGTCAACGTCTTTTCACCGTCAACGAGGTATCTCACCCGCGGGGCGAGATCGGCATGAAAATCCGTCGGCTGCAGCTTCAGCGGTGTGGCGAGAGCAGCCCACGCTTGAACCGCCCCTACGAGCACTGCTAACAAAATGAGGCCGGATTGTCGGACCCAGTTTGGGGTCGACCGCGAGCGCGCTGAACGGGGGATGTCTGAATGGCTCATGACCGGTTACCGGAAATCAAAGCAACGGCCATCGTAGCCGACGATCATCAATTGCTGCGGGACGGCATCAAACAGATTCTTCAGTCCGTAGACGGCATCTCCATTGTCGCCGAAGCTCAGGACGGACTCGAGGCGATCAGCCTGGTGCGCCGCCACAAGCCCGGCCTCCTGACCTTGGACATGGCGATGCCCTACGCGCAAGGGCTCGAGATCTACGAAGAGGTCCGGCGCTGGAGTCCCGATACGTGTATCGTCGTCTTCACGGGGCTGACATCGCTCGGTCTCTTGAGCGAATTGGTCACGGCCGGTGTGGACGGCCTGTTCGCCAAGCGCGGCGATCCGGACAAGTTGCGAGAAAGCATCCCCGTCATCCTGAGCGGTGGAAAGGTCATCGCGCCGGAAATCGTGGCTATACTCGAAGAGGGAACGCCGGCGAGCAGCCTCACCGCGCGCGAGCGGCAAATTCTCAGCCTCGTCGCGACAGGACTCTCCAACAAAGAAATCGCAAGCCGTTTGGGCGTCAGTTTGAAAACCGTCGACAATCATCGCACCAACCTTATGCGAAAACTCGATGTCCATTCCGTTGCCGAACTCTTGAGTTACGCGCTGCGCGAAGGGCTTCTGGAGGGGTCGGATCAGTTGTAATCCTGCCGTTGGGAGAAGTTTCCACGCTTGTTTCCATGGGTCCATTCTTTGATGGGTAGAATTGGGGTCACTGGACATTAGGGTCCGCTCTTGTAGAAGACCACGCGGGTGCTGGTGAACCCACCGACGCGCCCCGCCGCAGTTGGAAAACACGTGCACCGAGCGCCGAGACGGCGGCCTGCGGCGCTTCTGCTCTTACCGCCGCCATCACATAGGATGCTATCGGCGAACCAGTTCATGCCGTTGTTGCAGTTGCCGCTGCAGACCTCCAAAGTATAGCCGTAGACGCTGCCTGTCAGACTTTGAGGGCTACCGGGGTCCGCACGAATCGGCACGAGCTGTCTAGCATCGCGCGCGATGGCGGTGCCGCTGACAGTCAGAACAGCCGCCAACGCCGCAATCGCAGCAACATCCATCCATGCCTTCATCGGTCGTCTCCTTGTCGGGTTGGTCCGTCATTGGCCCACGCGGTGAAGCGGTAGTGCGGTTTGCGTGTTGCCAATGAGGAAAGGCTAGCCGGAAGGCCAGCACCCGTTCGATAGGGTGGATCCCCTATATGGCGGCCGTGGCGACGGGAGAGGCGCGCGGGGAGCCTCCGTGCGGGCGTCTTCCGGCGAATTCAGCCTGCAAGAGACACCGAGTCTGTTAGAGCTAAGCTGCACAGGACATTGAGGGGCGCCCCTGTAAAATGAGCGATGCACGGCGAGGTATGTCGATCACGGCACTGATTATCGCCGGCGAGTCTGTTTTTCTCCTGCCCTTCGTTATGGCGCGCGTGTTCCGGCCGACGCTCCTTGAAGTCTTTGATCTGAACAATCTTGAGCTGGGCACCGCATTTTCCGTATATGGCGTTGTCGCCATGGCCGCGTATTTCTTTGGTGGTCCGCTGGCCGACAGATTTCCCGCGCGAATTCTGCTGGCTGTCGCGTTGGTGTCCACGGCTGCCGGCGGACTTGTAATGATGACGGTGCCATCGCTTTCCACGCTCGTAGTTCTCTACGCCTATTGGGGCATCACCACCATCGCGCTGTTCTGGGCCCCGCTGATCCGCGCCACGCGCCAATGGGGCGGCGAGGACGAGCAAGGGCGCGCCTTCGGTTTGCTCGATGGTGGCAGAGGGCTGCTGGCGGCCTTGATGGGCTCGATGATGGTCCTGCTCTTCGCCGGGCTGCTTCCAGCTGATAGCGAGACGGCCAGCCTCGCGGAACGCACCGAGGCCTTGCGCCGGATCATTCTGGTTCTGTCGGCCGTCACATGCGCCGCCGCCTTGCTGGTCCTGCTGGCACTCCCGCATAACGATCCAGCGCAGGATGGCGAGCGGCGGAAATTGTCTTTGCAAGGCGTTGCCCGCGTAGCCGCCATGCCGAGTGTTTGGCTGCAGGCCGCGATCATTCTGTGTGCTTATGTCGGCTTTAAAGCAATCGACGATTTTTCGCTCTACGCGAACCAAGTGGTCGGTCTCGATCAGGTCGACGCCGCCAAAGCCGGCGTCGTATCGCTTTGGGTCCGCCCCTTTGCCGCTATTGGCGCAGGGCTATTGGCTGACAGGATCGGTGCGTCGACCATGACGGCGAGTTCATTCGCCGTGCTGGCGGGCGGCAGCTTAGTGCTCGCGAGTGGGCTCATCGGCGCAGGCATGCTCTGGATGTTCCTGCTCACGATGGTCTGCTGCAGTATGGGGATATTCGCGCTGCGCGGTTTGTATTTCGCAATCATGCGTGAAGGTAAAATTCCCATGGCGTATACGGGCACCGCCGTCGGCCTCGTGTCCGTCATCGGCTACACGCCGGACGTCTTCATGGGGCCCCTCATGGGTTACCTGCTCGATCAGTCTCCTGGTGCCGCCGGGCACCAGCACGTGTTCTGGGTCGTCACGGGCTTCGCACTGCTGGGACTGATCGCCAGTCTGAGCTTTGCCCGTGTCATCCGCAAAACGGACTAGGTCGGCGGCACGCTCGCCCGTTTGTCCCTATCGCGCCAGTGATCCAAACGCGATTCCGTACCGTAATGAGTGACAAGTCGGCTAGTTTGAAATAGCCGCACTAGATATGGCGCCGGGCACCTATGTACGTCCGGCAATCGCGGAGAACCGATCATGATGCGTGCCCTGTCCGTCATCTTCCTGTTCAGTGCCGTTCTGCCTACACCGGTCCTGGCGAAAATGCTCACCGCGTCGGAAGTGTCCAATGAGATGCTCAACAAGACGATCGTCACGCGTCAGTTCGGAATGACCGTCACCATGCGCTACCGGCCCGGCGGCGTCGTTTCCGCCAAGGCCATGCTCGGATCGGTGAAGGGCACCTGGCGCCCGCAAGGCAATAAGATCTGTTCGACTTTCCCGAGTGGGCCGGCCAAGGGCACCAGTTGCGTGAGTTTCACCCGCGTCGGGCCTAAACAATATGTCAGCTCAGAAGGCGTCCGGTTTCGTATCGTTGACTGAGCGGCGGTAACCGACTGTCGGCGGTTGACAGGATAGGCCTGTTCTATCCGTATCATTCGCAACGCGTCCCACCCCGCTCCCTGAACCGATGCGAACGACTCTCCATCTAGTTCGGAGCTTGCCAGGTCCCCCGGCAATTGCCATTTTCGCCGCCATCAGTTCTCATTCTTGACGGACCGCAATGGCAGACGCCATCACGAGATTTTCGATTGGCCTCGGGATGGTGGCTTTGGCGAGCCTTCCGGTCGGTCCCGTCCGCGCTGGGGAAACGACGGTCGCCGTGGCGGCCAATTTTACCCTAGCGGCCAAGCGCCTCGGAGCGGCCTTCGAGGCGGCTACTGGTCATCGCGTCGTGTTCAGCTTCGGCTCGACCGGGCAACTCTTCACCCAGATCATTCATGGCGCTCCGTTCGACGCCTTATTGGCCGCAGACACCGAGCGCCCCGAACGGGCCGAGAGGGAGCGACTCGGCGTTCCGGGCACACGCTTCACGTATGCGATCGGGGGGCTCGTTCTATGGAGCGTGGACGCCGATCTGATCGACGGGACACCGTCGGTCTTGTCATACAAAGCTCTTCGCCACGTCGCCACAGCGAACCCGGTCACCGCGCCCTATGGCGCTGCCGCGATCGATACGATGAAGGGTCTCGGGGTTCTAAAGGACCTCGAATCCCGCCTCGTCGCGGGAAAAAGTATCAGCCAGACCTATCAGTTCGTTGCCACGGGCAATGCGCCGGTAGGGTTTGTTGCGCTGTCTCAGGTCATGGAGAATGGTACCGGATCGCGTTGGGTCGTGCCGGACGATCTGCATCGTCCGCTGCGGCAAGACGCTATTCTCCTGGACCATGGCCGTGACAATGGCGCCGCCAGAGCCTTTCTGGAGTTTCTGAAAGGCGCCGAAGCGGGCAAGATAATCGCCGGCCTTGGCTATCGGGTGCCGGACCAGAACTGAAAGGAGAGGCGGTCATGTTCGACGCGGCGATGATCGAGACGATCTTGCTCACGCTGGAGCTCGCCGCGGTGACCACGGTGGTACTGCTCGTCATCGGCGTTCCCCTGGCGTGGTGGCTTGCACGGAGCAAGGCTTGGGGGAAGGAGATCGTCGCGGTCCTCGTGTCACTCCCCATTGTTTTGCCGCCTACCGTCCTCGGTTTCTATCTGCTCATCGCCATGGGACCGCACAGCTACTTCACCGCGCTGATCGGCCGGACGCTACCCTTCACGTTTGTAGGACTCGTGGTGGGGTCGACACTCTATTCTCTGCCATTCGTGGTGAACCCGATCCGCAACGCGTTCGAAGCGATGGGCGAGCGGCACTGGGAGGCCGCGGCGACTTTGCGGGCCGGACCGTTGGACGCTTTTTTCAATGTCGCCCTGCCGCTGGCGAGCCCTGGCATTCTGACCGGCGCGATCCTCGGTTTCGCTCACACCATGGGCGAATTCGGCGTCGTACTGATGATCGGCGGCAGTATTCCCGGCGAGACCAAGGTTCTCTCGATCGCCATCTTTGAGTTCGTCGAAACCCTGGAATGGGGCAAAGCCCACGTGCTCGCTGGAGTGATGCTGGTGCTGTCCTTTGCGGTTATCCTAGCGATGCGTCTCATCGAGACGCGTTTTAAGAGCGACCTCTCGTGATCGAAGCGCGCTTCTCGGGACAACAGGGCAGCTTCCGGCTTGATGCGGACTTCACCGCGCCGAGCCAAGGCGTAACCGCTCTGTTCGGTCCTTCGGGATGCGGCAAGACGACGGTTCTACGTTGCGTGGCGGGGCTCATCCGGTTTGAGCACGGCAAGCTCGTGATCGACGGCGAGGTCTGGCAATCGGAAAACCGTTTCGTTCCCGTGTACCGTCGCGCCCTCGGCTATGTCTTTCAAGAAGCGAGCCTGTTTCCGCACCTCTCCGTGAGAGGAAATCTTGAATTTGGACAGAGGCGCGTGACAGCGCGAGCGCATACGATCGGCTTCGACGATGTGGTGGATCTGCTCGGCATCGACCGGCTGTTCGATCGGCCGACGGCCCATCTGTCCGGAGGCGAGCGTCAGCGCGTGGCCATCGGCCGGGCACTGCTCTCGCAGCCGCGCCTTCTCCTGATGGACGAGCCGCTTTCGGCCCTGGAACGGACGGGGCGCGAAGAGATTCTGCCCTATCTGGAGCGCCTGAACAGCGCTCTGTCGATCCCGGTTCTTTATGTCAGTCACGACATCAGCGAGATCGAACGGCTGGCAGACACTTTGGTCATCATGGAGCACGGGACTGTGCGGGCGGCGGGTCCCATCGCCGAATTGTTGGCCGATCCATCCCTGCCGATGGTCCGGATGCCCGAACCCGCGGCGGTGCTGGATGGCCGCGTCCAAGACTTCGACCCCGAATACGGTATCGCCAAAGTCGATGTCCCGGGTGGGACGCTTCTGGTCGCCGGCAATATCGGCCCGCCAGGCACGGTACGGCGGTTGCGGATCGCGGCCAGCGACGTGAGCCTGAGCCGGGAGGTTGTGACCGACACCACCATCCTCAACGCCGTGCCGGTTCGTATCGACTCGGTCGAACCCCTGGGGGATACGCAGATGACCGTTCTCTTGAAACTTGGCGCCAATGGGAGAGGGGCGCCGCTCCTAAGCCGAGTCTCGCGTCTATCGTGGAACCGGCTCTGCTTTCAACCCGGCGAGAGCGTCGTGGCGCAGATCAAGGCTGCCGTGCTCGCCAAGGCCTAGTCGGTAGCGCCCGGTGTCAGCGTGCCGCAGGCTCGGGGCGGATGAGAAGGGCACTGATCAGAACGCCGGCCAGCGCCATGAGAGTCATCATTACCATGACGCCGGAGAAGCCGCTGTCGAACGCACCCCGCATAGCGCCTTCGAGCGTCACACTATCACCGTGCGGAACTTTGGTCATGGCGCGCTCAATCTGGCCTTCCGATCCGTGAACCAACTTGATCTTCAATGCGCCGAGATCGGGTGCGCTTGCGGCGACACTGTCGACAACCGGGTCGATAATTTTGCGCTTGATCTGCGCAGCGACCACGCCGCCAAGGGCTGTTCCGGTGGCAAGGCCTGCGAACATGCTCGTATTGAGGACCCCGGACCCTTGACCAGCATGCGCGTCGGGCAAGACACCCAGGCCCAAGCGCGGCAGCAGCGCCCAGTTGAAGCCGACGCCCACACCAAGAATGACCAGCCGCCACCAGACGTCGACGTAGGGTGTTTGATGGTCGATGTCATGCATTAGCCAGAACCCAACGGCGAGCATCAGCATGCCGGCCACGACCGGAATGCGGTACTTGCCGGGAACAATCAGCCTCGGCAACGTCAGCGAGATCACGAACATCGCAAGCGTAAACGGCAGCAGGGCGAGACCCGCCTGCGAGGCGCTGAAGTGCAACCCCTGAGGCGCCTGCAGGAAAAGGTTCGTGAAGTACAGAATCCCCATCTGGGTCACGCCATTCAAGAACATGCCGATCGTAGCGGCGACATAGTCCAGATGGCGGAAGAAGCCGAACTCGATAAGAGGTTCGCCGGCGTGCAGCTCCCGGACTACGAAGCCCACGCCGCCCGCTATCGCCAATGCGAACAACAAAAGCGTCTGAACGGAGGTCCAGCCGAACAACGGGCCGCTGGTTAGGCCGTAGAGGAACGAGGTTAGTGTCACGAATAGGAGGGCAATGCCCAGAAAATCGGTCCGCTTTCCTGCCACGGCCTTGTGCGGGACCAGGCCCAAGCGGGCCACCTTGAAACACAGGAACCCCGCGATCGACAAGATAATCAAGTCGAGCACGAAGACGGCGCGCCAACTGATAATATCCGTCAAGGTGCCGCCGATGAGCGGCCCGAGGGCAAATCCCATGGCGACGGTCGCGGCCCAAATTCCGAGCGCGAAGGCGCGCTTTTCCGGGGGCGTCGACACGCTGACCAGCGCCACGGACATCGACATCAAGGCGGCCACGCCCAGCCCCTGTAAGCTCCGTCCCGCCAGCAAAATTACCGCGTCTCCGGACAGCGCGATCGTGATCGAGCCGAGCCCGAACAGGCCGAGGCCGATCGCGAATAGGCGCGTCAGGCCGAACGTGTCGCCGAAATGCCCCATGGCCGCGAGTGTTACCGCTGCCGAGAGCATATAGATATTGATGACCCATTGGAGTGTATCGACATTGAGATCCAGGCTCGACCTGATGGCCGGCAAAGCCGTCATGACCGCTGTCGTGTTGTAGGCCACAACGAAGGCGCCCGCACAAGCCGCCACAACAGCCAGCCAGAACTCGGAGTGGTTATCTGCCTCGCCGCCTGCTTGCCCCATGGAAGCCCCTCGCACCTGTCCGCCCCACTCCGGGTCTAGCACAGAGCAATGAACATGGCGCACTGCAACTGCCACCCTATTTGTGTGGTTGAAGGCGGGTGCAGCATCCGCGCCATCCTGCAGATGGCGCCTGGGAAGGCGGCGCTACCTTGATCGGCGTCATTGCGGTATGCTGACCTAAATGTAGGTTTCATGAATACAAGCTGGGGCATTACCGTAGTATGGACCGTTTCGTCATCATTGCTTTGACCCTCTGCGTCGCGAGCGCGATCCTTCTAAGCGTAGCCCAGGTAAGTGCGGCCAATGCCTCCGCCTATTCTGAAGCGGTACGGAAATATTGCCGGGCGGACTACAAGAAGTATTGCGGGGAGTACGGGCTCGAAACGAACGCCTTACGGAACTGCATGAATCGGCACGGCGACCAGCTGTCTAAATCTTGTGTCCGAGCATTGGTTCAGTCCGGCGAAGTCAGCCAGCGAGAGGTCAACCGGCGCAAAAAGACCAAGTCGCGCTAGGGTCGCTTTGCATCGACCGTGCTCTGATGAAATGGCATTTGTGGAATCAACAAGAAGCTCCTAGAAGGTGCGGCCATGAGAAAGAATAAATGGGTTCTGGGCTTTGTCGCGGCAGCGGGTCTGACACTGATGAGTATCGGCGTCAGTTTAGCCGGCGACTGGGCGGGCAAATACTTCACCGAGGATTCCAAGGGCCATGCCTTCACCATCGCTTTGTCGGGAGACGGCAAGGCCACGGGTGAGAAACACGGCACGGTCTTAGAAGGGACTTGGTCGGCGGACGGCGGTGCTGCCGTGATCAAATGGACCACTGGTTGGATCACCAAGCTCAGCCAGGACGGCGACGGGTATATGAAGACCGCCTTCCGTCCTGGGACGGCTATGACGGAAAAGCCCACCAGCGCGGTTGCCGCAAAAAAGGTCGACTAGCACCCGACACTGCCCCCGTGGTGTTGCGGTCATCACCTGCCAATGGAACCCCAGCCGATCGTAGATGTCCAAGCAGCAAGACGCCTGCCGCAACGAAGAGAACGCCTTATGGGCGCGGATCGCCGGGACCCCCGAGCCCGGCCGGGAAAAGGTGTTACGCGACCTGTTGGCCTTGGAGGCAACCGAAGGGCTCGAAGGTGACGATGCGCGCCCCTTACGCCTTGCACAGGAGTTCTTGGAAGCCGATCTCGTGCTGTCAGAAAAGGAGATTGTCTCGACTGTCGTCGTGTTCGGCAGTCACCTTCTCCACTCGCCGGAGGATGCCGAAGCCGCCGTGAGGCAGGCAGAAAGTGCTGAGAGCCTTGCCTTTGCAGAACAGCAGCTTGACCTTTCTGCGTGGTATGCGGAGGCGCGGCGTTTCGGACGGATCGTGTCGGAGCGCGGTGGGGCGCGAGCAACAAACGGCGCGCGGCGCAATGTGCTGGTCACCGGCGGCGGACCCGGCATCATGGAGGCCGCCAACCGGGGCGCCATGGATGCCGGGGCCCCGAGCATCGGCTTCAACATTGACTTGCCCGAGGAGCAGCCACCCAATCAGTATACGACGCCGGAACTGACGTTCCACTTCCGCTACTTCGCTATCCGGAAAATGCACTTCGCCATGCGCGCCACTGCGTTGGCTATCTTTCCAGGCGGTCTTGGCACCCTCGACGAGCTTTTCGAGGTGCTAACCCTGAAGCAGACGCAGAAGATGGCGCCGATCCCCGTAATCCTGTTTTCGCGCGAGTACTGGCAAGCGGTCATCAATTTTGAAGCCCTGGTGGCGTTTGGTACAATTCAGCCGCAGGACACCGACTTGCTAGAATTCGTCGATACGGCCGAAGAAGCTTGGGACCGGCTCGTCCATTACGGCCTGGATACCCCTAAGGCCCTCCGCGAGCCTTGATTCGTTGCCATGCTAGACTGGACCTCCCACATCGCTCCATCTGATTGACCGAGCCGATCCATTGCATGGCTTGCGCAAGCCGCATCATCCTGTTGTGTTCGCGAGGCCTACTGCTTAACGGTCTGGCCGGGCATCGAGGGGAGATTTTCGATCGCCAGCCGCAAGAGCTACAGTCACGCTCAGCCTAGGTCTGGGGCGCGAAAATGGTAATGTCCTTGCGATGCATGGACCCTTGACGAAAGAACGGCGCCTGGGCTCGATAGAGCGGCTGCGGAGCACGATTATCGACCCGGCAACGAGCGCCACCCACTATGGCGTCGCGGTAGCAGCTGTTGTGGTCATGGCATGCCTCGCCTGGGGTCTTTATCCATGGCTCGAAGGGCGCGCTTCGTTTCTCATCTTTATTCCCGGTCTTGCGATCGCAGCAGGCTTTGGCGGGTTCGGCCCCGGTCTGCTGGCGACCGCTCTGTCAGCTACTATCGGTTTTGCCTTGATTCCGAGTGGTGACTTCACCGTCCCGGCCCTGGCTGAGGTTGGGGTCTTCGCAGGCGTCGGGGTCGGGATTGCATGGTTGGGCGAGTTGCTGCGCAGGACACGTTTGCGCAGCCGCCGCAGCGCCAGGGAGGTCCGCTCGCGTGAGGCACACTTGCGCTCGATTTTGGACACGGTCCCCGATGCGACCGTAGTCATCGACGAGACGGGTATGATCCGCTCCTTCAGCGCTGCGGCCGAACGCCTTTTCGGCCACCGGGAAGTCGATGTAGCCGGGAAAAATGTGTCGGTTCTAATGCCCTCGCCATTCCGCGAGGAGCACGACGGCTATATCTCACGCTATCTCGGCACCGGTGAGAAGCGGATCATCGGCTTCGACCGCGTGGTGACCGGGGCGCGCAAGGATGGGTCGACATTCCCCATGAAGCTCGAGGTCGCGGAGATGAAATCTGGCGAGCAGCGATTCTTCACGGGCTTTGTCCGTGACCTTACCGAACGCCAAAGAACCGAGAAGCAGTTGCAGGACCTACAGACTGAGCTGGCGCGGCTTTCACGCTTGACTGCAATGGGTGAGATGGCCTCGACCCTTGCGCATGAAGTCAACCAACCCTTGACCGCGATTTCCAACTATCTGCAAGGGTGCAATCGGCTGCTTGAATCCATTGAAGACAAGAAGGTCACCATGGTTCGCGATGCGCTCGCGGCTACTACCAAGCAGACGCTGCGTGCCGCCGAGATTATTCGGCAGCTCCGCGACTTCGTGACCAACCATGAAACCGTGCGGCACCGGGAAAACATCAACGATCTTGTCGAGGAGACAAGCGCACTGGCGCTGATCGACGCTAAGGACGAGGGCGTGAAGGCGAGCTTTCAGCTCGATACGTCCGTCCCCGACGTGATGGTCGTCAAGGTTCAGGTGCAGCAGGTTGTACTGAATCTCATGCGCAATGCCATCGAGGCGATGGAGGGGCGCGACCCGAAAGTCCTATTGGTTTCCACGGCACGGACCTCCATCGATACAGATGAAACCGGCGAACCCATGGTACAGATCTCGATCGCCGACACCGGGAGCGGCATTTCGGACAAGATCGCCGAGCAACTGTTCCAGCCCTTTGTGACAACCAAGTCCAACGGCATGGGAGTGGGGCTGTCGATTTCCAAGCGCCTGGTCGAGGCGCATGGAGGGCGCATGTGGGTCGAGCCGAACCCCGGAGGGGGCACGATTTTCCGGTTCACGCTGGAGCCCGTCAGAAGCGAGGACAAGGTCTGATGCCCGTCAACGCCGTCGTGCATATCGTCGATGACGACGAGGCCGTTCGTCAGTCCTTGGCCTTCATGCTTGGTTCGGTGGGGCTACCCATACGGCTCTACGAGTCAGCAAAAGTGTTTCTCGAATCCCTGGATCCGTCTTTGTGCGGTTGTCTCGTCACGGACGTCCGCATGCCCGAGATGACGGGCATCGAGCTTTTGAACCGGATCAAGGACAGAATGCCCTTGCTTCCGGCGATCGTCATCACGGGTCATGGCGACATTCCGCTCGCCGTCGAGGCCATGAAGGCCGGCGCCGTGGACTTCATCGAGAAGCCCTTCGAAGAGGAAGTGTTGCTCAAGGCCGTTAAAGCCGCGCTTGACAAGGCGGGCGGCGAGAACGATGGCCAGTTGCCGGAGGTGCTCAGCCGCCTTGCAACCTTGTCCGAGCGCGAGCGTCAGGTTCTCGAAGGCCTGGTCGCGGGGCAGGCCAACAAAGTCATCGCCGCCGTGTATGGCATCAGCCCGCGAACGGTAGAGGTCTACCGCGCAAACGTGATGACCAAGATGCAGGCGAAGAGTCTGCCCGAGCTGGTTCGCATGGCTGTTCTGGCCCACGTCCCCCCTCCCGCCGGCATTTCCAAATAGGGCCGCACCCGCGCAATTCCCGGGCACACACCCGATTTGACGTGGCTCAAGGTCGTATGCCTCGCGACACATAGACTGTTCTCAAAGGCTGCGGTGAACCGCTGGGCGAGGGCCAATGTTTGGGGAAGAAGCAGATGAGCCAGTCTGGAACCGTTCTGATCGCCGTTCGCGATGGCATGCTTGCGGATAGCCTAAGATTTTCATTGGAGCTCGAGGGCTATGAGACACGTTTCTGCGACGAGCACGCGCTATCTCCTATTCTGCGGGCACCCCATCTCCACGGCACCTGCCTGGTGCTGGACCAGGACGTCTTTTCGCGGGTCGCGGAGGTTGGCGAATCAAAGCTTCCCTGCGATCCCTGTGTCCCGGTTATCCTCATGGTGTCCCAGAAAACCGAGCGGCTCCTTGCCAAAGCTAGGACCGGCGGGGTCACGGAAGTCCTCGAAAAGCCGATCCTTGGCGGGGTCATGCTGGAGACCATCCGGCAAGTGATTGAAAAGAATGGGCCTTCAAGCCAGCCCATGCGGTCCTCCTGATCTCCATCCGCCTACGTAGTTTCCCTTAGGGAACCGGCCCGAATTTAGGCCGCGCGCAATCATCGCTAAATCTGACGTCAGTCAATTGAACCTTTCGGGGGTTATCATGCTGACGCCACATCCCGTCCTCGACTTCCCGCAGACCCAAACGCCGCCCGTGTCGGTGACTCCCCCGCGGCCGCGACTCGACGACGACTTTCAAGCATCGAGCGTCCCGCTCAATTTCGCGCGCAACAGTGAGATTTTCGCCGAAGGCGAGGCGGCGGGATACGTGTACAAGATCGTTTCCGGCGTGGTTCGCGTGTCGAAGCTTCTGCCGGACGGGCGCCGGCAGATTAGTGCGTTTCACCTCCCCGGCGACATGTTCGGTTTCGAACTGGACGATATGCACCACGTTTCCGCCGAGGCGATCGGGCCGGTCAAGGTTCTCGCCTATAAATGGCAGAGCCTGTTGAGCGCCACATCGTCGACCGGTTTCGTGCACGAACTGCTGAACCGCACCATGGTCGGGCTCAGGCAGACTCAGGATCACTTGCTTCTCCTTGGCCGGAGGAATGCGCTGGAGCGGGTCGCGGCATTTCTTATAGAGATGGCTCGCCGGACGGGTTCGGACCGCTCCCTGCATCTCGCGATGCCGCGCCACGACATCGCGGACTATCTCGGCCTCACGCTAGAGACGGTTTCGAGGATGTTCGCCGAACTGAAAGACGCAGGCATCATCAAGCTCGAGTCGGCCCGGCAAGTGACGGTGCTCGACATATCCAAACTCGAGGCCATGGCGACATGAGGCTTTGGGGGTTTCGAGTATCGCTGGGTGGCAGTGCGCTTTTAGCCTTTGTGCTCATTCTCGGGCTTGGCTCGGCCGCGCGGACGCAAGGGCCGGTCACAAGTCAGCCGGACCCCGCTCGCGGCAAGGCGCTGGCCGAGCGCGTCTGCACCAACTGCCATCTGGTTTCGGACCGGCAGACCAAAGCCGTTGCGGATGTTCCGAGCTTTGCCGCGATTGCCAATAAGCCCAATCAAACCGAAGGCGCGATCATGACGCGCATCGTCATACCTAAGCATCCGATGCCGGTGATTCCGATCACCAAGTCCGAACTCGAAGATGTGACGGCCTACATCATGAGTTTGCGCAGCAAGTAGGTGGAGGACGGAACAATCAAACTTTGCGTCAGATCGCTTAAGCTTGCGCTGTATCAAGGTAGCAGCCCGACGGTCGGCGTGTAACGATACGGTAATGAACCGCGCGGTTTGATGCGGATGGGGCGAATTTTCCGGGGACTCGGCACCGCCGCTTGAGCCCTTGGCAAGACCTGGACAAGGCTTGAGATCGAGGGGTTGGAAACATGGCCGCAACAACGCAACGGGATGAATGGAAAGCGCTGTCGGACATTCTCGCGATTGGGGCCGCCGCTTTCCTTGTTATTCTTGGGCTTGTCCTCGCCATAGCGGGCGCAGATCCGGCCATGAAGTTTCATGGCTGTCTCTTGCTCGGTGCATCGGGTCTCGCGCTCCTTTATATGCTCACGCTGTTCGTCGAGGGACGCGAGCCCGCTGACACGAGCGGCTACGCGGACGGTGTTATCCGGGCCGGCGTTATCGCCACGGTTTTCTGGGGAATTGCCGGCTTTCTAGTGGGCGACATCATCGCCTGGCAGCTTGCTTTTCCTGCTCTAAACTTTGATCTGCCCTGGACCAGTTTCGGGCGCTTGCGGCCGGTCCATACTTCGGCGGTGATTTTTGCGTTCGGCGGTAATGCGCTCATCGCAACATCGTTCTACGTGGTGCAGCGGACTTGTCGTGCGCGGCTCGCGGGCAAGTGGTCGCCATGGTTCGTGTTCTGGGGATACCAGCTCTTCATCGTACTGGCGGCCACCGGCTATCTGCTTGGCGTCACGCAAAGCAAGGAATACGCTGAGCCGGAATGGTATGTGGATTTGTGGCTGACCGCTGTTTGGGTCGTCTACTTCCTCGTCTTCATCGCGACCGTCGCCAAACGTAAAGAGCCACACGTATACGTGGCAAACTGGTTCTACCTCGCGTTCATTGTCACCGTCGCCATATTGCACATCGTCAACAATCTGGCGGTGCCGGTGTCGCTGCTGGGTACCAAGAGCTACATCCTCTATTCGGGTGTCCAGGATGCCATGACCCAGTGGTGGTACGGCCACAACGCTGTGGGCTTCTTCCTGACGGCCGGATTCCTCGGCATGATGTATTATTTTGTGCCGAAACGCGCCGAGCGGCCCATCTATTCGTACCGCCTGTCGGTCGTCCATTTCTGGTCTCTGATCTTCATCTATATCTGGGCGGGCCCGCATCATCTCCATTACACAGCCCTGCCTGACTGGGCGCAGACGCTTGGCATGACCTTCTCGATCATCCTGTGGATGCCATCCTGGGGCGGCATGATCAACGGCCTCATGACGCTATCTGGTGCCTGGGACAAACTTCGGACAGATCCGGTAATCCGCATGCTAATCGTGGCCGTGGCCTTTTACGGGATGTCGACCTTCGAAGGCCCGCTAATGAGCATAAAGTCAGTCAACTCGCTGTCGCATTACACCGATTGGACCATCGGGCATGTGCATTCCGGGGCGCTAGGCTGGGTCGCGTTTATCAGCTTCGGCGCTCTCTATTGCCTCGTGCCATGGCTGTGGCACCGCAAGGCGCTCTATTCGCAGCGCCTTGTTGAGTGGCACTTCTGGATCTCGACGCTCGGCATTGTGCTCTACATAACGTCCATGTGGGTATCGGGCATCCTGCAAGGGCTGATGTGGCGGGCCTATGACTCTCTCGGCTTCCTCGAATACTCCTTCGTGGAGACGGTCGAGGCCATGCACCCGTTTTACATTATCCGGGCCGTTGGCGGACTGCTCTTCGTACTTGGCTCTTTCTTGATGGCTTACAATCTGTGGCGCACGGCACGTGGCGATCAGCCAGTCGATGCGACCGATCAACCGTCTGTCGCTGCGGCTCCTGAGTTCCGGCCTGGCGAATACACGGCGCCGGCGGAATAGGGAGGGGCCAATGAGCTGGGGAAAACACGACGTCTTAGAGAAGAGCCCGATGCTGATGCTCGTTGGCATCTTGATCGTGGTGAGCATCGGCGGCCTGATCGAAATCGCGCCGTTGTTCTGGTTGAGTTCGACGGTCGAGAAGGTTCAAGGCATGCGGCCTTACTCGCCGCTCGAATTGTCCGGCCGCAACATCTACATCCGCGAGGGCTGCTATCTGTGCCACAGCCAGATGATCCGCTCTCTCAGAGACGAGGTCGAGCGCTACGGCCACTACAGCTTGGCCGCGGAGAGTATGTACGACCATCCGTTCCAGTGGGGCTCCAAGCGCACCGGGCCGGACCTCGCGCGCGTTGGCGGAAAATATTCCGACGAATGGCACAGAGCCCACATGATAGACCCGCGCTCTGTCGTTCCGGAATCGGTGATGCCGGGCTATCCGTTCCTGGCAGAGCGTGAGCTGGACTATGATGACATCCAGGATCAGCTGAAGACAAATGCGACCGTCGGCGTCCCGTATACGGACGAGATGATCGAAGCGGCGAAAGCCGACGTTGAGGCACAGGCTGGAAAAGACTCGGGGGACGTGGCGGCGCTGCTTGCGCGCTATCCGAAAGCGCAGGCGCGGTCCTTCGACGGCGATCCGGAGAAGGTCACCGAACTGGATGCCTTGGTCGCGTATATGCAGATGCTTGGAACACTCGTCGACTTCGCCAGCTTCGACGAAGCCGGCCCCAATCTGAGGTGAGGACCGGACGATGGAATACGAACAAGTCGCTTCGATCAGCCAAGTAGCTGCGCTCATCTTCTTCATCGTACTGTTTGCCGGTGTCGTGGTTTATGCGTTTTGGCCCGGCAACAAAAAGCGCTTCGACGAGGCAGCAAAGCTGCCCCTGGAAGACGACCCAGACTCTGATAACGAGAAAGACAGCTGAGCCATGGCCAAGAAGCAAGCCAATACCCCGGAGGAGGTCGGGACCACCGGTCACGAGTGGGACGGTATCCAAGAGCTCAATCAGCCGCTGCCCAAATGGTGGCTCTACATCCTCTACGCCACGATCGTTTGGGCCATCGGTTATTGGCTCGTCTATCCAGCGTGGCCGACCGTTTCGTCCTACTCGAAAGGCTGGATCGGCTACAGCCAGCGGGATCAGGTGGCCAAGGACGTGGCTGCATCGCATGCAGAGAAGGCGGTGTTCCGCGACAAGATCGCCGCGGCCGATATGGATTCGATCAAGGCCGACCCCGAGCTATTCAACTTCGCCCTTGCTGGCGGCGAGGCCGCTTTCGGGGACAATTGTGCACCCTGCCATGGCCGTGGCGCACAAGGTGCGGTCGGATATCCGAACCTGCGTGATGATGCCTGGCTGTGGGGCGGCTCGCTGGACGCCATTCACCAGACCATTAAGTATGGCATTCGCGCCGAAGATCCCAAGACACGTGCGGGCATGATGCCGGCCTTCGGTCAGCTGGGCATGCTGAAACGCGACCAGATCTCCGACACGGCCGAGTACGTGATGTCACTGTCCGGCAATGCGGAAGACGATGAGGCCGCGGCGCGCGGCCAGGAGATATTTGCGACCAACTGCGCGGCTTGTCACGGACCGGACGGCAAGGGCAACCAGGCCCTCGGCGCACCCAACCTAACAGACGAGCTCTGGCTGTACGGTGGTGCTAAGGAGACTATCGTCGAAACGATCTACAGCAGCCGCGCTGGTATGATGCCAGCTTGGGAAGAGCGCCTGGATCCGGCAACGATCAAGGAGCTTGCGATCTACGTGCACTCCTTGGGCGGAGGACAATAACGTCCGACAGTAGCTTGGGATAAAGATGGCAAATGTCGAGTTGGGCGGCGGCGGCGTGTCTTCCTCAGGTGAGGGAGCGCAGCTCTACGCTAGCCGGACTAAGATCTACTCAAAAGAGGCCCATGGCCGCTTCAGGACGATCAAATGGATCGTCATGGCAGTCACGCTCGGCATCTATTATCTGCTGCCATTTGTACGCTGGGACCGCGGACCGTATCTGCCCGACCAAGCCGTTTTAATCGATCTGCCTGCGCGACGCTTCTATTTCTTCTTTCTCGAGATTTGGCCGCAGGAATTCTACTATATCACCGGCTTGCTGGTGCTGGCGTCGCTTGCGCTGTTTCTCGTCACCTCCGTAGCAGGGCGCGTTTGGTGCGGCTACACCTGTCCTCAGACCGTTTGGACGGATCTGATGATCGCCGTGGAGCGCTTCTGGCAAGGAGACCGCAATGCGCGCCTGCGGCTCGACAAGCACCCCTGGTCGTTCGAAACGCTCCGGAAGAAGGGGATCACGCATCTGACGTGGCTCTTGATCGCAGTCGCCACGGGCGGGGCCTGGGTGTTCTACTTCGCCGATGCGCCGACCCTGGCCAAGCAGCTCGTGACGTTTGATGCACCGGCAGTGGCCTACCTCTTCATCGGATTGTTTACGCTGACGACCTATGTGCTTGGCGGAATCGCGCGCGAGCAGGTGTGCATCTATATGTGCCCCTGGCCGCGCATCCAGGGCGCGATGTTCGATCGCGACTCCCTCTTGATTTCCTACCGTTCTTGGCGCGGCGAGCCTAAAGGGCCGCATAAGGCCGGTCAGTCGTGGGAGGGCCGGGGCGATTGCATCGACTGCAACCAATGCGTCGCGGTATGTCCCGCCGGCGTCGATATCCGCGAAGGCGCGCAGCTCGAGTGCATCCAATGCGCGCTGTGCATTGATGCCTGTGACGCCATCATGGACAAGGTCGGCAGACCACGTGGCCTGATTGCCTATGACACGATCCGCAATCTCGATGCCGGCGCGGAGAACGCCGAGGCCTTGCGGCTGTTCCGACCGCGCGTCCTGCTTTACGCAGGAGCCATTGCGCTTGTCGGGCTTATTATGGTCGTCGCGCTCGTCATGCGCCCTGATCTTGGGGTGAGTGTCCTACATGATCGCAATCCGCTTTACGTCAAACTTTCCGACGGGGGCGTGCGTAATGGCTATGAGATCAAGATCCTGAACAAACAGTATGTTCCACGTGCCTTCAAACTCGGCGTAGATGGGCTGCCTGGCGCTACCGTCCAGATGATCGGCCATGAGGGTGGCGTCGTGCCGGTCCCGCCGGACAAGCTGAAATCAGTCAAGCTATACGTCGCCCTGGACAAGACGGGTGTCCGTGCACTACCCGGCCAGGCGAGTCCCTTCAAATTTGTGGTGACCAACATCGCGA
Source organism: Methyloceanibacter sp. (assembly GCF_049590335.1). Classification (GTDB taxonomy): domain Bacteria; phylum Pseudomonadota; class Alphaproteobacteria; order Rhizobiales; family Methyloligellaceae; genus Methyloceanibacter. The sequence continues at coordinate 19,686 of NZ_JBAWCQ010000092.1, forward strand.
CGGGTGAGAGCACCGAGCACGATGCGACCTTCCAGGGACCGCCCAAGCGCAGGTCGAACCGATGATGGCGGCCGGGCCTTTCCCGCGCGGCGTGACGGGACGCCATGTGCTTCTCGGCCTCGCCATCTTCTTTGGCATCATGTTCGTGGCCAATGGATTCCTTGTCTATTACGCCGTGTCCACGTTCAGCGGCGGCGACCGCCCGAACCCCTATCGCAGCGGTCTCAACTACAATGAGACCATTGCCGAGGCCCAGCGCCAGGCCGCCAAGGGCTGGGCCGGGCGGGCGGAGTATGACGAGAGCGCCGGCCGACTCACCCTGCGCCTCACCGATACGTCCGCGGCGCCCGTCTCGGGGCTCGCGCTGACGGGGACGCTTGGACGCCCGGCCATCAATCATGAGGACCGCGTCGTCACCTTCCGCGAATGGGCTGAAGGCGTGTACGTCTCCGACGTGACGCTTGACCCGGGGAATTGGGTCTTGAGTGTCGAGTCGTCTGAACAGGAGGGCGGTGCACCGGTCTATCGGCTGAAAAAGCGATTGATCGTCGCCGACGGGTCATGACGGAGGTCCCAACCTCGCAGTTCAAAGACGCGGCGCCGTTCAAGGACGCTGCGCCTCTCAATGAGTCTGATCCGCATGCGCAAGAAAATGCTGCGGCCGACCCTTCGACCATGATCCTCGCGGTGGAGGACATGCATTGCGGCGGCTGCCTACGGGCCGTCGAACGTGCGGCTATGCGGGTCAATGGCGTCCAAGCAGCGCGCGCGTCCCTCGCCGCGAAGCGGGTGACCGTCACTTACGACTCCGCCGCGACAAACGAGGCCGACGTCATTGCTGCGCTGGACCGGGTTGGGTTCGAAGCGGCGCCGCTCGAAGCCTCCAAGCAGGATCGCGGAGATCAGCGCCAAAGATATCTGCTCAGGCGCGTCGCGGTGGCCGGCTTTGCCGCCATGAACATCATGCTCATCTCCATCGCGGTTTGGTCCGGCGAGGGAGGCGACATGGATCCGGCGGTCGCGCAGATGTTCCGTTGGCTATCAGCGCTAATTGCCTTGCCCACAATCATCTATGCGGGCGAGCCGTTCTTCGTGTCCGCCTTTGCGGCGCTGAAGGGCCGCCGCCTCAATATGGATGTGCCGATCTCGCTCGCGATCATCCTGGCGACGGGCATGAGCATCTACCAGACCATGCAGGCGAGCGAGCAGGTCTATTTCGATGCGGCGGTTATGCTTCTCTTCTTTCTTCTAGTCGGCCGCTATCTAGACGAGGCTTTGCGGGTCCGTGCGCGTGGTGAGGCCCAGAATCTCTTAAGCCTGCAAAGCGGGATCGCGACCGTCATTACCGAGGACGGCAGCCAAAGCAAGGTCCCGGCTAATGCGCTGCGCCCGGGCGATCGGATCCTGGTCGCCGTCGGGGAGCGCGTCGGGGCCGATGGGGTTGTCGTGCGCGGAACCGGCGAGATCGATCAGAGCCTGATCACGGGCGAGACCATGCCGGCGGCCGTCGCGGATGGGACGCAAATCTACGCAGGGTCGCTGAGCCTGACTCGCAGCCTTGAGATCAAGGTCACCGCGGCGGACGATGCCACGCTGCTCGCCGAGATCAGCCGATTGATGATGGCGGCGGAGCAGGGGAAGGCCCGCTATCGTGTGCTCGCCGACCGGGCGGCACAAATCTATGCGCCGGCCGTACACGGGTTGGGGCTCGTAACCTTTATCGGCTGGCTCGGGTTCGGGGCGTCCTGGCAAACCGCACTCACCTACGCGATCGCCGTGCTTATCATCACCTGCCCGTGCGCGCTCGCGCTAGCCGTCCCTGTCGTTCAGATCGCTGCGGCATCGCGGCTGTTCAAGTGCGGCGTCATGGTCAAGGTGCCCGATGGGCTCGAGCGCATCGCGGAGGTTGATGCGGTCGTCTTCGACAAGACCGGCACATTGACCCTGGGGGAGCCTCAGCTTCTGGACGCCGAGGCTGTTCCGGCCGGCACGCTCGCCGCCGCCGCGTCGCTCGCAAGCGGGAGCCGTCATCCGTTCTCCCGCGCCCTTGTCGCCGCCGCCGAGGAGCGGCTCGGGACCGTCGAAGTCGCAAGGAACGTTGAGGAGACGCCGGGCGAGGGGCTTCTGGTTCGGACGTCGCGCGGGGAGGAACGTCTTGGGTCCGCCGCCTGGTGCGGAGTGAAGAAGACGGCCGGAAATACGGCCGAAGTTTGGTATCGTTATGGGGAAGACGCGCCTGTCCTCTTCTGCTTTGCCGACCGGCTGCGCCCCGACGCGGCCGAGACCATCGCCGTGCTGAAGGCGCGCGGCTTTGCCGTCGCGCTTCTATCCGGAGACCGAGAGACGGTGGTCGCCCGCACGGCACAAGACGCGGGCATCGATGTATTCCTGGGCGAGCTGAAGCCGGCGGACAAGATCGCTTGGCTCGAAGATCGCGCGAGCGAGGGCCGCAAGGTCCTCATGGTGGGCGACGGCTTGAACGATGCGCCCGCGCTCGCGGCCGCCCACGCGTCCATGTCGCCGGCGACGGCCGCCGATATCAGCCAGCGGGCCGCCGATTTCATTTTCCAGGGGCGTGCGCTTTCCTCCGTGGCGGAGGCCGTCGACACGGGCTCTCGCGCTCGACGTATGGCGCTCCAGAATTTCGGCGTCGCCCTGGTCTACAATGCGATCTGTGTCCCGCTTGCGATGGGGGGATTTGTGACACCGTTGATCGCGGCCATCGTGATGTCGAGTTCGTCCATTCTGGTGACGCTCAACGCAACGCGGCTCGCGGGAGGTAAACGCGCATGACGGCTCTCGCCTGGCTCGTTCCGGCGGCCCTCATTCTCGGCGGACTAGGCCTTGGCGCCTTTCTGTGGGCCCTGCGTTCGGGTCAGTTCGAGGATCTGGATGGCGCCGCCTATCGTGCGCTTGAGGATGAGCCCCCGGATGACGAGGACGCCCCGCGGCGCTAGGTCAGTGCCTGGCTCGGACTTGAACCGCGCGGTGATCCGGATTGAGTGATCTTCCGTACAAAGTGCACGGACAACATCTCGGGATCCTCGCATGACTTATGCCGTTGCCTATGTGGCTACCGCGCTCAGTTTCCTCGTACTCGACTTCATCTGGCTTGGATACGTCGCCAAGACCTTCTACCAGCGGGAGATCGGCCCGCTGCTGCTCGAGAACTTCAACCTGGCCGCTGCGGTCGGGTTTTATCTCGTGTTCGTCGCGGGAGTTGTCATCTTCGCAGTGGCGCCCGCGCTGCAGTCCGGGTCGTGGAAGACCGCGCTGCTCTATGGCGCGCTGTTCGGCTTCTTCACCTACGCCACTTACGACATGACCAATCTCGCCACGCTAAAAGGCTGGAACCCGACGGTCACAATCGTGGATATCGCTTGGGGCACGGCCCTTACCGGCACGGCCGCGCTTTTCGGCTACGGGGCCACGAGGACCTTGGCCGGCGGATAGTGCTTAGAGTGTCTGAACAAGGTATGCTTGAACAATCTACTCTTTAGAGTGATCCAATCTGCCAGGCGGCGCGTAGCGCTTGCACATCCCTTAAGCTTCATGGTGATTATGCCTCCTCTCAACATTGCCGTTATCGGATCAGGCATTTCCGGCCTCTCGGCTGCTTGGCTTCTTTCCAAGCGCCATAAAGTTACGCTGTTCGAGCAGGATCACAGGCTTGGCGGGCACACCCATACATCGACTGTGTTGACCGCCGATGGCGCGGTGCCCGTCGATACGGGCTTCATCGTCTTCAATGAGCTGAACTACCCCAACCTCACCGCACTCTTCGCCCATCTCGACGTCAGCACGGTGCCGACCGACATGACTTTCGCGGTCTCGGCAAATGACGGCGCGTTCGAATATGCCGGCAGCGGCCCGGGTCTGTTCGGTCAGGTCACGAACCTCTTCAACCGGCGCCACTGGCGCCTGGTGTCCGACATGTTCCGTTTCTTCCGTACCGCGCAGCATGCACTGGAGCGCCATCCGGACGATACCTCGCTCGGCGCATTCCTCGAGGCGGAAGGCTATTCGGACGCCTTTATCGAAGACCACATTCTTCCCATGGGCGCGGCTATCTGGTCGACGCCCATGGTCGGCATGCTCGACTTTCCGGCGGCCACCTTCCTCAACTTCTACGCCAATCACGGCATGCTTCAGGCAGTGGGCCGTCCCGCGTGGAAATCGGTTGCCGGCGGTAGCAGGACGTATGTCCAGCATCTGCTTGAGGACGGCGACATTCAAGCCGCCATTGGAACGCCGGTCCGCAGGGTCGGGCGCGCCCGGTCTTGCGTCCACGTCGAAGATGCACGGGGCGTGGTCCGCATGTTCGATCATGTGGTGATTGCAGCGCATGCGGATCAAGCGTTGAACATGCTTTCCGACCCCACGCCGAAGGAGCAGTCGCTGCTTGGGACCTTTGCCTACGAGCACAATCACGCGGTCCTGCACCGCGACAAGCGCTTCATGCCGCGCCGCCGCCGTCTGTGGCAGAGCTGGAATTACCTCAAGCGCGGGCATAGTTTAGAGTCCGAATTGTGCGTATCATACTGGATGAACAGTCTTCAGAGC
>NZ_JBAWCQ010000093.1:0-13020 GCF_049590335.1 Methyloceanibacter sp.
GAAATCGACGCCGCTGCGATGCATGTTTACGCTCGCTGGCAAAACATGGGTGTGACGGAACTGGATATCCAGGATCTGAACACCCTTGAGAGGCGCACGCAGGGCTTCGACGATAACAACCTGTTCCTGCTTGGTGGGATGATCTTCTTCTAGGCCATTGGCCCAGACGACGAAAATCAGGAAGCCGCCCTTCGGGGCGGCTTCATTTTTGCCTAAACACCTCTTGCCCGCCAAACCCCCAAAGCTACAACCAAATCCCCAAGGACTTGACCGCTGAGGGGCGAAGCGACTAGGGAACAGGCCATGGCAGGCCACTCCAAATTCAAGAATATCCAGTTCCGGAAAGGGGCTCAGGATAAGAAGCGCGCCAAAGTCTTCTCGAAGCTCGCGCGCGAGATCACCACGGCAGCGAAGCTGGGCATACCCGACCCGGCCATGAATCCGCGGCTTCGGTCCGCGATCCAGGCGGCGCGGGCCCAGAATATGCCTAACGACAATATCGACCGAGCGATCAAGAAGAGCCAAGAAGCGGGCGGCGACAATTACGAGGAAGTCCGTTACGAGGGCTTCGGTGTGAATGGCGTCGGCGTCATTATCGAGGCGCTGACCGACAACCGCAATCGCACCGCAAGCGAAGTACGCTCCATCTTCTCAAAGCATGGCGGAAATCTCGGCGAAACCGGTGCTGTGTCGTTTAATTTCGACCGCCTGGGCGCCATCCAGTTCGCTCCGGAGAAGGCGACGGCCGACGACATGTTGGAGGCGGCCATCGATGCCGGTGGTGACGATGTCGAGACGACCGAGGAAGGCCACACGGTCTATTGCACGCCCGATGAGCTGCATCAGGTCGGCAAGGCGCTCGAGGAGCGGTTCGGAGAAGCGGCGGTGCTGCAAATCCTATGGCGCCCCAAGCTCGAAGTGCCCATCGACGAAATGGCCGGCGAGAAGCTCTTGCGCATGATCGACGCGCTGGAAGATTCCGACGACGTACAGCAAGTATACGCGAATTTCGATTTATCTGAAGAGGCTCTGCAGAAGCTCACGGCAGCCTAGGGCTGCGAAAGGCAAGGATCCATGTCCGGCCCCCGCGAAGGTGCCTCCCACCGGCCTGTACAGGGACAGACTGCGTTACCCGGCAAAGGCGGTCTCGTTCGCATCGGCCGTGCCTTCCAGAATACGCTCGGCGGTTTTCGCGAGGGGCTGGCGACGGAAGCGGCTATCAAGCAAGAGGCGGCGTTGACAGTCGCGGCCCTGCCGGTCTCGATCTTTGTTGCCGACAATCTATGGGTTTGGGCCGCGTTGATGGGGAGCTTCGTCCTGCTCCTCGCCGCCGAGTTTCTCAACACGGCCATCGAGCGACTCTGCAACCACGTTCACCCCGAAAGGCACGAAGCCATCAAAGTCACCAAGGATCTGGCCTCGGCAGGGGTTTTCTGCGTGATCGCCTTTACAACCATGATCTGGATTTTGGCGATCATCGACCGGTTCTTCGTGTGAGAGAGTAAACCTTCAGTCAATTTAATCCCTAGGCGGCGAATGACGACAGCGGACACAAGCACTTGGCAGGTTCGGGACTCCGAGACCGTCATCGTGGGCAACGAGGCGTTACTGGGTCAGACCCATCAGATCGTCGCCATGACACGGATGCGCAACGAGGCGCTGATCCTCCCCGACACGCTGGACTATCTCGCAAGACACGTGGATGCGGTTATCGCGTATGACGACGCCAGCACGGACGAGACGGTCGAACTTTTGCGGGCGCACCCCAAGGTCGCGCTGATCATTGCCAATCGGGAGTGGGAGCGGAACGTCGATGCGCGCAAACGTGCCGAAGGGCGTCATCGCGGGCTGTTGCTCGACATGGCGCGGGCGCAGTTGCCGCATGACTGGATGTTCTGTTTCGATCCGGACGAGCGCGTGACCGGCGATTTGCGCGGTACTGTCGGCAGGGTCGATGAGGATTGCGACGCGCTGCGGGTCCGGCTGTTTGACGCCTATCTGACGACCGAGGATCAGGCCGCCTACACGTCCGACCAGGCGCTGATAGATTTCCGTCGCTTCTACGGCCCCGAGCAGCGCGACATTCTCATGTTTTGGCGCAACCACGAGGGCATCCGCTTTGCGGGGGGCGATGGGCGCACGCCCCGGGGCATGACCTCCGTCGAGACAGATCTCTACTGCCAGCACTACGGCAAGTCGCTGTCGGTCGAGCATTGGGAAGAGACGTGCGACTACTATGTGCAACACTTCCCCTACGAGACCTATGGCGCCAAATGGGAGGCGCGTAAGGGGAAGGCGATCCACACAGAGTCTGATTTTGGCAACGCGCTCCATAAATGGGGTGAGGCGTTGTTCGCCAATGCCGTGGCGATGCCGGTTGCCAAATAGGAGCCGGCGAACCAACTAGGACCCGAAGAACCAAGCCGGTCCCCAGATCCAAATTGGACACGACGAAAAGGCGGGAATCCATGGGGCTCCCGCCTTTCGCGTTCCTGGCCGCAATCGGGGAGGGTGGCCAGGAGGTTCGGCTAGGAGAGCAGCCGAAACCCATGTGACGTCTAAGTGTCGTCGTCCTCGTCGTCCGGTCCATCAGGCGCGGCTTGCGGCGCCGGACGAGCATAGGGACCAGGCTTGCTGTGCTTACCGCCACCGTGTTTCCAGCCATGGTGGCGTGCCATACGGGCCCGGAAGCGGTCCTCGATCTGCGTGACCTTTTCCAACTGCTCGGGCGTCAGCGTGGTCCGCAGCTTGGCGACGGCCGCATTTAGCTTCTCGGCTTCGCCTGCGCGCTCGATCGTGCGGTTGGCAAGTCCCTCGGCAAACGAGAACGGCTCCGCCGTCTGGCCTGGCGCCATCTTGGCGGGACCTGCGGGGCGCTTGAACGACGGCTTCATCGTCGCCTGCAGCGCATCGGTGAAGTCGCGCCAGTCGTCAAGCTGGTCGGCCCGAATGCCGATCTGCGTCTCCATGGCGGCCAAGCGCTCTGCGAGACGCTCAGGGCCGCGCGGACGGTGGCTGTATTTCCCGTGCTTGCCATGTTTCCCGTGCTTGCCGCGCTGGCACATCTTGCCCTTGGGGCCATCGCCATGCGACCCGGAATAGGCCAGAGCGCGGTCGGGGCCGGCGGCCATGGTGACGGCTGCGAGCCCGGCCACGCTCAAAGCGCCGGCAACGGCGATCGTCGCAAGTGTCTCGGTCAGCTTCATGTGACTAACATCCTTGTCTGTTGCAGCTGTACCGAGATGTAAGCCCTATTCGTTGCGGTGCTAGGTCTGGGGCGTATCGGAAACTTTCCGGACCAGGCAATTTTGTGTCGAAACATTGCTGGGGCCGCCGCCATGCGCTTTCGTTACAACATCGCTCTCGTGAGCGACGCCGAGAGGGGTTAGAAGACGCTCCCATGACAACGCCTCCTCGCATTCTCGTCGTCGATGACGACCCCGAGATCCGGAAGCTCCTGGCCCGCTATGTGGAGAGTCAGGGGTTCCGCGTGCTGTTGGCGGCCAGTTGCCGGGAGCTGCACGAGCAATTGGCGACCCATCACGTGGACCTCGTCGTACTCGACGTGATGCTCCCGGACGGATCGGGGCTCGATGCCTGCCGCGACCTCAGAGCCAGCCGCTCGAACGTTCCCATCATTCTTCTGACCGCGCTCAAGGAAGATGTGGACCGCATCATCGGTCTAGAGATCGGGGCTGATGATTATCTCGGCAAGCCATTCAATCCGCGCGAGCTGATCGCCCGGGTGCGGGCCGTCTTGCGGCGGCGCGGCGACTTCCCGGCCGAGGTGCCGGTGCAGAAGGTCTACCGGTTCGAGGGCTACATGGCCGATCCCCAGACCCGCCGTGTCACCGGTCCGCAAGGCGACGTGGAGCTGACCGGGGCGGAGTTCGATCTCCTCAACACTTTTATGGAGCGGCCGGGACGCGTTCTCTCGCGAGACCAGTTGCTCGACCTCACGCGCGGGCGCGAGGGCGACGGGTTCGACCGGTCCATCGATGTGCTGATCAGCCGGCTGCGGCGCAAGCTTGGCGGCAGGGGTACGCAGTTCATCAAGACGGTGCGCAACGGCGGCTATCAGCTCGCCGTGAAGGTCGACTCCGAGGACGGTCCGGAGTGAACACGCTTCGCGTCAAAATCGCGATCCTGCTCGTGCTCGCGATCGTCTCGGTCATGGCGCTGATGACGTTCGTGCTGTTCCTGCTGCTGGGGCCGCCGCCCCGGTCCGGCCGGGCCCTCGATGTCGCCGCGCAACAGGTGGCCTTGGTCGCGGCCCTGGCGGCGAAGGCGCCTCGCTCGGTCGAGCTTCTCGACGAGCCGCGCGGGCATCCCTATCGCCGCACGACAAAGGCCTTGCGTAAGAAGCTCGAGGAGCAAGGGCACAACATCGACGTGATCGTCGCCCGTACGCACCGATGGCGCCGGGGGTCGCTGAATGTCTGGATTCGGCTTGAAGATAGGGGCTGGTTCGGCATGCCCATGACGCGGCTGCCGCCCCAAGGCGTGCCCTGGTGGGCGCTTCTGCGCTGGCTCTTCCTCATTACGGTCGGCGCCACGGCCGTTGCGGTTTTCGTGTCGATTCGCATGGTGCGCCCTCTTGTCTTCTTGGAGAATGCGGTCGCGTCAGTTGGCCCTGACGGTGTGATGCCGGAACTGTCCGAGAAGGGTCCGGCGGAGGTTCGCGCCACTGCACGCGCGCTCAACTCTCTTTCGGCGCGGCTGAAGCGCGCGATGGAGAGCCGGATGCGGCTCGTGGCGGCGGCCGGCCACGATATGCGCACGCCCATCACCCGCATGCGGCTTCGTGCCGAGTTCGTGCCCGACGAAGAGGAGCGGGAAAAATGGCTCAACGATCTCGACGAGCTGGAACGGATTGCCGACAGCGCGATCTTGCTCGTGCGTGAGGAGATGGGCGCGGAGGCACCAGAGCGGCTCCGGCTGGATACGCTTGTTGAGAGTATCTGCAAAGATCTGAAGGAGCAGGGCTTCGACGTCACCTTGGCGGGTACGCAGGCGGTCACCGTTTTTGTGAGCCGGTTGAAGCTGAATCGCGCCTTGCGCAATCTTATCATCAACGCGACAACCCACGGGGTGCGCGCGCGGGTCGGCGTGACCGACGATGGGACGATAGGCCGGGTGACGATCGAAGACGACGGCCCGGGCATTCCCGAAGCGGTGCTTGGTCAGGTCTTCGAGCCGTTCTTCCGGGCCGATCCGGCACGGCGTCAGAACATCCCAGGCGCCGGGCTCGGGCTCACCATCGCCTATGAGATCGTGACGCGGGCGGGCGGTGCCATCCAGATCGTCAACAGGCCAGCCGGCGGCCTGCTGCAGACGGTCTCTCTACCCGAGGCGCCTGAGCCGGAAGCACCGGACACAGACAGCGCTTGAGAATTGTCATCAACGCGATGAATAGTGGCGCAACGCAATCGATTGTGGGCGGGAGGATCCGGATGCGCGTTTTTTTCCTGATGGCAGTGAGTGTGGGATGCGGGCTTCTGGTGACGAGCCCGAGTTTTGAGGAAGACGAGTCGGTCTGCTATGAATGGTTTGGCGGAACGGGCAGTCCCAACGCCGTCGTCTTCGGCCTGCTCGACCATACGACCACCCGGACCAAGGACCTCAAGGCGCGCTTCCTCGACCGGTAGAATGCTCAGTCGTCTTGCGTTCGCGCGAACTTAAGCGTGATAGGGCACGGGCAGTCGGTTTCCGATTGGAGCGATGCAGGCAAGTGCCGTGGTTGGCCGGAGGATCAAGTCGCAGCCGGCGGGTCCAGTCGCGGGTCTTGCTGGCACGGCGGTGCCCGGCATGTATTCCTGCAGGTGCCGGCGGAGTTCCGGCACGATGCGAATAATCCACGCCGAGAGGTCGAACTCTAGCAGGATCGCCTGGTGGCGGACCTGCGCCGCCGCGTGCGCACTAATAAGCCGGCCCTGGATCGTCCCGCGATGAAGCGTCTGTCGAAGGCGCGCGATAGACTGAGATCCCGCGATTGTCTCCGCAAGCTGCTGTTGTGCCAGTGCACGTCCGCGCCGTGCGCATAGCTGCATTCGGGTCAGTCCGGATGCCGCCCTTCGGCGCATGGGGGCGGCGCGCCGCACGAGTTCGGCCATCCCCTCGGCATAGGCGGCCGATACATGCCACCGGAAGACGTATCCAGCCTCCTCAGAGGCCTGCACCGACCATTGGAAGCCGAGCGTTGCGGCATCGGTTGCGCGCTGCGTGAATTCGGGGGTGCGCCGCGTTACCCAAGACCAAGCCCCAGATGCCGTCTCGGCTGCGTGGCGGGAGGCCGTACGCGCCCGTGGCGTTGCCCAGAGCATGAAAGCCAGCGCGCGCCGCTTCGACAGCCGCGTCAGGACACGGCCTGCCGTGTAGGCGGCGCGGGCGCCCCGTCTGGTCTTTTTGACCGCGCGTTGTCGTACGAGCGCGAGGCGCTCAAGCAGGCGCTGGCGGCGCAGGCGCTCGGCCCGCAGCCGTTCGTCGCGATGGTAGGACTCAAGCCAGCTATGATGCTTGCTGAGATCGTCCAGCGTGGTGGCAATCAGGCGCCTGGAGCTACCAATGCCCTCCTTGGCCACCTCCACAGGATCGACGATCTCGCGCATTGCACCGGCCATGCCGGTTCTCCCCCTTCAAGATACGCGCCCATTAAGACACGCGCGCTCCAAGACGCTTGGCGGGCCCCCGGCCGCATTTCGCTTGTGCGCCCGGTGAATAGACACGTACTCGCGACTCTCAACGCTCTCACATGCCGTATGTTCCCTTTTCGATGGGATTTTCGATGGTGCGGGCGTCCTGCCATCGCCCTGCGCTGTGCTACGATTCGCCCATGAGGGGCGCGATTCGCATCATCGGCATCGACCCAGGCCTGCGGCGCACGGGTTGGGGCGTGATCGACACGGACGGGGTGAAGCTCGGCTTCATCGCCTGCGGGTCGGTATCGTCGGACGCGGCGGAAAACCTGGCGATGCGGCTGCGGCAGATCTTCGATGGACTCTCTGGCGTTCTGGCGCAGATGACCCCTGAGGAAGCGGCCATCGAGCAGACCTTCGTCAACCGGGACGGCGCCGCCACGCTGAAGCTCGGCCAGGCCCGCGGCATCGCCATGCTGGTGCCGGCGCTCGCCGGGCTGACCATCGCCGAATACGCGCCTAACGCGGTGAAGAAGACCGTGATCGGCGCGGGCCATGGCGACAAGGACCAGATCCGCGCCATGGTGAAATATCTGCTCCCGCGCGCCGAGCCCGATAGTGCCGACGAGGCCGATGCGCTCGCCATCGCCATCACCCATGCCCATACGCGTAGCTGGTCTAAGCTCGAAGAGGCTGTTGCGCGCGCCGAGGTCCGCGCCCAAAGGACGGCGTCATGATTGGCAAGCTGACGGGTCTCGTGGATTCAGTCTCATTTTCGACGGCGATTATCGACGTCGGTGGCGTGGGCTACGAGGTTACCATGGGCACGCGCCAGCTTTCCGCGCTGCCGCCGGTGGGCGAGACGGTCTCGCTCGCCATCGAGACGCATATGCGCGAAGACAGCGTCCGGCTTTATGGCTTTGCCGCCGAGCATGAGCGCGCCTGGTTCCGGGCGCTGCAGACCGTGCAGGGCGTGGGCGCCAAGGTGGCGCTGGCCGTGCTCGGCTCGTTGACCGTGGCGGACCTCGCCAATGCTGTGGCGCTGCAGGACAAGGCTCATGTGGCCAGGGCCCAAGGCGTGGGACCTAAGGTTGCCGCGCGGATCGTCGCCGAGTTGAAGGACAAGATGCCGGCGCTCGCACCGGCAATTTCCGTGCCGGGCGCAGCCCCATCCCCCGTGGCTGAGCTTCCTGAGGGTCTTGCCGCGCGCGACGCGGTCTCCGCGCTGACCAATCTCGGTTATGCCCATGGGGAGGCCGCCGCCGCCGTGAGCGCCGCTATCCGCCTGGCGGGCCAAGATGCGGGCGCCGCGGAGCTGATCCGGATCGGCCTGAAGGAGTTGTCGCAATGACCGAGCGTGTTCTGGCCTCGGCGAAGCGGGACGACGACCAGCCGGAAGCCGCGCTCCGGCCGCAGACGCTTGCCGAGTTCATCGGCCAAGCGAAAGTCCGGGCGAATCTCAAAGTCTTTGTCGACGCCGCGCGCGCGCGGAACGAAGCGCTGGACCATGTGTTGTTCGCAGGGCCCCCGGGTCTTGGCAAGACGACACTGGCGCAGATTGTGGCCCGCGAGCTCGGGGTTAATTTACGGGCGACCTCGGGACCGGTGATCGCCAAGGCAGGCGATCTGGCCGCGCTGCTTACGAATCTCGAAGAGCGCGACGTGCTGTTTATCGACGAAATTCATCGCTTGAGCCCAGCCGTGGAGGAAATTCTCTATCCGGCCATGGAGGACTTCCAGCTTGACCTCATTATCGGCGAGGGGCCGGCGGCACGCTCGGTGCGGATCGATCTCGCCAGGTTCACGCTGGTCGCGGCGACCACGCGCACGGGACTCCTGACCACACCGTTGCGCGAGCGCTTCGGCATTCCCATCCGGCTCATGTTCTACGAGTTAGGCGAGTTGCAGGAGATTGTGCGTCGGGGCGCGCGGCTCTTGGGGCTGCCGCTTACGGACGACGGCGCGCTGGAAGTGGCGCGGCGCGCACGCGGTACGCCGCGCGTGGCGGCACGTCTGTTGCGCCGGGTTCGCGACTTCGCGTCTGTGCAAGGCGATGGCGCGGTGGATGCGGCGCTTGCCGACAGCGCCCTGTCGCAGCTCGAAGTGGACGCGCGTGGGCTCGACGCCTTGGATCATCGTTATCTCAGACTGATTGCGGTGAACTATGGTGGCGGGCCCGTGGGTATCGAGACCATCGCCGCCGGGCTTTCCGAGCCGCGCGACGCCATCGAGGAAATCATCGAGCCTTATCTGTTGCAGCAGGGCTTCATCGCGCGCACCCCGCGCGGCCGGGTGCTCACGGGGCAGGCCTTCGAGCATCTGGGCGTCACACCGCCGCCGGACGCGGCCCAAGGCACGCTTTTTACCGGGGGCGAGGACCAGTGAGCGATTGGCCCGATCTTGCCGGCCGTATCGAGGGGGATACGCATATCCTGCCCGTGCGCGTCTACTTCGAGGACACCGACTTCACCGGCCTCGTCTATCACGCCAATTTTCTGAAGTTCTGCGAGCGGGGACGTTCCGATTTCATCCGTAATCTCGGTATCGATCACCGGAGCCTCGAGAACCCGGAGCAGGGCGACCCGGCGGTCTTCGTCGTGCGGCGCATCGAGGTGGACTACCTGAAACCGGCCGCTATCGACGAAGTGCTCGAAATCGTCACGCGCTGCGCGAAGATCGGCGGCGCAAAGCTGATCCTTATCCAGGAGGTTCGCCGCGACGGCGTGGCGCTGGCCCGTCTCAAGGTCTCCGTCGTGCTCGTATCCAAGGCGGGGAAGCCCCAGCGTCTGGGACGACTGGTTCGAGATGCGCTTGAAATGTTCGTTAAGGCGCCCGATTGAACCTATGGGCTTTGGACAGAAGATGTTGCGGCGGTGGGGTTTTAAGCGGCCGTTTCCGCGCGCAGTTTCAGCGCACAATGCAATTGGGCATTTTGGGCCGGGCAAAAGAGGCTTGCCATGAATCCGGATGATGCCGCGCTCGCCATTGCCGATCCCTCGTTCGCCGCCCCGTCGGTTCTGGGACTGGTTTTCGATGCGCCTTTGGCCGTGCAACTGGTCACCGCGGTTCTCCTGATCGCCTTTGTCTGGAGCCTCGTCGTCATCGTCCAGAAGCTTTTCCAGTTTGCCAAGGCGCGCAAAGAGGCTGACAAGTTCGAGCAGGTCTTCTGGTCGGGGCAGGCGCTGGACGAACTCTATCAAGCTCTGTCTCAGCGCCGGAACGAGGGCATGGCCTCTATCTTCGTGACGGCGATGCGCGAATGGAAGCGCTCGACGGAAAGCGAGAACGGGGCACCGGCGGCCCGGCCCATGACCGGCGTCCAAGGGCGAATCGAGAAGGTCATGACCGTCGCCGTGTCGCGGGATGTGGAGCGGCTGGGGCGGCGGCTGGGCCTTCTGTCGGCCATCGCCTCGTCCGCGCCGCTGTTCGGCCTGTTCGGGCTGGCTTGGGGCCTCATGTCGGCTGTTCAGGCGGCGGCCGGATCCGATCTCGCCAGTCTTGCGACCATGGCCCCAGGGATAGCCCAGAGCTTGCTGCCGGCCGCACTGGGATTTTTGGTCGCTATTCCCGCAAAGGTGTTCTGCTCCAAATTCGCGGTTGAGGCCGAACGCTATACGACCCGCCTGGACGGGTTCGCCGACGAGTTCTTTGCCATTCTGTCCCGGCAGATCGACTGGGCATCTTAAGGCCTCGTCTGCCGCAGCGCAGCACCGCGCGGGCCACGAGCGGCGGGCTGGCAATCTTCCTTGCAGAACAAGGCTCGTGGCGTTTTCCAACGCGACGCTCGCTCGCGCCCGTGTTTCGGTCCGAGCCGTTTGTGCCGCGGCACATTTTCAGCGGTTGCGGTCCATAACTTGTCAGGCGTTTTTCTTCGATTTGCCGGGATTTTCGGCGTTTGAAGGGCTGTGTGATGAAAATACAATACATGGTTACATTTTATTAACGCGAACCACCCAACGTGGTTAACGGCGCCTTGATTAGCGTATCAGTAAGGGAGAGCCTCCCGTGGATGAACAACGAGATTCGGCGTGGCATTTTCGCATCATCGGCTGGCAAAACAGTCTAGGGACACCAGTCCGATCTTGATCTGATTGCGCCACACCGCTAAACGCAATGATGACTATTGCCGTATTAACCAAAGGAGAGAAGACCATGCAGGGTTTGAAGGGCGTTATCGCCGCTGTCATGCTCGTCGCTGCTGCCGTTTCGCTTGGCGGTTGCTTCGGCCACCACCAAGAGACCGTTGTTGTTGAGCCGTTGAAGCTCGGCTAACGACTAGTTTGGTAGATCCTGCGCGCCTTCGGTGCGCGGATTTGCGGAAACTTCCGAGTTTCCACCACGGGATTTGGGATGCCTATGGCGCTTGAGATTTCAGCGCCGGGGGCATCCTTTTCCTTTTCTGGGCCTAGGTTTTGGTCCGGATCATGGCCTGGACCAAGAGCCGCGCCGCCCCGATTGGGGCGGGGGCTTTTTTGCTTACCCGATGCTTTACCGGCTAACACCGCATTAACGTCTTGGCCTCTAGGCTTGCCCAAAACCAAGTGTGTTTGGGGGTAACCGGTTATGCGTCTGTGCGGTGGCTTCGGCCGCGCCGGCGCCCTAGTGGGCGCATTCTTCCTCGTCTCAGCTCTATCCGCTTGTCTGGCGCCTACGCCCCAGCCGCAAGAATACTCGCTCGGCGCCGCCGGCTCGGGCGATGCCGGGGGGCTTGCCGCCGAGGCGTCTGCCAAAGTCGATGGTGCCGCGCCCAAGTTCGGGTCCGCGGCGTTCGCGGCCAAGGCGGGCGATACGGTCTATTTCGACGGCGACAGTTCGGAGCTGTCTCCGGATGCGAAGGCCACCTTACGAAATCAGATTCGCTGGCTGAAGCGGCATCCGAACTATCGGATCCTCGTGGAAGGCCATGCGGACGAATGGGGAACCCGGCAGCATAATCTGATCCTTGGCGCCGAGCGGGCCGTAGCAGTCAAGCTCTATCTAGAAAACAACGGGCTCCGCACCGCGTCGATTCCTACCATTTCCTACGGGAACGAGCGCCTTGCGGCCGACTGTACGGCTATGTCGTGCCGGTCACAGAACCGCCGGGTGCGGACTGTGTTGACCCCGCCGCTCGCATCGCGCTGACCGTGAGCCGCCCCTTGCGGTGAGCCAAGCCTTGGGCCAATGCTGGCGCTTATGAGCGCGACCCCTCTCGACGCGAGCGAGGCAGACGGGCTCTTGGCGCCGCTCGCCCCCTATTCGCACTATGCGCTTGCCGTCTCCGGCGGGCCGGACAGTCTTGCCCTGCTGCATCTGAGCGCGGGCTGGGCGCGCCGGCACGGACGGGCCGCGCCTATGGTTCTGACCGTCGACCACGATCTCAGGGCTGGGTCCCGGACCGAAGCGGAGACGGTCGGCCGCATCGCGGAGGCACTGGGTCTGCGCCACGCGATCGTGACGTGGCGGCACGGGCCGGTCGAAGCGAGCTCGCAGGCGCGGGCACGCGGGGCCCGCTACGATCTCATGGCGGCCTATTGCACGGCCCATGACATTCCGGCGCTGGTGACCGCCCATCATCTGGACGACCAGGCCGAGACCTTTCTCATGCGGCTCAAACGCGGCAGCGGACTCGACGGCCTGGCCGCGATTCCCGATCGGGGGCGCTGGGCCGGGTTGAGGCTTCTGAGGCCCCTGCTGGATATTCCGAAGGCACGGCTGATTGCGACAGCGGTGGCGGCCGGCCTGCCCTTCGTCACCGATCCGAGCAATGAGGATCCGCGGTTCGAGCGGGGACGCTTGCGGGGGGCCATGGCCGCGCTCTCGGCCATCGGCCTCGAGCCGGCCGCAATTGCGCTCTCGGCACGGCGGCTGCGGCGGGCCCGCTCGGCGCTGGAGTCGACCGTCGATGCGTTTCTCGAAAACCACGGCCAGCGAAGCCCGGCAGGCTATGGGTCGGTTTCCCTGCCGACGTTGCTCTGCGCGCCCCACGAGGTGGCCTTGAGGACGCTGGCCAGGCTCATCGCGACCGTAGGCGGATTATCCGAGCCGGTGCGGCTCGCCAAGCTCGAAGCCCTTTATGCGGCGCTCGCGGCAGACCCGGATACGGTTCAGACCCTGGGGCGTTGCCAGATCGTGCCGTCGGGCGGGCGGCTTTCCATCTTCCGGGAGGTTCGCAGGGCCGGCCTGCCACGGGGTGAGCTGCAACCTGGCGAGCGGATGCTGTGGGACAGTCGTTTTCGCGTGGAACTCGGCACAGGGGAGGCGGAGCCCGTGACGGTCCAGGCTCTGGGCGAGGAGGGGATCTCCACGTTCACGCAAGACGAGGGCTGCACCCTTGCTGTACCCCGCTTGGCGGCGTGTGCACTGCCGGTGTGCCGGCGCGGCAACGGGCGGCTGGTGCTGCCTG
>NZ_JBAWCQ010000094.1:0-21139 GCF_049590335.1 Methyloceanibacter sp.
CGCCGCTGGACGCTGAAGCTGCGCACCGGCACCGAGATCATGCTGCCCGACGGCAACATCGAGATGGCTCTGAATGCGCTTCAGAAGCTCGAGCAGGAGCACGGCGTTCTGCAACGGGACCTCGCGGCCATCGATTTACGTCTTCTCGACCGGATCACACTGCGTATGCGTGAAACCACGGCTGCGGCCATGGAAGAAGCAGCGCCTGCCGGGGTGCCCACATCGGCGACCGGCACGACCAATCAACCCGACGGCAGAACGTGAAACGGAGCTTGAGGGAACGGGGATGAACTACAACGCATCGATCAGAGGAAAGCGCCAGCGCATCGTGACCGTTCTCGATATCGGCACGAGTAAGGTGTGCTGCCTGGTCGGCAAGACTACGGTACTGCCCGACTGGGCCGAAGGCGGCGGCGAGGCCGTGCAGTTCGACGTGCTCGGCTTCGGACATACGCGCGCCGAGGGCCTGAAGGCCGGCATGGTCACTCATCTCGACACCGCCGAACAGTGCATTCGTGCTGCGGTCGATGCCGCCGAACGCATGGCCGGCGTGGTGGTCGAAGACGTGCATCTTTCCGTCACGGCCGGGCGCCTTAAGAGTGACAGCTTTTCGGCCGGCGTCGGCCTGCCGTCCGGCTCGGTCCGGGAGGACGATGTGCAGCGCCTCCTGGCGGGCGGCCGCCAATACGCGGCGCGCGATCGCCGGACCGTGATTCACGCTCTGCCCACGAATTTTCGCCTCGACGACAACGGCGGTATCGCCGAGCCCCGCGGCATGTGTGGTGAACGCCTGTCGGTCGATCTGCACACCGTCACCGCGGACGAAGCCGCGACCCGAAATCTGATGCTCTGCGTCGAGCGCTGCCACCTTGGCGTGGCGAATCTTGTGGCCGCGCCCTATGCCAGCGCGCTGTCGGTCGTCACCCCTGACGAGGCGAAGCTGGGCGTGGCCAACATCGACTTCGGCGCCGGGACAACCACCCTGTCGGTTATCGCCGACGGACACTTCCTGCACGCCGATGCGATCGCGCTCGGCGGCAACGGCGTGACCATCGATATAGCGCGCACACTCGGTGCGCCGGTGGAGCATGCCGAACGGCTGAAGACCTTGCACGGCAGCGCCTTCGCGACGCTCTCCGACGAGCGCGAGATCATCACCTACCCGTGCGTGAGCGGTATTGCTCAAGGGAACATCCATCAGATCACCAAGGCCCAGCTCGCCTGCGTGATCCGGCCGCGCGTCGAGGAGATCCTCGACCTGATGCGTCACCGGCTCGCGGCCAGCGGTTTCCCCGCAGAGGTCGCCCATCATTTGGTGCTGACCGGTGGCGGGAGCCAGCTCACGGGTCTCGTTGAACTCGCCTCGAACATGTTTGGACGCCCGGCGCGGCTTGGCCGCCCGCGTGTCATGACGGGATTGCCGCAAGCCGCCGCCGCGCCGGACTTCTCCGCTGCGATCGGTTTGCTTCTGCATTGGGCGCGCGGTGACGAAAAGCTCGGAACCGAAACCGGGCAACGGTTCTTGCGTACGGGGACAGGCTACTTCGCCCGCGTGGGCGAGTGGTTCATGGATAACTTTTAACGGACACGAAGCCGGGCACCGCGCGTTAATGGGGGTGTCGGCTCAATAGCAAGGGGCAATTCGCAAGGATTGGAAGCCGCCATGACGATCAATCTCAAAGTGCCAGATCTGACAGAGCTCAAGCCGCGCATCACCGTATTCGGTGTGGGTGGCGCCGGCGGCAACGCCGTGAACAACATGATTGAACGCGGGCTCAACGGGGTGGAATTCGTCGTCGCCAATACCGACGCGCAGGCCCTGACGAGTTCCAGCGCCGAACGCCGTATCCAAATGGGCAACAACGTCACCGAGGGACTCGGGGCGGGGTCCAAGCCCGAGATCGGCGCCGCCGCAGCCGAAGAAGCCATGGCGGACATCAAGGCCCATCTGGTCGGATGCCATATGACCTTCATCACCGCCGGTATGGGCGGCGGTACGGGCACGGGCGCCGCGCCGGTCATCGCCCGCGCTTCGCGCGAAGAGGGCATTCTGACCGTCGGCGTTGTGACCAAGCCGTTCCAGTTCGAAGGCTCGCGGCGCATGCGGGCTGCCGAGGCCGGGATCGAGGAGCTGCAGAAATACGTTGATACCCTGCTCATCATTCCGAACCAGAACCTGTTCCGGATCGCCAACGAAAAGACGACCTTTACAGACGCCTTCGGCATGGCCGACGATGTTCTGCGCTCTGGCGTCGGCTGCATCACCGACCTTATGGTCAAGGAAGGCCTTATCAATCTCGACTTTGCCGACGTCCGCACGATCATGGCCGGCATGGGCAAGGCGATGATGGGTACGGGCGAGGCGAACGGTGAGCGGCGCGCCATCGATGCGGCGGAAGCTGCGATCTCCAACCCGCTGCTCGACGATGTCTGTATGAAGGGCTCGAGCGGCCTGCTGGTCTCGATCACAGGCGGCAGCGATCTGACTCTATATGAAGTCGACGAGGCGGCAAGCCGTATTCGCGCCGAGGCGGACGAGGACGCCAATATCATCGTCGGCGCGACCTATGACGACGAACTCGACGGCCTGATCCGGGTCTCGGTGGTTGCCACCGGCATCGATACGTTGAGCAACGAGAACTCTTCGGACGCCCCGGCCGCGCAGCCTCAGCAGGATCGCGGACGTCTGACGGAGCGCCTGGCCGGTCTTGCGACGGTTCCGAACGGGAATTCTGAGGAGCCGGTCGATCTCGACGAAAGCCTCGTGGTGCCCGCACCAGCGCCGGCTCAGGATGCCCAGGTCTGGCATGCGCCGAACGACGTGACCATCGAGAAGCGGCCTCAGGCCGTCAGTGGCGTTGCTATGCCGCGTCCGCCCGCTCCGCCGAAGCCTGAGGAAGCGCCGCGGAACTTCCAGCCTGCGCCGCCCGCCTCCATCAAGCGGCCGGTCCGTCGCATGCCGAATGTCGAGGAGCTGCCCATCGTGGCGCAGAAGGCCCTTCAGGCAAAAGCGGGCGAGGAGGATGCGGTTGGCCTGCACGCGCAAAAGCGGAAAGTCGGGTTCCTTGAGCGCCTAGCCAGCGTGGGTCGGAGCAAGAACGACGAGGATGCGGAAATGTCGCCCAAGATGGAGCCGGACTTCGCGCCGACTCCGGTTGCGGGCCATCCGACACCGCGTCCGCAAGCGCCGCGCCCGCCGGCACCGCCCGCTGCGGTTGTACACGCCCAAGCGCCTCACGCCCCGGCGCCACAGTCGCTGAGTGCGCAGCGGCCTGCAGAACAGCCCCCGACGCTCAAGCGTCTCGACGGGCAGCCGCGCGTTGTACAGGGCCAGCCCACCATGGCCGTGGCACAGGTGGAATCGCTCGGGGACGACGATCTGGAGATTCCCGCCTTCCTGCGCCGCCGGGCGAACTGAAACTGAGGGCGGGCGTTAACGACAATGCCCGTCTCCTCATCAGCGAGTGAGAAAAAGTATTACAGATCAATGCTCTAACGAGACAGATCGCCGGTAATAGAGTGTAAGAAACCGTGATTTGTCCCGCGTCTTACCGAAGGGGTATGGTTCCTAATAGATTGATTGATCGACTCAAAAAGGCACATCCGACAGGGCAACGACAACGGGTGTCACGATCCTAACCGAGACGGGGACAAAGGATCGAACAAAGTGCCAGGGACGGCTTGATCAATTGGGGGTTCGGGGTTTTCTCCGGGCTTGAGTAGGGACCTAAAGACTGCGCGGGGGCCAACGGGGGCCATGAAAGGTTTCATCGGGGCAAGGCAAACGACGCTTGCCAACGAGGTTTCACTGACAGGTATAGGGGTCCACAGCGGCGCTCCTGTTGCCATCACATTGTGTCCGGCCGATAGCGACACCGGACTTCGCTTCCTTATTTCCAATGACGACGCGGATTGCACTGAGATTTCTGCGGATCAGCAGTGGGTCACCGGTGTCACGCTCTGCACTGTTCTCGGCGACGGAAACGGGGCCTCGGTCGCGACGGTCGAGCATGTACTTGGCGCGCTGCGCGGCCTCGGCGTCGACAATGCGCTGATCGAGATCGACAGCGGTGAAGTTCCGATCATGGACGGCAGTGCGGCTCCTTTCGTCGAGGCCATCGACGAGGCCGGGCTTAAAGAGCTCGAAGCACCACGCCGGTTTCTGAAGATTCTCAAGACAATCTGCGTCGAAGATAACGGCGCGGTGGGCGAGCTGACCCCCTATAACGGCTTCCAGCTCGACGTCGAGATCGATTTCGAAACGCCGCTGATCGGCAAGCAGCAGCTGTCGCTTGACCTGAACCCCGGCGCTTTCCGGCGCGATATCGCCCGGGCCCGCACCTTCGGTTTCATGAAGGATGTGGAGAGTCTCTGGGCCGCCGGCCTGGCGCTCGGTGCCTCGCTCGACAACACCGTGGCTATTGGCGATGATCGCATCATCAACCGCGAGGGCCTGCGCTACGCCGATGAGTGCGTGCGCCACAAGGCACTCGACGCGGTTGGCGATCTTGCACTGGCCGGAGCGCCGATTCTCGGTGCTTACAGGTCCCGTCGTGGCGGACATCGGCTCAATGCGCTGGTTCTCAAGGCACTGTTTGCCGACCCGGAGGCTTCGAGCATCGTCGAGGCACCCCGCTATCGTGACGTTCGTCATGCCGAGCTCACCCCCCGCCTGGCGGCGGCGCACTTCGCGGCCGATCGCAGCTAGCTGTCGTTTTTCCTAGACGATTTGAAGTGATTTTGTGGCAATGTCCCGCAAACGAAACGCGGCTCTGGGCGCCGGTAGAGGCGGCCAAGGCCCAAAATGCACCATAATACGGGCGTTTATTGTAGGCCTATCTGCTTAGCGCTTGCGGCGGGCGGAACTTGCGTGAGATTGAGCGCAACATGACCGGCGATTTGAGGGGGAACATGTCCGGACCGGCTCGGCCGTCTTTGGCGACGCCATGGAGGAAGCGGCGCGCGCGGCTAATGTCGTCGCTGCTGACGATTGCCGTTCTTCTCTGTGTTCCTTTCGCTGGCGGTTGCGGGTCTTTCGGATCCTTCGACTCCCTCGGATCTGGCGGGGGTCCCTTGAGTTCGATTTTCGGCAAGAAGGACGAGGTTGAGCCTCTCAACACCGATCCGGCTCACGTCATCTACGGCCAAGCCGATCAGATGATCGATCAGGGCAAATACAAGGAAGCCGCGCGTCAGTACGAAGAAGTCGATATCACCCATCCCTATTCGCAGGAGGCGCGCCGGGCGATCATCATGGCCTCCTACGCCTACTACAAGGCAGGCAAATACGACGAGGCGATCTCCTCGGCCGACCGGTATCTGACGCTGCATCCAGGCACTAAAGAAGCGGCCATGGCACAGAACATTATCGCCATGTCGTATTACGAACAGATTCTGGATTCCAAGCGCGATCAAACCTATGCGCGCCGGTCGCTCGCGGCCTATGACAAGTTGCTTCAGCGCTATCCCTCGTCCCAATATGCGGCCAACGCGGGGAACCGCGCTCGAATCTTGCGCGATTTGATCGCGGCGAGCGAGATGCAGGTGGGGCGATACTATTTGCGCCGGAACAATTATCTTGCTGCCATCAACCGCTTCCGGACGGTCGTGATCGAGTATCAGACGACGGAACAGGTCGAAGAGGCCTTGATGCGGCTCACCGAGGCCTATATGGCCTTAGGTATTGTCAACGAGGCCCAGACGGCGGCCGCCGTGCTTGGCCATAACTTTCCGGAAAGTAAGTGGTACAAGCACGCTTACAAACTCCTAGGACAGCGCGGTCTCGAGCCCCAGAATTATCAGGAATCGTGGATCTCCAGGGCCTGGAAGACCCAAAGCTGGACCGGCGGCGGACAAACCTAACAGGCGTCCAGTGTTAGCGGCCCTGTCGATCCGTGACATCGTTCTGATCGACAAGCTCGACCTTGAGTTTGGCGAAGGTCTGTCGGCGCTGACGGGCGAGACGGGCGCTGGAAAATCCATCCTCCTCGATGCTCTATCGCTCGCGCTTGGCGGGCGCGGGGATACTTCGCTCGTCCGCCGCGGCGCAGCCCAAGGGCAGGTGAGCGCCAACTTCGAGCTTTCCGCCGATCATCCGGTCTTTGCGATTTTGTCGGAGAATGGGATCGCCATCGACGACTCCGTTCTGATCATGCGGCGCTTGCAGGGCGGCGACGGCCGCAGCCGCGCCTTCATCAACGATATGAGCGTCAGCGTGCAGCTCCTGCGGCAGGTAGGGCGCTCGCTCGTGGAGATTCATGGTCAGCATGACGAGCGGGCGCTGATCGATCCGAGTGGCCATCGCGATCTGGTCGACGCGTTTGGCGGATTGGAGCGTGATGCCGGGCGCGTCGCCGCCTGCTACGAGGCTTGGGCCGATGCGGACGCTGCGCGGTTGCGTCACGAGAGCGAGGTGGCCGCGGCCCGCGCCAATGCGGACTATCTCACCCACGCCTTGGAGGAGCTGCAGACCCTTGCTCCCGAACCTGGCGAGGAGGACGTGCTGTCCACCCGCCGCCAGTTCATGATGAATACGGAGAAGATTGCCTCCGAGCTGAACGAAGCCATGGATGCGTTAGGGGGCGAGGGGACGGCCGAGGCCCGGCTTGCCTCGGCGCTTCGGCGGATCGAGCGCCAGGCCGCCACTGCCGGGGCTGACAGCGCATCGCCCTTTGTGGCGGTCGCCGACGCGCTCGAACGCGTTTTGGGCGAAACCGAGTCCGCGCGCGAGAAGATCGAGCAGGCGCTCGCTGCCATGGCATTCGAGCCGGGCGATTTGGAGCGCGCGGAAGAGCGGCTCTTCGCGCTGCGTGCGCTCGCCCGCAAGCATCGGGTTCAGGTCGACGCGCTGCCCGCGCTCCAGGACAAGCTCGAGGCGGATCTCGCTGCTATCGCCACGAGCGAGTCCAAGGCAGCAGAGCTTGCCAAGGCGGCCGAGGCGGCGAGGGGCGCCTACGAACAGGCGGCCCTGGCGCTGAGCAAAGCGCGAATCAAAGCCGCCAAGAGGCTCGATAAGAACGTGGCGGGTGAACTCGCCCCGCTGAAGCTTGAAAAGGCGCGCTTTCTCACGCAGGTCGAGACCGTCGACATTCAGGAGGGCGGTCCCTCGGGGGTCGACCGCATCGCCTTTTTCGTTGCGGCCAATCCCGGCACCGAACCGGGCCCCATGATGAAGGTCGCCTCGGGCGGCGAGCTGGCGCGTTTCATTCTGGCGTTGAAAGTTGTGCTGGCCTCACGCGGCTCGGCACCCACGCTGATCTTCGACGAGGTGGAGTCGGGCGTCGGCGGTGCGACCGCGGCGGCCGTCGGCGAACGCCTGGCGGGCCTCGGCGAAAACGTGCAGGTGCTGGCCGTCACCCACGCACCGCAGGTCGCGGCGCTTGCAAGCGGACATTTGCGCATCACGAAGGAAGCGGTCGCGACATCCAAGGGCGAGGCAATGACCACGCGTGTCGCCGTGCTCAATGATGCGGAGCGGCGCGAGGAAGTGGCCCGCATGCTCGCCGGCCAAACGATTACGGACGAAGCGCGCGCCGCGGCGGATCGCCTAATGCGAAAGTCGGCGTGAGGCGCAAAGGCGATGGCGAAGAAGCAAGATAAGAAGACGGACAAGGAAGTCGAACGTGCCGAAGAACCTGTCGCGGATCTGACGGAAGCCGATGCGATCGAGGAGCTCGCACGGCTTGCCGCCGAGATCGCCCGTCACGATGCGCTCTATTACCGCAAAGACGACCCGGAAATCTCGGATGCGGATTATGATCGCTTGCGTCAGCGGAACGACGCCATCGAAGCTCGGTTCCCGACGCTCATACGCGATGACAGCCCCGCGAACAGAGTTGGCGCCGCGCCCGCCGATGGCTTCGGCAAAGTCACCCATGCCGTCCCCATGCTGTCGCTGGGCAATGTGTTCGACGACGACGGTGTCCACGAGTTCGTGGACCGCATCAGGCGGTTCCTCGGCCTCGATGCGGAAACACCGCTCGCCTTCACCACCGAGCCCAAGATCGACGGACTGTCTATCGGACTGCGCTATGAAGGCGGGCGCCTGGTGCAGGCTGCGACGCGCGGCGACGGCTACGTCGGCGAGAACGTCACCGCCAATGTCCTGACCATCGGCGACGTCCCAAACCATGTCAAAGCGCGGGACTTTCCGGACCCGTTCGAAGTGCGCGGCGAGATCTATATGAGCCACAGCGCCTTTGCGGGGCTGAATGCGGAGCAGGAACGGGCGGGGGCCAAAGTCTTCGCCAACCCGCGAAATGCAGCCGCAGGTTCCTTGCGGCAGCTCGACGCTTCGGTCACAGCCTCGCGGCCGCTTCAATTCTTCGCTTATGCCTGGGGCGAAGCGGCAAACCTTCCCGCCGACACCCAATGGGGCGTCTACGAGGCCTTCGCGAGATGGGGCTTCCCACTCAATCCGCTGGCGAAGCTCACCACCGCTCTCGATGAGATGCTCCGCACCTATCGCGAAATCGAAGAGGGCCGCGCCGCCCTCGATTACGACATTGACGGCATCGTATACAAACTCGACCGCCTCGATTTGCAGGAACGGCTTGGCTTCGTCTCGCGGTCTCCACGTTGGGCTGTCGCGCATAAATTCCCCGCCGAGAAGGCGAGCACGATCCTGCGCGACATCGAGATTCAGGTAGGCCGCACCGGCGCACTGACGCCCGTCGCCAAGCTGGAGCCGGTGACCGTAGGCGGCGTCGTGGTGCAGAATGCGACCCTCCACAATGAGGACGAGATCGCCCGCAAAGGCCTGCGCATCGGCGACACCGTCATCCTGCAGCGGGCAGGAGACGTCATCCCGCAAATTCTTGGGCCCGTGCTCGACAGGCGGGCCAAATCCGCCAAACCTTATGTGTTTCCGACCGTGTGCCCGGTCTGCGGCAGCCATGCGGTGCGGGAGATCAATCCCAACACGGGCAAGGAAGACGCGGTCAGCCGCTGCACGGGCGGGCTTATCTGCCCGGCCCAGCGCGTGGAGCGGCTGAAGCATTTTGTCTCGCGTAACGCCTTCGATATCGAGGGGATCGGTGAGAAAAGCATTCAGACCTTCTACGACGAGGGGCTTATTCAATCGCCGCCCGATATCTTCACGCTCGCCGCACGGGACGCCGATGCCGAAGAGAAGCTCTCTGAGCGGGAAGGGTGGGGCGAAACATCCGCACAGAAACTGTTTGATGCGATCGCGGCGCGCCGTAACGTCACGCTCGACCGTTTCATCTATTCGCTCGGCATCCGCCATGTCGGCGAGATCACGGCACGGCTGCTCGCGCGTAACTACGGTACGGCCGCGCATTTCGTCGAAGCCATGCGCGAGGCCGCAAAGGACCGCGAGGGCGCGGCCTATTCCGAGCTCGAAAACATCGATGGGATCGGGCCGACCGTCGCCGCGGCCATCGCCGACTTTTTTGGCGAGCCACACAATGTCGCCGTGGTCGACGAACTTCTGAAGGATGTCAGTCCGCAAGCCCTCGAAGCGGTGGACAATGCATCGCCTGTATCGGGCAAGGCCGTGGTATTCACCGGCACGCTGGAGCAGATGACGCGTGCGGAAGCCAAGGCCCAAGCCGAGCGTTTAGGGGCGAAGGTCGCGGGGTCTGTTTCGAAAAAGACCGACTACGTGGTGGCGGGTCCGGGCGCCGGCTCCAAGCTCAAGAACGCGAAGGATCTCGGCGTCGAGGTGCTGACCGAAGACGAATGGCTGAAGCTGGTCGGGTAGGTCAGCCGTAACGCAGCTTCATGGCGATGATGGTGAGCGCCAAAGCGAGCGTAACGATATTGGCCAGGATCATCGGCCAGTTCCAAAGCATCAGGCCGAAGGCGAGCCAGAAGGCCACGCCGGTAGCGAACACCACATACATCTGCAGGGAGATCGCCCGCGTTTCCTTGTGGCGGATAATGTGAAGGGCCTGCGGCACGAACGCGACCGTCGTGAGAGTCGCCGCCATAGCCGAGACAAAGAGTTCCATCGTCGCTCTTTCTTTTCGTGCTACTGGCCTCGGTCTACGCCCTACCGCTTCGCTGCTTGAGGGCTTCGGCCTACTTGAGCGCTTAGCCAAACAGTGCGGTGGCGTGGCGTAGCCAAGGCCGGTCCTCGCTTGCGATCAGGGGTTCGACCTTCTCGCGCACGCGCGCATGGTAGTTGTTCAGCCAGGCCAGTTCCCAAGGCATGAGCTGCTTGGGATCGATCAGCCGCCTGTCGAAGGGGACCAAAGTCAGCGTTTCGAAGCCGAGCATTTTGCGCTCGCCGCCATCGATCTCCTCGGCCGGGGTGACCAGGATCAGGTTCTCCAGGCGGATGCCGTACTGGTCTTCGCGATAGAAACCGGGCTCGTTGGAGAGAATCATGCCGGGCTTCAATTCTTCCGTACCGAGACGAGAGATACGCTGCGGTCCTTCATGGACCGATAGGTAGCTGCCCACGCCATGGCCTGTGCCGTGGTCGAAGTCGATTCCGGCCGCCCAAAGCGGTCCCCGCGCGAACGGGTCTAAATCCTGTCCGCGCGAGCCCACGGGAAAGCGCGCGGCTGCGATGGCGATATGGCTTTTCAGGACGAGCCCGTAATGGCGTTTCATCTCCGCCGTCGGCTTGCCCACGGCGACGGTGCGGGTGACATCCGTGGTCCCGTCCACATATTGTCCGCCGGAGTCGATCAGGAAAACCGAATTTTTGTCGAGCACGCGCTTCGAATCATTGGTCGGCCGGTAATGCACCACCGCGCCATGGGGCCCGGACGCCGCGATCGTATCGAAGCTGATGTCTTTCAACTGACCTGTCTCGCGGCGGAAGTCCTCTAGCTTGATCGCGGCCGAGACCTCGTCCACCCGGCCGGTCTCGGCAACCTCGTCGAGCCAGGCGAGGAAGCGTGCCATGGCCACGCCGTCGCGCAAGTGTGCGGCGCGTGCGCCTTCCTGCTCCGCTGCCGTCTTGATCGCCTTGGGCAGAGTGCACGGATCGTCGCCCGTGACATGTTTAGTGCCGCCGGCTTCGAGAACGCTGGCGAACCGCATCGACGCAGAGCCCGGATCGAGCCGGACCTTGGCGCCCTTTTCCGCCAGCCCTTTCAAGGCCTCATCCAGCTCTTCTGGTGTGGCGACGTCGGTGAAGGGCTTCAGCGCATCATGCATGGGCCCGCCGACCTTTTCCGGGTCGATGAAGAGCGTCGGCCGCCCTTTGGCAGGGACGATGGCATAGGCGAGCGCGACAGGCGTGTGCTTGATGTCGCCGCCGCGATAGTTGAACAGCCAGCAGATGGAATCGGGCGCGGTGAGAAGCACTGCGTCGTGTCCGGCCTCTACCAGGTCCATCTGGACCTGCATGAGCTTCTCGCCCGGGCCCTTGCCCGCAAACTCCATGGGCTGCGCGAAGATTTCCGTGCGGGGCGGGGCGGGGCGGTCATTGCCCCAGACTTGATCGATCGGATTTTTCGGCACCGGCCGCAACCGCACCCCCGCCGCTTGCAGCGTCTTAGTGAGTCTACCGATTTCGGTAATCGTGTGGAGCTCCGGATCGTAGCCGACAGCATTGCCACGTACGAGCGTCTCAGTAAGCCAGGCGGAGGGCTTTGCCTTCGGGACCTGAAGCACTTCGAAAATGTCTGTGTCGATTTGCTTGGCCGCTTGAAGGATATAGCGTCCGTCGACGAACAGCGCCGAACCGCTATCGGTGACGATGGCGACGCCCGCCGAGCCGGTGAACCCCGTGAGCCAGGCCAGCCGTTCTTCGCTGGGGGGCAAAAACTCGTTCTGGTGCTGATCGCTATGAGGAACGAGGAAGCCCTTGAGCCGCAGCCGCTTCATCTCCCGTAGCAATGCCTTGACCCGGTCGCCGCTAGCCGCCGGGGCGCTGGCCTCATCGAACACTTGATACATGGCCGCCCTTTTAAGCCGAAGCGTCGCCGCCAATCAATCGAACAAAGTGCTTGCGTTGCGACGTCCGAGCAGCAGAGCCGCCCAACCGTCGAGAAGGATTCGCTTTTTCAGGACGAAGCCCAGGGACGCATAGCGCGCGGTAGTAGCGTGCGCTTGGGTCTTGGTGATGCCGGACAGAAGCACATAGCCGCCCGGTTGCACCGTTCGCGCCATGGCGGGGGCAAGCTCGTCGAGCGGTCCTGCCAGGATATTGGCCACGATCAGGTCAGGCGCGAGGCGGCGCAGGGTGGGATGGGACAGCCCATCCGCGACGAAGGCATGCACCTTCTGGCTGAGCCCCGCCTTGGCGGCGTTCTCCGCCGCGATTTTCACGGCGACGGGATCATTGTCCGTGGCAATGGCAGAGCGGTCGAAGGTGAGGGCTGCCGCGATGGCGAGGATCCCCGTGCCGGTACCCACATCCAGGACCAGATCAGGGCGACCCCATTTGGCAAGTTCGTCGAGCGCCAGCAGGCACGCCCGCGTGGTGGCGTGGTGGGCCGTTCCGAAGGCCTGGTCGGCATCGATTTCGATTGTGTAGCGGTTGCGGGCGATCCTCTCCCGGTCATGACTGCCATGGACCAGAAAGCGGCCAGCACGGACCGGTCCGCGCTGGCCTTGGCTGATCTTGACCCAATTGGCGTCGGGCACGTTTTCGATGCGCAAGTGGGATAACCGACCGCCATCCGCGGCGTCGTCGATCATCGCTTGCAGGCGGCTTTCGTCCGGCCGGCCATCGTAGAGCGCTGATACTTCGAACAGCCCAATGCCAAGCTCGAAATAGCTGACCGAGAGCGCTTGCGGTACATCCGCCTCGTCGAGCGCCGCGGCAATACGCCCAGCTGCGGGAGGCTCCGCTTCAACGGTTGCGCGATAGGTCCGCTGTGACATCACCTCCTTCATTGTGTGTCCCATTTTTTTTTGGCGATGACCGCGCGCCACAATTCATCGACGGCAGGGTCGCCCACACCGAGTCCTTCGAGGTGATCACGGACATTGCGAATATAGTCGTAACTCGACCCGGCGACACCCTCGGCCAGCAGGATCATGGTCGCGCGCGTGTCGAGCGAGAGATCATCTTCGACCAGACGCGGACCCTCATAGATGTAAGTGTGGGCGGTGATCCTCTCGCCGGGCAAAGCCACGGCGATCGCCCTCGCCACGCAGGTTTCCCGTTCCGACAGATAATCCTCGATCTCGGCCTGACGTGTATCGGGAAACGAAAACGCAATGCCCCGGCAAGGCTGAGCGTGTTCCCCATTTGCTGGAGCGAGATTCAAGGTCAGCCCCGGCTGGGTTCGGGTGCCCCAGCGCTCCAGTGATTTCTTATTGAAGATTCGGCGGTGTTCAGGCGCCATGGCGTGCTCGCGACGGATGCAGCCATAGCGCCTTTCCCATCCGTCCCACATGAGGGAGCCATAGCCGAACAGCCACATGGCTTTGCGTCACACCCGCTCGACGAAGGTGTCGACCACCTTCTTGCGCCCGGCCTTTTCGAAATCGACCGTCAGCTTGTTGCCGTCGACGGCGGACACGCGGCCATAGCCGAACTTTTGGTGAAAGACCCGTTGTCCCAGCTCAAGGCCTGCGCCTTCCGCTGTGCTGGCCGCGACCAGCGTGCCCTCGATCGTCATGGGCTCGCGCCGCGGCCCGCTGCCGCCGCTGGGCTGGCGGTTGGCGCGGGCCCGCTGCCATCCTGGCGTTTCGTAATTTCCAGAAGCGAACATGTCCTCGCTATCGAAGCGGCTGGGACCATAGCCGCGCAGGCCGTCGTCCTCGGCCACCTTGACGTGCTCGTGCGGTAACTCATCGATGAAGCGCGAGGGCACGGCCGTTTGCCACATGCCGTAGGTGCGCCGGTTCTGCGCGAAGGTGATCTTCGCGTTCTTGCGCGCACGCGTCAGTCCCACATGAGCGAGCCGGCGTTCTTCCTCGAGACCGGACCGGCCGGCTTCGTCCAGGCTGCGCTGGTGGGGCAGGAGCCCTTCGTCCCAGCCGGGCAGAAACACGGTGTCGAACTCCAGCCCCTTGGCCGAGTGCAACGTCATCAAGTTCACCCGGTCCGTGCCTTCCTCGGTCGCCGCGTCCATCACCAGCGAGACATGCTCCATGAAGCCTGCAAGCGTGTCGAACTCCTCCATGAACCGGATGAGCTCTTTCAGGTTCTCGAGGCGCCCTTCGGCCTGTTGTGACCGGTCCGCCTGCCACATGCCGGTATAGCCGGACTCGTCCAGGATCAGCTCGGCAAGCTCCGTATGCCGCATTGTGTCGACCAAGGAGCGCCAGCGGTCGAAGGAGGCCAGCAGCCCCGCCAGTGCCCGGCGCGGCTTCGGCTTCAAATCTTCGGTCTCGACGATCAGTCTTGCGGCTTGCGTGAGCGGAACTTCACTGGCGCGCGCGAGCTGGTGAAGCGACTTCAGCGTCGCATCGCCAAGCCCCCGCCGGGGCACGTTGACGATGCGCTCGAATTTGAGGTCGTTGGCGGGGTTGAGCGTCACGTCGAGATAGGCGATCGCGTCGCGGATTTCCTGCCGTTCATAAAACCTTGGCCCGCCAATGACGCGATAGTCGAGGCCGAGCGTGATGAACCGGTCTTCGAAGGCACGCATCTGAAACGAGGCCCGTACCAGGATCGCGATTTCGTTCAGCGTGTGCTCTTCGCGCTGAAGCTGCTCGATACCCTCGCCGATCACACGCGCTTCTTCCTCGTCGTCCCAGCAGCCTTGCACCACGACCTTTTCGCCGTCGTCGCTATCGGTATGCAGGGTCTTCCCGAGGCGGCCTTGGTTGTGCGCGATCAGCCCGGAGGCTGCGCCGAGAATATGCGCAGTGGAGCGATAATTGCGCTCGAGCCGGATCACCTTGGCGCCAGGAAAGTCCGTTTCGAAGCGGAGGATGTTGTCGACCTCCGCGCCGCGCCAACCATAAATCGACTGATCGTCGTCGCCGACACAGCACACGTTCTGGGGGGCGCCTTCAGTGCCCTGCGCCAGCAGCCGCAGCCACAGATACTGGGCCACATTGGTGTCTTGGTACTCGTCGACCAGCATGTAGCGGAAGCGCTGCTGGTAGCGCGCGAGCACGTCGGGATGGTCCTGGAAGAGCCGCAGATTCTCCATCAGGAGGTCGCCGAAATCGACGGCGTTCAAATCCTTGAGGCGCCGCTGATAGGCATGGTAAAGGTCGCGTCCTTTGCCGTTGGCGAAACCGTAGCTCTCGCCATCGGGGACTCGTTCGGGTCTTAGGCCCCGATTTTTCCAGCTGTCGATCATGCTGGCGAGGACACGCGCCGGCCAGCGCTTGTCGTCGATGTTCTCCGCCGCTAGAAGCTGCTTGATCAGCCGGATTTGGTCGTCCGTATCGAGAACAGTGAAAGACGACTTGAGGTCCACGAGTTCGGCGTGGCGCCGGAGAATCTTCACGCCGATGGCGTGAAACGTTCCGAGCCAAGGCATGCCTTCCACGGCCCCGCCGATCAGGCTGCTGACGCGCTGCTTCATCTCGCGCGCGGCCTTGTTGGTGAAAGTCACGGCCAGGATTTGCCCCGGATGGGCGCGCCCCAAGCGCAACAAATGCGCGATCCGCGTGGTCAAAACCCGGGTCTTGCCGGTGCCGGCTCCCGCGAGCACCAGGAGCGGTCCGTCCAGCGTTTCGACCGCATCCCGCTGTTCGGGATTGAGCGCCTCCAAGTAACGGTCCGCGCCGCGCCGCATGGCGCGCTGCGAGATCGGAACCATTTCGGCAGGCGGCGTCTGTGGTGCCTCTTCGAGCCCGTCCTCCGAGGCGAGGACCGTCTCGACGGCATTCGTGCGAATCTTGCCCATGACTGGGGACTATAGCATCGCCGTGGCCCACAAAAGGCGGTGGGAAGTTCTGTTCACCATGCCCGGACCCGAAAAGATGCACTTTCGCGAGACTGCAGGGGTGCGTGTGATTTACCAAACTGACAACAATGTTGCGATGCAAGGCAAAAATGTTGCGTCGCAAGGCTTGCGATAGGGAACAAGCGATGGCAAATGAGGGGCAGCCGCTTGTTAACCGTAATCTGGAGGACGGAATGCGTCGTTTTTTGAAGGCGGGCTTCGCATTAGTTGGGTTTTCGGTGCTGTTTTTCGGTGCCGTCCAAACCTCTGATGCAGGCTGCGAGTTGGTGAGAGTCACCAATAGCGCCAAGTCCAAGGCCGCCGCGGCCAGGGCTGCCTACGAGACCGCTATTCAGACCGCTGAGGAGGTCCGCCGCCGCCGGGGTTGGCGATACGTCTCCATGCGCCCACGGAAGGTGAAGCCGGATCCGTTCTGGAAAACCGTGCGACCGGTCGTGACCCCCGAAATGCTGCTGAAACCCGACGTCGTGACACGCAGGACCTATTCGCAGTGCTGGAAGGGCGTGGTCGTGCCTTATGTCTGCACCGCCGGGTCCATGGCCTGCGGCAACTAGCCTGGCCTTCAGCAACTAGCGCTTCGTTTTTTTCATCACAGCGTCGTCATCGCTAGATCTCTCGGGTGAGCCCCTTGGGAACCCCACGATGCCGCGCATATGAAGGTGCGTGCAACGTCGCGGGCTTGCCCTCAATTGCTAGGACTGCCACATCCTTTCGTATTTTGACTTCGAGTGGCCGATTTGATTAGGCCAAAGAGGATGAGCAACGATGGGCCGCGGCGCGTTTCCGCAATACAGCCTGGGCGAACGTGTGGCTGATGGCACGATCCACGTCATCAGTGTCGCCGCAAGTGTTGCGGCGCTGACCGCGCTTCTCATCATCAGCATCCAGACCAACACCGCGCCCATGGTTGCGGGTTTTGCGATCTATGGCGTTGCGCTCGTGGCGACATTCTATTACTCCGCCGGCTACCGCCTGATCGGGTGGCCCAGATTGAAAGAAGTCTTCCGCCGCTTGGACCATACGGCGATCTTCCTGATGATCGCCGCGACCTACACGCCCTTCGTCTTGATCAAGATGGACAACGCATGGGGGCATGGCCTGCTGGCCGT
Organism: Methyloceanibacter sp.; assembly: GCF_049590335.1. GTDB lineage: Bacteria > Pseudomonadota > Alphaproteobacteria > Rhizobiales > Methyloligellaceae > Methyloceanibacter. The sequence continues at coordinate 16,910 of NZ_JBAWCQ010000094.1, forward strand.
CGTGTGGATCATAGCGGCCATTGGTATCGCCATAAAGAGCTGCTCCTCCCGCGCTTCCTCGACGGGCTGTCGACGGCGCTCTATCTGGTTCAGGGATGGTTGGTGCTGGCCGCCTGGGGGCCGCTGCAGTCTGCGCTGACGGCGACGGTTCTGACACTGGTTATGGTCGGCGGAGTCCTCTACACGGTCGGCGTCGTCTTCCATCTGTGGAATCAGCTCCCCTACCAGAACGCCATCTGGCATGGCTTCATGCTGTCGGCGGCAAGCTGCCATTTCACGGCGGTGATTGGTCTCGTGCCGATTTGAGGGTCAAAAGCCGCTGATTTTCTTAAGCGATTGCCTGTAAACTGTACCCATGACCGCTCTCATGTCAGAGGCAGGTGCCCCCCCGGCCGAAGAGGCCAAACAGGCGCTCTTTAACAAGCTTGCCGCGCGCTATGGCGAACGTTTTTCACGCAGCGAGGCCTTGCGCACGCAGCACGCCAATACGCTGACCTGGCTCAAAGTCCAGGTGCCCGACGCCGTTCTGTTCGCCGAAACTACAGAAGAGGTCTCCGAGGCCTTGGCCGCATGCGCCGACGCGCGCGTCCCAGTCATTCCCTTCGGGGCGGGAAGCTCGCTGGAAGGCCATCTCAACGCGCCCTTTGGCGGGCTGTCGCTCGACCTGTCGCGCATGAACGGGATCGGCTCCGTGCATGAGAGCGATCTCGACTGTGTCGTTGAGGCGGGCGTTACGCGAAAGCAGCTCAACGACTATCTGCGCGATGCGGGGCTCTTCTTTCCCGTCGATCCAGGCGCGGATGCGAGCCTAGGAGGCATGGCGGCGACGCGCGCCTCCGGCACCAACGCGGTGCGCTACGGCACGATGCGGGACGCTGTGCTCGGGCTGACGGCCGTGCTCGCCGATGGGCGGATCGTCAAAACAGGCGGCCGCGCCAAGAAGTCCTCCGCCGGATACGACCTCACGCGTCTTCTCGTGGGCTCCGAAGGCACGCTGGGGGTCATCACGGAGTTGACCCTCAAGCTGTTCGGCATCCCCGAAACCATCCTGGCCGGCGTGTCCACATTCAAAACGCTCGAAGGGGCATGCAATGCGACCATCGCGGCGCTGCAGATGGGATTGCCGCTGGCCCGCATCGAACTCCTGGACGAGGTCCAGGTCCGCGCCTGCAATGCCTATTCGAAGCTATCCGTGCCGGAGTCGCCGACCTTGTTCGTTGAGTTCCACGGGACCGAGGCCGGCGCGCGCGAGCAGGTCGAGACATTTTCGGAGATCGCGCAAGCTGAGGGCGGTGGTGCGCTGGAGTGGGCCGCCCGGCCGGAGGATCGCTCCCGGCTCTGGCAGGCGCGCCACGATGCCTATTGGGCAACGAAGGATCTGCGCCCGGGCGCGGATTTGATCGCGACCGACGTTTGCGTGCCGATTTCGGCCCTCGCGGACTGCGTGATCGAAACGAAGCAGGACATCGACAGTTTGGATCTGGTCGCGCCCATTGTTGGCCATGTGGGCGACGGCAATTTCCACGTGATGCCGATGATCGATACCGAGTCGGCGGACGAACGGGATCGGGCACGATTGTTTCTAGACCGCCTGATCGAACGGGCGCTCCGCTTCGAAGGGACCTGTACTGGCGAGCACGGCGTCGGCCAAGGAAAAATCGGCTATCTGGTCGCCGAGCATGGTGAGGGGGTCGACGTGATGGTTGCCATAAAAAAGGCACTCGATCCGCTGAATATCCTCAATCCTGGCAAGATTTTTGCTCTAGATGTTTAATTGTTTCCAGCATGACCATGAGTGGTTTGCGGTAATATTGAGAGGAACGGCGTACGCGGCAATTGGCTCATTGTCTTTTCGATGGCTCTTAGTCTCTTGTTCTGCGCGGGTACTATGCGCCGCCACACCCAGCCTTAGGCAGAGAGATCGGTGAATTCGCTTCTGCTGACACTGACGGCACTGTTCATATTGGTGCTGAGCGCGCTGTTTGCGGCGCCGCTCTTCATCGATTGGAACGACTATCGTCCGGCCATCGAGGCCCAGATGACCAAGCTGATTGGCCGTCCGGTCAAGGTGGACGGCCAGGTCCATCTGGTTGTGCTTCCGGCCCCGCAGCTCAAACTCGACAACATCAAGGTCGCGAACGCCAACGGCAGCCTGGATACGCCCTTCCTTGAGGCGAAGTCCCTCGAGGCCAAGATCGATGTGGGCACGCTGCTGACCGGCAAGGTCGAGGCGCATAAGCTTACGATGATCGACCCCACCTTGCGGCTCCGGCTCGACGGCACAGGCGGCGGCAACTGGGGCGATATCGGACCAGGGCAGGCGGGCGGATCTTTCGTGCCCAAGGATGTGCTGCTCGACTCCGTACGTGTGACCGGCGGCACGGTGGAAATCCAGATGGAGGGCGTACCGGCGTTCGTCTTCACCGATATCGACGGCGAGGCGAGTGCGGCGTCGCTCGCAGGGCCCTACAAGGTCTCGGCGTCCTATGATTTCGAAGGCCGGCCGCAATCGATCCGCCTCTCGACAGGCACGATGGGCAGCAGTGGGCAGTTCCGGATGAAGACGGCACTCCGTGATCCTGAGCGCTCGGCGTCATATCAGCTCGATGGTGTAGTTTCAGGCCTGCGAACGATACCCGCTTATGACGGGTCCTTGCTCCTGCGCATGTCCAAGCTCGATTCGTTGGGCGTCGACGAGCCGCCGCAAGGCGACGGCGCGCCAATGCCGGTTCCGGAAGCAGTCGATCCGCAGGGCCGAATGCCCGATGACGCTGCTGTTCTTCCGAACGGTGACGGCGGCTTGCGGGACTTGCGCAAGACGGCCTCCTACCTTGAGGTGAAGGGACCGCTCAAGGCCACGCCCAACGGGGCCCAACTGACCGATTTCGAACTCACCCTTCACGCCTCCGGGCGGCCGCAAATTCTCAAGGGCGATGTCGCACTCGACTTCCGGCCGCCATTTAAGGCCGAGGCGAAACTGGCGGCCCGTTGGATCGATTTCGATGCCCTGTTCGGTGCGTCGGCGGCGGAAGATCGGCCGTCGCCTCCGGCGGTCGTGCGCATGTTCGCCGACTGGGTGCTGGACGAGGCTGCGAAGGTAGGCGAAGGGACGCTGTCCCTCGATGTGGAACAGGCTGGCCTTGGCGGCGATCTCGCTGGTGGTCTCAATCTCAAGCTCGCAAGCGCCGATGGCGGCGTCGCCATCGAACAGCTGAACGCGACCCTGCCTGGCGATAATCGCGTTTCGGCGTCGGGGTCTTTGCGGAAGGGCGAGTCCGGGCCGCTCTTCAAAGGACCAGCCAAGATCGACGGCTCGGGGCTGCGCGCGCTGACGCGCTGGGCGGCGGGGGATCGTGCCATCACCAGCCAGGCCTTTATTGGCGATTTTTCACTTTCCGCGGATGCCACGATCGGCGAGGGCGAGGTTGTGCTCGCAAATGCCAACGGTGCCGTCAGCGGCACCAAGTTCGGCGGCAGCTTTCTCTACCGCGCGGGCGAGACCAATCTCATCCGCGTCGATCTTAAGAGCGATCGACTCGATCTGCGCGAGGCGCTCGGCGGAGAGCCTATTTGGGGCGCCTGGCTTCCGTCGCAGGACGGGAAGCCTACGCCGGGAAGCGTGTCGGACGGGACCGGCCTTCTCGAACAGCTGCGGGACGATCAGGTGCACGCAAGTCTGGAGATCGGCGAGCTTCTATTGCCGAGCATCGCGCCGGGCCGGCTCGACGCACGGCTTTCGCTCGACGGCGGCGACCTCGACGTACAGTCGCTTGCCTTCATCGCGCCGGGTGCTCTGACGCTGGACGGCAAGGGACGTATTGTCAGCGTGGCCGAAGCGCCGTCCGGCCAGATCGACTTGTCGCTCCAGGCGCAGAGCACGGAAAGCCTGCGCGCGCTTGCGGGCCTCGTCGGTTTTGGAGACCGGGTTGCGAAGTCGAAACATCTGGTGGGCTTGGCGCCCTTCGATATCCGGGCTGCGCTGGTGGCCGAGCGTGACGGTGCCATGACGGACGCATCGCTTGAGTTGAGCGGCAAGGTCGGCGGTTCGGATTTGGCGCTCATGGCCAAGGCAAAGGGCGCGGTCGCCGCGCCTCGCGACGCCGAGATCGACATTATTGGCAGCGACACAGGCGACCGGCCGCAGGCGCTGCTCGTCCTGATGTTTCCCGACCTGCCGCAGGACCGGCTCGCGGAAGCAGCGGGTGCGCAAGGCACGTTGTCGCTCCAGGT
>NZ_JBAWCQ010000095.1:0-7491 GCF_049590335.1 Methyloceanibacter sp.
TGCGGCTGGTATATGCGCACCCAGCTGGGTGGAGGGCCTGAATACAATCTCGCGCGCAACTGGGCCAAGCGCGGCCGCCCCTTGAATGGGCCCCGCGTCGGCGCGGTCGTCGTCTGGCCCCATCACGTGGGCATGATCACGGGCCGCACCAAAGAGGGCCACTGGATCGTACGCTCCGGCAATGACGGAGGCCGTGTGCGCGAGCGTCCGCGCTCAGTCGCAGGAGCCGTGTTCCGCAAAGTCTAAATGGGGAAGGGCGGGGTAGCTCCCGCCCTAGTCCTTCACCACGGAAATGTCCGGCGCGTCCTCGTTCTTCATGCCGACCACGTGGTAGCCCGCATCGATATGCAGGACCTCGCCGGTGACGCCCTTCGACAGGTCGGACAGAAGGTAGAGGCCGCCGCCGCCCACATCGTCGATCGTCACGGTGCGGCGGAGCGGCGAGTTGTACTCGTTCCATTTCAGAATGTAGCGGAAGTCCGAAATGCCGGACGCGGCCAATGTTTTGATCGGGCCGGCCGAGATGGCGTTGACGCGAATGTCGTTCCTGCCGAGATCGGCGGCGAGATATTGCACGCTCGTCTCGAGTGCGGCCTTGGCGACACCCATCACGTTGTAATGGGGCATGACTTTCTCGGCGCCGTAATAGGTGAGCGTCAGGATCGAGCCGCCATCCTTCATCAAGGGTTCGGCGCGCTTCGCCATGGCGGTCAGCGAATAGCAGGAGATCGCCATCGTCTTGGCGAAGTTCTCCTCGGTTGTGTCCACGTAGCGGCCGCCGAGCTGATCCTTGTCCGAGAAGGCGATGGCGTGGACGAGAAAGTCGATGCCGCCCCATTCTTTCTCGACCGCCGCGAACACCGCATCCAAAGAGGCGGTATCGGTGACGTCGCAAGGCAGAACGAGTTTCGCCCCGGCGTCCGCAGCCAGCGGATCCACCCGCTTTTTCAGCGCATCGCCCTGATAGGTAAGTGCGACTTCGGCGCCCTGGCCGACGACGGCCTTGGTGATGCCCCAAGCGATCGAGCGATTGTTGGCGACACCAAAAATGATGCCACGCTTGCCCGCCATGAGATTTCCACCGTTCGCCATAAGCCCTCCATCAACGGATCTGAGGGCCTCTTATACACCGGGCTGGCCCCGCCGAAAGTGCTTTCGCCATCTCGGAAAGGCCAGCCCGGTGCTGTCGGGCTGGGGGTGAGTTCTAGGTAGTTCGTCGCCGCACCGGCACGAGCGGAGAGCGCAATTCTCCAGTGCCCACGCGCGGGGAATATTTGCGCACAACGATCACAGACCGCAGTGGTGTGAAGCGCATGCTGGCTTCCTGTGGGATCTGAACCGCTTTGCGAGGAAGTGGAGAGGCCGTTTCGGGGGTGACGTAACTCTCGGACATGAAAACCCTCTATCCGGCGATTGCCCAGCGGCCGTTTGCCGATCGGCAAGCAACGCCTTCGATTTCTTTTTCCGTCCCGTCCCGTGCCAGCGAATAGATCACGGTACGGCATACACGGCCTTGCGTGTCCCGGAACGCGGAGATGGGCTTGACCCGGCCTGTGAGCTGGCTTGCTTGCCGCCGCCAAACAAGGGTCACGCCGTCGCCAAGCTCCGTCAGGGCCATTTGCAGGGCCTTGAGTGCGACTGCCTTATCTGAACGGTCGAGAGTGGTTTTAAGTTCCGCGAGGGAACCTGAAAGGGAGCCATTCGGCTCCGTCACGGTATCTGGCGGCACGGTCTCGTAAACCGGCACCACTACATGTGCCTCGCGATCCTCTGCCTTGAGAGGAACGAGGGCGGGGAGCAATACACACAACACGAGAGCCCCCGCCCCCATGATAGGGGCGTTCCATTGGAACGTACGCATAACAAACCGTCCCCAAATACTAACGCGGATACTGAAATCCCCCCGCGCCCTCTATCAACAGAAACGATCCTGGCCTATCAGGGTGAGCAAAACGTAAATGCCCGTACCGAGCCGGGAAGTTTTTTTGTATCGCTACGGGCGGAGTGACAGGAAAGTTATGATGGACCATCAAGACTTCACCGCGGCAGACGACCCTTTCGCGCTGTTTCAGGCGTGGCTTGCGGAAGCGGAAAAATCCGAACCGTGCGACCCGGAGGCAATGGCCCTGGCCACGGCTGATTCGGACGGGCTCCCGAACTTGCGGATGATTCTCTTGAAAGGCGCGGACGAAAGCGGCTTCGTGTTCTACACGAATTGCGGGAGCGCTAAGGGTGGGGAGCTGGCTGCCAACGCAAAGGCCGCGCTGCTGTTCTACTGGAAGAGCCTTGGCAGGCAAATTCGCATACGTGGGCTCATAAAGCCTTCGACCGATGCGGAGGCGGATGCCTATTTTGCCACCCGCCACCCGCAGAGCCGGATCGGCGCCTGGGCCTCGGAACAATCGCGGCCCTTGGAGAGCCGCGCCGCACTGGAAGAGGCCGTAGCGCGCTATGCGGATCAATTTGACGGGCGCGAGGTAACCCGGCCAGACTATTGGCGCGGCTACCGGGTTTGCCCGGTCGAGATCGAGTTTTGGCAGAATGGAGACTACCGTCTGCACGACCGGATCGTGTTCCGCAGGGCGACACCGGACGAAGCGTGGACTAAAACGCGCCTCAATCCTTGATCTTAACTGTGCTATCGCGAGCAGGCTCGCTAGGTATGATGACGCCCGACGGGGACGCGCATGAGGACGAGATAAATTGACCGCGGAAGACACCATCGAACGCTACGCGACCGCGCGCTACGTGGTGAAGGAGGCGCACGAGGCCCGGTGGGCACGCCGCATCGCTGTGTTCTTCCTCCAGCTTCTGATTCTCACGGCGGTGCTGCATCGGTTCTTCGGCCTCAACACTGGGGCAACCATCAATCTGGTTGGTGTGTCGATGGTGGGCCTTGCTCTCGCGGTTCTCATCGCCGTTGTCTCGCTGATCCGCATTTGGTTCGGCGGCCAGACCGGCGCGGCAAACAACTTCGCCGCAATCGTTGTCGGCTTGATCGGCCTGGCGCTTCCGGCCTTCTTTTTGTCGAAAGCGTTCCTGTTACCGGTGTTGAACGATGTGCAGACATCGCCCGCCGATCCGCTGCAATACACCGTGCTTATGGAGCAGCGTCCGCGTGACGCCAACCCGCTTGCCGGCCAATCGCCGGAGGCCGCCCAGCGTCAGGCGGAAGCCTATCCCGATATCGGTCCGATCGTCGTGGATCGATCTGCGGCGGCCGTCTTCACGGTCGTCAACGAGGCGGTGAAGCAGCTCGGCTGGACCGTGGTGGTCAACGAGACGCCGGGGGAGAGTGGGATCGGCCGGATCGAAGCGACCGACAGCACGATGATCATGGGCTACACCGACGACGTGGTGGTGCGGGTGAAGGGGAATGATACTTCCGCGGTGATCGATATCCGCTCCGCGTCGCGTTACGGAACCCACGACTTCGGGGCCAATGCGGACCGCGTACGCACTTTCTACGAAGAGGTCAACACGGCCCTGGAGAAGGGTGAGAAAACCGTCCTCGAACAGACCGCCGCCGAAGAGACAGAAGAGCCCGTTGCGGTTCCCGCGAAGGAAGTTAAGAAGAAGCAGCGGCGCCGGACCCGGAAGCGGCGCGTACGTAGAAGGCGCTGAGCCCTTCCGTCGCACCTTCGGTCGCGACGAGACCACGCGCGATCAAGAATTCCAAATGCGCCAAAACCGACAGGGCCGCGGCCACTTTCAGGTCGGCGTCCAGCCCGCCATAGAGGCGGGCTACGATCCGGGGGATTGAGCCGACGCCTTCGTCGATACAGGCGAGGATCGTGTGCTCGCGCCAGATGCGGTGGGTCATATACGCTCGGACCACGCGCCGCGGCGTTTCGATGCGCCCGCCATGGCCGGGGAAGAAAACCTTGTCATGCCGCTCTGCGAGCCGCTCGAGTGAGGCGAGAAAGTCGGCCATGCTGCCCTCGGGGGGCGCGATGACCGTCGTGTTCCACCCCATCACATGATCGCCGGTGAATACCGTCCGCTGGCCGATGAGCGCGAAGCACAAATGGTCCGGCGCATGTCCGGGCATATGCAACACATCCAGCGCAAACCCGCTTCCCTTGATTGTGTCGCCGTCCGAGGCTGGGATGTCCGGCTTGAAAGCCGTATCTACGAAACCGTCGCCAAGGCCGGGCGCAATGGCGCCGCGCTCGGTTCCGGTCGGGCCAAAGGCGAGGATCTCGCCGCCGAGGCGCTGCTGTAAGGGCAGGGCGCCGTCACAGTGATCACGGTGGCTGTGGGTAATGAAGATATGGCTGACGCGCTGTCCGCGCGTGGCACGGGCGATGGCATCGAGATGCGCCTCGTTCGCGGGCCCAGGGTCGATAATCGCGACCTCGTCGGTGCCTACGATATAGGTGTTCGTCCCGAGAAACGTGTACGGGCCGGGATTGTTCGCCACGACGCGCCGAACGCCTGGCGCGACCTCTTCGGCCACGCCGTAATCGACATCGGCGTTTCGATTGAATGCAAGTTCGGCGGACATGAATTGGACGCTTACTGAAAATTTCGTGGTCGGCGCGCGGTTGGAGCCCGCGGGCAGATCAGACGATAGCAGAACGGCCCACGGGCCGCGCTTCTTTAAAGAGGCGCCAACCTTCCACCGGTTTTTGCGCAAAATATGGCTGGATTCTGTCCGACGGCCGACATCCAAGAACACATTCGGCATGCAGGTATACGCAGGCCTGACGCCCTATCAATTCGGTTCTGGCTTCAGTAATTTCACAGCCATGGAATGACGTAATTCATGTAGGACTCCATGCGGATCATGACTTTGCGGATAATGTGCGTCATGCCAGCGCTCTTCGTATAAATTGCGGCCGTGCCGGCGGTGCCTGCCGGCAAGTCCGGCTCGGGATCATCCAGTTTAATGCGCACGAAGAACGGCTCTGCTTGGATGATCTCCGCGGCAGGCACCGTGCCGCCAGTCACCGCTTGGCTTTCGTGGGTGACCTGGAGTACGGCATTGACGGTACCGGTATAGATACGGCCCGGACGGGTCTTGAAAGCCATTTCGACCTTCTGGCCGCGCGCTAGATGGCGCTGGTAGATTTGCTGGATATGCACACCAACGATCTTGCGGGAGGTATCCACAAAGGTCATTGCCGGCTGGAAGGGGAACGTGACCACGCGCTGTCCTGGCCGCAAGGCCACATAGGTTACATACCCGTCAGCGGGGGCACGCACCGTGGTCTCCTGTAGATTCCACTTCGCTGTTTCGAGCTCCGCCGCGAACTTCTTGACCTGCGCTGCGGTTTCCTCGACTTGAAACTTTGTTCCTGCCGCCGTGCTAGCGAGCTGCTCATACTGCTTCAGGCGCAGCTCTTGAAAGTTCAACTGAGCCTGGGTGGCCTCCAGCGCAGCTTCGTAGGTCGTTGGATCTATCTTGAAAAGAACGTCGCCCTTTTTGATGGGCCGGTTGGCCTCTACCGGTACTTCGGTTACAGGCCCGGCGACATTGGGGATGATCTGCACGGTGTAGGTCATGGTTCGCGCGGGACCGGCAGGAGCACCCCATTGCATCGGGATGAACAACACAACGAACAGCAACACCATCCAGGCAAGGGTGGAGACCCACGTCCAAAGCGTGTTAGGCAGGAATTTGAGCCAAACGAGTAGCGCGAGAATTCCGACATAGCAGAGTGTCAGGAAGGCGATCATTTACGACCTACCCGGCTTGTGCCCTGGGCCTCCAGCGCGGCGATGCGCTTATATAAGTCCTGGATCTCTTCCGCCTCTCCGGCGGACGTGATGCGAATGGGCTTCGTAAAGGCCCATACTAAGAAGAATGGCCAGAAGACACCGCCAAGGATCGCCCCGAGCCAGCCGCCTATGTTGATAGCTTCGGCCTGCGGATGGTTGCGCTTGGCAGCGATCTTGCCGGGCAGCATAGCCAGCACAATCCAAATGGCGACCACGGCAAAAAGCAAAATCAACAAAACGATGATCGCAAAGATATCCAAACCAGACATTCGAGATCCCTCCAGCTGAACACCACAACGACCCACAAATGATGCGGGCATGCGGGTTGCCAATACACTTCCCGCAGCGTCTGCTATAATACCAGACTAGTGGGGATGATGCGGCGAGTTTGACCGCCCCGCTCGCCAGCAATGTTTGGTCCTTCGCGGGCGAAAGCGACCGCGCAGACATCAACCAGTTCCTGCTGCAGTACTTCATCAACTACAACTTTGGTGAGACGGGCTGGTATCTCGTCTCCGAGCCGATAATGACGGCAGATTGGATGCGCGACGATGGCGACCGGTGGGTCCTGCCTATCGGCGGTGGTGTTGGGCGCGTCTTCGATGTGGGCGCGCAGCCCGTGAACACGTCGCTGCAAGCCTATGACAATGTTATCAACACGGAAGGCGGTGCTGATTGGCAGCTGCGTTTCCAAGTGCAGCTGCTGTTCCCGCAATAAGGCGCGATGCCCCGATCTTACGTTGATCCCGAAGTCTGAACGCCTCGGTCGTGCGTTTTGAGTGCGCTCCCCATCTGTCACTTCAAAGTGAGCATGAGATAGGTTCGTTCAACGTTAGTGCTGTGATCGTGGGTGACGCTGTCGATCCAGACGACGTCCCCGACGTCGTACTCTTTGGTGAACTCTTTTCCATCTTCACTGTAAGTCATCGTCACCGGGCTCAGCACGATTGCCATTTGATTTCCCGGGTGAGTGTGCTCTCCAACCCAACCCGCAGGCGTCGTAACTTTCGTCACGTTCACCGCATCGTTGTTCAGTACGGTTTCCAGCTTCACGTCTGACACAGCTTGTCTCCTCAAGGGTTGAATAGTTTGTCTCCTCAGCGTCGAAGAGACGACGCAGTCCGCGCCGGTTCCTTCGACTTGGCTCGGCCGTCATTTCAGATCGTCATGAGCTGCTGCTGATTACGCCCCAGTTCTCCAAGGCATGCACAAAGACATGAACGGCGAGCCCTGCTTGCAGTACCGCAAAAATCCAGCCTAAGAGCTTGAAGCTCACAACGCCCACCAGCTCGACGATGCGTTTGGCAAACAGCATTCCAACGAGGTTTAGGCCCATGATCACAAAGAGCAAAATGATGACCGTCTTAGCTAGCTCCGCATTGTCCCCCGCCAGCCCCATTGCCATGAGTATGGCCATCGCGCCCCAAGGCGTAATTATGACTGGAATCGCAACGGGAGAGAGAGCCGGATACTTCGTCGGCGCATCCGGAGACGGCGCGGTCGTATCGTTGGCCAGAATTTGATATGCCGACATGAACAGCAAAATGCCAGTGGCGATCCGAAGGTCGTCGGTGGTGACGCGCCAACTCGCCTGGACAACAGGCATTATCAAGGCAATTACCAATGAGATTGCCAAAGCGAGGAGCGTGCCCTTGAAGGCAAGTGCCCGTGCGTCGGCGGCCTCCATGTCTTTCGCTTGAGCATAGAAACCAGGGATGGCCTTTATGGGACCGAGCGTGACCATGAAAATTGTGAATACAAATGCGA
>NZ_JBAWCQ010000096.1:0-12116 GCF_049590335.1 Methyloceanibacter sp.
CGGCCGGCCCGCCAGGTGCGGCGCCCGCGGCACCCGCTGCCGCGGAGGGTTCGGGCATGGCCGACTTCGCCGAGCAACTGAAGTCCATTTCCCTGGACAAGCTGATCATCACCAATGGCTCAGTGACCCTGCCGCCCTCGGGCGGGGAGCCGGGCACGCGCATTGAGAAGCTCAATCTCGAGGCGTCCTTGCCGGGCTACGATGCGCCGCTGACGCTGGAGACAAACGCCATTGTCGACGGCAAAGCAATGACAGTCGGCGCCTCGGTCGAAAACTTCGGCCCCTTCCTTGGTGGCGCAACCGTGCCCGTTCGTCTCAAGGCGAGCATACCTGGCACGTTGGATGATCCGGTGAGCCTCAGCGGTAGCATGTCCTACAAGAACGAGACGCTCACCCTGTCGCAGTTTAGAGCCAAGTCCGGCGACAAAACACTATCGGGATCGGCCGTCTACAAGGACAGTGCGGCGACACTCAGCCAACTGACCGGGACGGTAGGGCGCGATACCTTCGCGGGCAATGTGCAGTACAAGGACAATATGGTCACCATCAACCCATTGCGGGCAAATGTGCGTGGAACGGTCCTCGCAGGCCAGGCTCAGATCAATCTTGCAAACAAGGTGCCCTATGTCGCCGCCGCGATCGGAGCGAAGACCATCGACATCAACGCGATGACGGGCGGCAGCAAGTCGGCCCCATCCAAAGCCGATGGCGCGAAAAAAGATAGAGGCAATGCCGGTAAAGCCGGTGGCGGCGCCAAGCCTGCGGGCGGTGCCAAGCGTGCGGGCGGCGCAAAGGGCGGTGGTAGCGGCTGGAGCAATGAGCGGATCAACTTCGCGCCCCTGAAGGCGGTAAATGGCCAGATCAATGTGCGTGCGGAGCAGCTCGTTTATGATCAGGTCAAGATCGCTCCCGTTTCGCTGCAGGTTACGCTCAATGGGGGCAAGCTCGACGCGAAGCTTGCTCAGTTTGGGCTCTATGGCGGTGCAGGCAATGCCACAGTATTTATCGATGCGAGCGGCAAGGTGCCAGCGCAGCGGGTGAATGCGTCATTGCAGAACGTCGACGGCAACACGTTTCTAAAGGACGCGACAGGCTTGGAGTCGATAGAGGGCAAGGGCACCGTGTCGGTGAATCTCAGCGCGACCGGCTCCAATCAGCGGGCGATCTTCGGCTCGCTTGGCGGACAGGCGAACGTTGAATTCGCAAACGGCGCTATTCGCGGGGTGAATATCGCGAAGATGATTCGTAATCTGGGTCAGGGCTCCGTCAGTGGTTGGCAGGGTGCCGCAACCGAGAAGACCGATTTCGCATCGCTGGGAGCGTCGTTCCAGATCAACAAGGGTATGGCCCAAACTGACGACATACATCTGGTGGGGCCGCTTGTGACGGTGAAGGGCGGGGGGACGGTCAACCTTCCTAAAAGATCCCTGAAACTTCGTGTAGATCCACAGCTTGTGGCGTCGCTGGAAGGTCAAGGGCGGACTCAGGAAATGTCCGGCCTCGGCGTGCCGGTGATGATTGTCGGGCCCTGGGCGAATCCCAAGATCTATCCCGACATCAAGGGCATCCTGGAGAATCCCGCGGAGGCGATCGCACGCTACAAACAGTTCGGCAAGGACCTGAAAAATCTCCCAGGCCTTGGCGAGAACGCAGAGGCGCTACAGGGCGTGATCAAGGATGGCAAGATCGATCAGGACGCGCTGGTGCGAGGCATTGGCGGATTGCTGGGAGGCAATAAGGCAGCGCAGCAGCCCGAAGCAGGCGCTGCGCCAGGTGAGGCAGCGCCCACTCCCGACGAGCAATCTATTCCTCTATCGAACGTGATCAAGGACGGCAAGATTGATGAGGATGCGCTTATTCAGGGCATCGGCGGTTTGGTTGGCGGTGGCCAGGCACCTCAAGAACCGAGCGCCGCTGCAGAGCAGGGGGCCGCTGCGTCCGACACTGCTGCTCAGAGTCAGAAACAGGATGGCGAGAAGAAAAAGAAGCTTAAGCCCGAAGACATCGGGAAGCAGCTTCTCAACAACTGGCTGTCGGGCCAGTAGCCATGTGGCGTCGTGTCTCACGCCGGCCGTTTGACAACCCTTAGGCGCGCGATAGGCTCAAGCCCATGCAGTCGCTTTTCGAGATCTGTCAGGGCGCAACGCTGGTCGAGTTTCCTGCGGACGAGGTTTTGTTGCCCGAGGGTGCGACGTCGGGGCATCTCTACGTGCTGAAGGATGGGATGGTCGAGGTCCTACGCGGCGACACGCAAGTCGCCACTGTCGGGGAACCGGGTGCGCTGTTTGGTGAGATGTCCGTCCTGCTGAACCGGCCTCATACCGCGACTGTCCGTACCATGACGCCCTGTACTCTTTACGTGTTCGACGATGCTGCGAGTTTTCTGCGATCCAATCCCGAAATCGCTTATCATGTGGCCAAGCTAATTGCCGGGCGGCTTAATGCGGCGACCAGCTATCTCGCCGATATTAAGCAGCAGTTCGAAGACCGCACCGACCATCTGGGCATGGTCGGGGAGGTGCTGGACACGCTGATGCACAATCAGGAAGAGGAGTTCAAGCCTGGTCCGGAGCGGGAGACAGATTCCCGGCTGTAAGCCAGTCCGGCAGCGCTTGAAGGTTAGGAATGGGGCGCGTCAGGCCGTCCTCGAGGTGCACGTATTGTGTTCCGGCAGCCGAGAACCAGACCGCTTCCTTTTCGTCGGTGTCCATAATGATATGCGCTGGGGGCGCACCCAAGTAGTGTCCCGTGTTGAACACCCACGTCGAGCCAATGCGGTCGACCCATGACCCGTTCGCCACATAGGGCGCTTCGTGCACGTGGCCGCAAATTACGATGTCAGGCTTATACTCATCGATCCATCGCAAAAGCGCATCGTCTCCGAAATAGCGTTGGCCGCTCCAGGCGATGGGCGATTTCGACGGGGGCGCGTGATAGAGCCAGATCCAACGCCCCCGCCTATCCTTCGCGGCCGTCGCCAATTGTCGACCGATCTCGGCTTGTGACACGGGGCCGTCCCACCAGGGGCAGACCGTAAACAAAATGTCGCCGATCTTGGTCGACTCGCCGTCCGAGAGCACTCCGTCATTGCGCCGCCCGAGCAGCCACCGCGCCATCCACTCGCCCGCCTCGTTCTTGGAATCAAGATCGTGGTTGCCCGAACAGACGAGGAGCTTTGCCTTGGCGCGAATGCGGTCGAAGTACTTCCTGACCACGGTGGCCTGCGCGCGCCCGTCGACGAGCGAGGCGAGATCGAGATGGTCGCCGGCCATGACCACGACGTCGAAATCGCCAGCGACGCCGACGACCCAGTCGAACAGCGGCAGCGAGTAGTGCAGGTCAGAGACCAGAAGCAGGCGCATGGCGTTTCCAACGTCAATAATTCGCTCACCTTGCGCGCAGGGTCTCCATGCAATGCGGGGAATCAGCGTCGTCGTGAACGGTTTTTTTACTCGCCTCAGGTAGACCGAAGAAATCGCTTTCGGGCCGCCACCGGAACCAACGATCGGCATACGACGATGTTCAGCCTGATGACACCCTACTACGGGCGTAAACGCTTTTTAAGGCCGCGGCGTTCCGTCTGTCTCCGGACCGTGATACGGCGCTATCAGCTCGCGGAGTTGTTCGGCTTGACCGGCGCTATCGTGCTGGTCTGGATCGTTGTGCAACTCGACAATCGTTCGTTGTCGGCCCCGGCGCCCGAACCGATGGGGGTCGAGTCCGCGAGCGTGGATCTCATCATTGGCGTCCCCGTGGGGAGACGCCGGCCGCTTTAGCGCGCATCGATGTAGTGCTACCGCACCAAGCCGCAAACTGCTGCCGATTGGTCTGACGCGGCCGTTAGTTTCCGAACAGACCCTTTAAAGGCCCATTGCCACTGAACAGTCCGCCGGAACGCCGCTTAGGCTTCTTCTTGGTCGGGGAGGATGTGACGGTTGAGCCCTGCCTCGGCCTGGTCGGAGCTGCCCTGGTCGGAGCTGCCCTGCTCGGAGCTGCCCTGGTCGGAGCTGCCCTGCGCGGTGTGGAGGCCGTAGCCCGGGGCGGCGGGGCGGCGGGCGTCGCCTCCACAGCCCGCTTCTGGGCCGGGGCCGGCGCGAGGGCGGCTTTCTCGATCCAGCCGCCGGCGCCACTATTCACGTCCTGGATGCGCAGATAGTTGCCTTGCATAGCCACGGCGCGAAACGGCCGCCCCATGGGGAGGCTGTAAAGCGCCGACGCGGATGGATTTGGCGACGACAGGACGTCCACGGGTCGTTTTGAAACGAGGACCTTGCCGGCCAGGGGCGAACCTGGGGGCAGGGGTTTTCCCATGATCGGCTTGGCATTCCGATTGGCTGAGCCGGCCGTCTCGACGGGCGGTGCAACCTCGACCGTCATGCCCATCGTGTCTTTCGTGGTCGTATCTTCGGTGTCGATCAAAAAGAACACGCCTGCAATGAGGCACAGACCGATCACCAGAAGAATTCCGAGAAGCTTGTGCTCGGCCATTTATGCTACTCCCTACGCTTAGGGTCCACTATGCCACAGCCCCGACCCCCGATCTAGAGCGCCCCCGGGGCGAGTACCGACATAGGCCCCAAGGTCTAACCTCGGGCTTCACCCAAGCTCTCAGGCGGGTTTCCCAGGAAAGGCCGCGCTAGTCGCACGCGCCGGCCGGTCGTAGACTCGCGTCGGTCGCGATCACGCCAAGCTCGGGAAAATCGCGCGGCAAGGCATCGATGAGGGACCTCATCTCACCGTAGCGGGCGGCATTGCTGGTACTGCCCAGCACCACGCCGACAATGGTTTGGCCGTTGGGTGCGTGCCACGCGGCCACGAGGTTGTAGATGTTCTTGGACATGTATGATCCCGTTTTGGCGCCAATCACCGAACCCTCGCCGAGAATTTCGAGGCTCGTTTTCAGGGCGACGTCGCGCGGCCGCTTTCCGTCGATATGCAGCCTACGCTCGGTACAGGCCCAGGCGGGCAGGAGCCGTGCATCGGTGAAGACCTTCGCTGCAATCAGCCCCATATCGCGCGCCGTGGCGGCGTTTTTTGCCGACAGGCCATACGGGTCGGCGAAAGTCGCGTTGGCGGCGCCGAGGGCCTCGGCCGCGGTCCCCATTTCTTCGACGAAGCGTTTTGTCGCCTTGGCGGTGTCTGCGGGTACGCCTTCCGCGGTCAGGAGGTCGCGCCCCACGGCGTCGGCAATCGCGAGCGAGGCATCATTGCCCGAAACCAGGACCATGCCATAGAGCAGATCCTGGAGCGTCCAGATGTCGCGCCGCCTTAGCTTCGCGGACGATCCGCCGGTCAGATGCAGCCGGTCGATTGTGATGGTCTCGGAGAGCCGGTCACCCATCCGGTCCACGAGGATGTAGGCAGTGACCAGCTTGGTCAGGCTCAAAGTCCTAAAGACCTCGTCCGGATTCTTTTCGTACAGGACCTCACCGGTATCCGCGTTCATCACGAAGACCGATTTCGCGCTCATCGCAGGGGGCTCAATGCCCTTATTCATCGTGGTCGATTGTGCGGCCTGTATTGGTCCTGTAAAGGCGACCACTGCTACCACCGATAAGCTGATGGAAAGGAGGCCAAGAAGTCGTCTCCAATTGTGCCACATGGTCTGCCGCCACCGCATCCGATTCGATTTTCATCCGACATTCTATAATGGTGCTTGGTTATAGTTCCAACGGTGGGGCGGTCGGATGTCAACTCGCCAGCTTCACGGGTTGGCACAGGCGATGTACTCGTCTAGCAGACCATTACCGACTGCGTGCATTAGCTTCAGGAGCCGCCCGCACTTGGGCCTAAACGCAACGGAGTGGTGTCGACCGCTCCGTTTGTCAGCGCCCGTACTTGCCCATATGCGCTTCGGCAGGCTGAGACCCTGGTTTGGCGGTGCCGTCATCTTCGAGCCCGATGGCCTTGTGAGCTTCGGACGCCTTCTCGAACACGTGCGGTGCGAGCCCGCGCTTGCTTAGAGCCTCCTGCATCTTGAGGCGCATGAAGGCGCTTGTCGTGTAGCGCGTCGTCGAGGCGTAGTGATGCTGCATCATATGCTCGATCATCGCGGCATAGTCGTCATAGAGGTCCTCGGCGATCCGGCAGCCATCGTGATTGACGACGGCGTTGACCCGCTTGCCAGCCTTTTCGCAGGCATCGGATAGAACCTTCTGGAGATCGTCGATGTCGCTCTTCTTACGGACGTTCCAGCCTTCCAGATTCAGGAACAGGATGTTCCGGTCTTCGTCGTAGCTAACACGCTCCCACAGCTTCAGGTTCATCAGATCAGACAATAGCTCCATCGGCTCGTCGATAAAGAGCCGGTGGTCCATGGGCATGGGCTTCAGGATGACCGGCACAAAGTCCATATGCGCGAGAATGTCTCGCTCGATATCGATCCCGGGGGCAACTTCGATCAGCTCAAGGCCCTCCGGCGTTAGCTGGAACACACAGCGCTCGGTCACATAGATCACCGGCTGTGAGCGTTGTTGCGCGAAGGGTCCGCTGAATGTGATCTGGTCGACCTGCTTGACGAATTTCTTGGCGCGGCCTTCCTGAACGATCTTGAGCTTACCATCCTCGATCTCGACCTTAAGCCCACCGGCGGTGAACGTGCCGGCAAAGACGACGGCACGGGAGTTCTGCGAGATGTTGATGAAGCCGCCGCAGCCGTTGAGGCGTCCGCCGAAGCGGCTCGTGTTGACGTTGCCCTGTTCGTCGCACTCCGCCATACCGAGGCAGGTAAGATCGAGGCCGCCGCCATCGTAGAAGTCGAACATTGTGTTCTGATCGATAATAGCGTGGGCGTTGGCCGAAGAGCCGAAGCTGGATCCGCCCGCGAGCACGCCGCCGACGGCACCAGCTTCAGTCGTGAGCGTGATATAGGGCGTGACCTTCTCCTCATTGGCGACGGACGCGACGCCGTCCGGCGCCCCCACACCCAGGTTGACCGCGCCGTTCGGGGGCAGTTCGAACGCGGCACGACGCGCAATGATCTTGCGGGCATCGAGCGGCATTTTCGGCATGGCATCCACGGGCACGCGAATCTCGCCGGATAACGCTGGATCGTAGATCACGCCGTAGTTCATACGGTGCATCTCCGGCGGATCGGCGACCACGATGCAGTCAACGAGAATGCCGGGTACCTTGACGTCTTTCGGTTTGAGCGAACCCTGTTCGACGATGCGCTCTACCTGCGCGACGACAAGACCATGGTTGTTATAGGCGGCCATGGCTTGGGCCAGGCTATCGAGTGTCAGCGCCTCCTTCTCCATGCTGAGATTGCCGGACGGATCTGCGCTGGTGGCGCGAATGAATGCCACGTCGATCTTGGTGGCCTTGTAGAACAGCCACTCCTCCCCTTCGACCTCGACAAGCTTGACGATGTCTTCTTCGGTCACGTCGTTGACCTTGCCGCCATCGAGACGCGGATCAACATAGGTGTGAAGACCAACTTTGGAGAACAGGCCCGGCTGGCCGGCTGCGCAGGCGCGGTAGAGCTGCGAGATGACGCCTTGGGGTAGGTTGTAGCCGCAGATCCGATTCTCTTGAGCCGCCTCGGCGACTTTGGGCATGCGCCCAAAATTGGCGGCGATGACGCGTCTCAAAAGCCCCTCGTGGTGCAGGCGGCCAGTGCCCAGGCCCTTACTGTCGCCGGCGCCGGCGCACATGATCAGCGTGAGGTCTCGGGGTGCCCCCGTCTCGACATACCGCTTCTCAAGCGCAGCATGCAGCGCTTCGGGAATGCAGCTTTGAACAAAACCCGTTGTCGTGACGACGTCGTTGTCGCGGATCAGCGCGATGGCTTCATCAGCCTTGATGGTCTTGTCTTTCATCTTTGTTCGTTTCCTCTGGGGTCTTCTCTCTACGCACTTGCGAGCGGGCACAGTTTTCTTGGAGGCAGCCAAGAAAAGGCCTCATCCAATCAGCATTAGACCAAAGGCTTTTTTGACTTCCAGAACAAGTCTGACCGGGGGCGGCCCATTGGCCTATACCAGTCATGGCGGCTTTTGCCTTCAGAGGGAAATCGGGTCAACCCAGGTGTTGAACAAGATGTAGCCTTGCCCTGTCTCCTAGAGATAGGCCGAGACCGGCACGCTCATGACGAACCGTTCGCCACCACCACAGATCGAGACGCCCCGTGGCAACGCCTCATAACCGCATAAGAGGACGTATAGTCGGTTTATGGTGCGGGTGGTCTCCATGAGGGCGCACTATGAGGCCGTCTCATGTCCGGACCTATGGCGGACAGCGGCCTGCTTCCTTCAAAATCTACACGGTTCGAGACTATTGGCCAAACGGAGCCTTCGAGGCGCAGCCATCGGTCTGGGCCGTGGCGCCTCATGGCACAATGGACCTGCCGGTCTCCGCTGCGAGTTCCTCCTGCAGCAGTTCGAGTCGCAGCCACTCTTCTTCCACATCGGTGAGTTCGGCTTGCGCTTTGTTCAAGGCCTCCGCCGCCGCCGTGAATGCCTCGCGATCCTTCGAGTAGAAGCTTGGGTCAGCCACGACTTTTTCCAGCCGCGCAATCTCTTCCGTGAGCTGGTCCATCCGCGCCGGCGCCGTATTCAAAAGATGCTGCTCCTTAGGGCTCAAGCGCTTTCGGCGCGCGGGTGCCGCCGTTGCGGGCGAAGGCGCCGGCGCGTCCTTCTTAGCCGCGGGCTTGTCTCGCCTAGGCACGCCGACACCAGCCCCGCGCTGCGCCACCATGTCGGAATAACCGCCCGCATATTCAATCCACTGCCCGTCACCTTCCGACGCGACGATCGAAGTGACCGTGCGATCGAGAAAGTCGCGATCATGGCTGACCAGCAGCACGGTACCCGGATAGTCCGCCAGCAACTCCTGCAACACGTCCAAGGTCTCTAGGTCGAGATCGTTTGTGGGCTCGTCGAGGACCAGAAGGTTGGACGGATGGGCCAGCGCGAGGGCGAGCATCAGCCGGCCCCGCTCTCCGCCCGACAGCACTTTGATGGGCGTGTGCGCCTGTTCCGGCTGAAATAGGAAGTCCTTCATGTAGCTGATGATGTGACGCTCTTCCCCGTTGATGATCACCGTGTCGCCACTCCCGCCGGTCAACGTCGCGGAGAGGCTTCTCTCGGGGTCAAGCTGTTCGCGCCGTTGATCGAGTGTCGCCACTTCGAGATTTGTGCCGAGCTTCACGCGGCCGGCGTCAGGTGCAAGTGCCCCGGTGAGCATGTTGATAAGCGTGGTCTTGCCCGCACCGTTCGGTCCGACGAGGCCAACCCGGTCGCCACGGGCGATCTTTATGTTGAAGTCACGCACCAGAACCCGGTCGCCATAGCTTTTGGCGATGCCCCGCGCTTCGATGACTTTCCGCCCGGTCTCGTTGGCCTCATGGGCGGCCATCTTCACGTCGGCCTGCGTGCGGTTCCGCTTGGCGGCCGTGCGCTTGCCGCGAAGCGATAACAGGTTCTCGAGACGGCGCTGGTTGCGCTTCCGTCGGGCGCTCACGCCATAGCGAAGCCAATGTTCCTCCCGGACAATTTTGCGGTCGAGCTTGTGACGGTTCGTCTCTTCCTCTTCAAGAATGCCGTCTCGCCACGCTTCAAACGCGCCGAAGCCCTGTTCGAGCCGCCTGGTTATGCCGCGATCGAGCCACACCGTCGCTTGCGAGAGTTTCTCAAGAAATCGGCGGTCATGGCTGATCATCACCACGGCTGAACGGGAGGCCTTGAGGACCGTCTCCAATCCCTCGATCGCTGCCACGTCGAGATGGTTGGTGGGCTCATCGAGCAGTAGGATGTCGGGGGCCGGGGCCAAGACCTGGGCCAAGGCCGCCCGCCGGCTCTCGCCGCCCGATAAATTGGCAGGCGATCCATCGCCAGTGAGCCCAAGGCTCTCCAACAGATAGCGCGCGCGATACGGGTCATCGCCGGGGCCAAGTCCCGCCTCGACGAAGGCGGCCGTGGTGGCATAGCCGGAAAGGTCCGGACTTTGGGGCAGATAGCGGATGGTGGCGCCGGGCTGGACGAAGCGGCTACCGCCGTCGGGGTCGATTATGCCGGCGGCGATCTTCAGCAGTGTTGATTTGCCTGAGCCATTGCGGCCCACCAAGCAAAGGCGCTCGCTCTGTCCGATCGACAACACAGCGTCCGACAGCAACGGCGTGTGGCCGTAGGAGAGCGAGATGTCCTTGAGAAGAAGAAGGGGCGGCGGTGCCATAACACGTGCTAGTCCGTCTTTGCCTCGACGCCTAGAAGAAATCGCCGAATACTGCCAGAGAATGGGCGCCAAGGGCCTAGAGAATCTGGGCCTCTTGGCGGAGAGCAAGCAGCGTATCCTCGACCTCAATCCAAATCGTCTGTCGCGAGATCGGCTGAAGTATGAGCACTACGTATGCGACGACAGAGAATTGGGAAAACTCATAGTCGCCGGTCTGAGGCAAATCCTCGACAAGGCGCCCACTCAGTGCAACGACAACTGACATGAGCATTCACCTTCATCACATTGATCACAGTGGGACCGTTGACGACGAAGCCGCGCTCGAGCAGTTCCAGAAGGGCTGGTCGACATATCAAAAAATCGTCGATAATGATGTTCTCGCCCATAAGGAAGTCGGAGACATCCTGCACAGAACGCTGTCAGCTATTCCTGATCCAATTGATTTTCTCGACATTGCCTGCGGGGATGCCGGTCAGATGCAGCAGGCCTTGGCGAACACCCAGGTCCGTCACTACCGGGGCATCGATCTTTCGCAACCCGCGCTTGAGCTCGCCGCCAAGAATCTTGATGGTGTTTCCTTCGACGTCGATTTGGATCACTCAGACTTTGTGACGGAGCTGACCGGCCGACATCACACGTCAGACGTCTCTTGGTGCGGGCTGTCGGTTCATCACCTTACGATTGATGGGAAGCGCGCT
Source organism: Methyloceanibacter sp. (assembly GCF_049590335.1). Taxonomy (GTDB): domain Bacteria; phylum Pseudomonadota; class Alphaproteobacteria; order Rhizobiales; family Methyloligellaceae; genus Methyloceanibacter. The sequence continues at coordinate 10,869 of NZ_JBAWCQ010000096.1, forward strand.
CTAATGCAGGCACTTTGCGACACGACGAGCAGGTTCCTGATGGTGTACGAGCCGATCATGCGCGAAGGCGAGAGTCTTGAGAGTTACCTAGATCGCTATGCGCGCCTCAACAAGCCGGCCTGGACGTTTCTTGCGCCCGAAGAGTGGGATCAAATTTTCCATCACATATCGACGTGTGATCTACCCGAAACGCCTAAGGCCTGGATGGAGCTCGGCCGCGAGGCCGGCTTCATGAACGCTCGTGAGATCTATGTTGATCCCGCTGGCCTGTATGGTCTGTACCGCTACGACCGCTGAGCCAAGAAATTCCAGAGACAACAACGCCCAAGGTGTGAGGCTCTGTACCGCTCCGAGTTGAGGGCCCTGAGTCCACCTTTGGTGCTCGGCGGGCATGCGGAGGAGCCAGACTGACTTCCGCTAGTGATCCAAAGCGGACGATGGCTGTACGGACCGTGCCGTCAGGTTTAGATGCCTACGCAATCAGACTTCACTAGGCTGCAACTTTCGTGAACAAGTGGTTCGAGACACAGCCGACATGCCGATGGTCGGTGCCACAGCAACCACCAACAACCAGCAGGTTCGGCAGGAGATCACTGATTTTGGAGTATAGCGTGCCGAACTCCTCCGGGTCGCCGTCGTCCAGATGTTCGGCCAAGTCGAGCTCAGCGTGACTCAAGCGTGATGCATTAGCTCGGATGCCACCAATACGGCCAACCCAATCTTCTCCGGTTTTAAGGGCATCGAGGAAATGATCGGGATGCGCACAGTTCACCATATAGTAGATAGGCGCGTGGCCGGTAGCCGCGTCGACGCGGTCGATCGCCTCGCCCAAGGGTTCGCCCGTGGGGAGACTTCCGTCGGTCTCAACCGTGAACGACACAACGACAGGCAGCCCCACATCGACCGCGACCTGTGTGATCCCAATAGCCTCACTGGTATTGGTCATGGTTGTTGCCGAAACCATGTCGACGCCCTCGTGGGCGAAGCAGTCAATTTGCGGTCGATGCATCTCACGGGCCAGTCCTACGTCCGGCACCTCGCCTGGAGCGTAACCATCGCCTGCAGGGCCAACGACCCCGTTCAAAAGAATCGGCGAGACACGAGACTCCCAGCCATTGCGAAGTTCTTTGGCAAAGTACACTGCGTCCATGGTCAGCCGCAGCATTTCTGATGCTGATTTGTCAAGTGCCGGCCCCCAGCCTGTGCAGCCGCGCCACGTGTTCGTGTCGAGTACGAAGCCTGTCCGCG
>NZ_JBAWCQ010000097.1:0-34085 GCF_049590335.1 Methyloceanibacter sp.
GGCTTCATTGCTTGCCACCAGTATGGTGAAAGATGCCTACGGCATCGAAGGCAGCGACATCCGCATCGGCGCAGACATCCTGGTCCGCGCGGCGCTGTCCGATGAGTTCGCTAATGCGTCGGGCAAAATCTACGACAAGGACGCACCTTCCCATCCCGTGCGGGATTCAGAGCGGAAAAAGCAATAAAAACAAAGCCTTTTTTTCGGAAATGGTGGGCCCGGGAGGGCTCGAACCTCCAACCAGACGGTTATGAGCCGTCGGCTCTAACCAATTGAGCTACGGGCCCCCAATGCGCGAATGCCGCATGATAATCCAGAAGTGACAATCCGCAGCAAACGAGTCGCGGATGACGGAGCCTCGCCTTGTAGAGCTTTCTGCCCCATCTCACAATTCCGCCTCATAGCAGATTCTTTATAAGGCCCAAATTCGAGAACCAACCCGAAAAGTCCGGAGATCCCTATGACTCTCGCCGCCTCTCTAAGGTTCGTCGTACCTGCGCTCGCCATTCTGGCGGCTTCTGCTCCCATGTCGGCCACAGCGGCGCCTGCCAAACGGTCCATCTCGCTGTCGGCCTCTGGCATGGTGAAGGCTGCGCCCGACATGGCCAGCATTACGACCGGCGTGACCTCAGAAGGCCAAACCGCGCAAGACGCCCTGTCGAAGAACACGAACGCAATGACCGAGGTCGTCGGCACGCTGAAAGAGACCGGTATCGAGCCGAAGGACATCCAGACGACAGACTTCAACGTATCGCCGGTCTATGAGCAGAAAAAAAATGGGCAGGCCGCGTTCGTCACAGGTTACCGGGTCAGCAACAAGGTCCACATCATCGTGCGCGATACCAAGAAGCTTGGTGACGTGTTGGACAAGGTGGTGGCGGCAGGCGCAAACCAGATCGGCTCGATCAGCTTTGGCATCGCGAAGCCCGAAAAGCTGAAGGACGAGGCCCGAAAGCTCGCCATGCGGAACGCCATCGACAATGCTAAGCTTTATGCGGACGCGGCCGGCATCGAACTCGGCCCCGTCATGACCATCGCCGAGGACAACGGCTTCACCCCGCGACCCTACAGGGGGCGGGCTGCGCCCATGATGGCCGAAGCAAGCCCCGTCCCGGTCGAGGGCGGTACGCTGTCGGTGGAAGCCAAAATTCGGGTCACGTGGGAGCTGAGATAGGGCCGACTTGGACCTGCTCACTTCTTGAGGCGCCCAGCGCTCGCGGCCTTTCCCTGATCAAAATCAAGGCCGGATCCGGCGGACTCGTGTAGTCTATCTTCCAATGATGTCCGCTCTCGGAAGATCAACGGGCGATGAAGATATCCATGCCCACGATCGTGCCTTGATGGTCAACCGCCATCTTGAGGCCCGTGGAATCGTGGACGCCCACGTGCTCGCGGCGATGGCGCAGGTCCCGCGTGAAGCCTTCATATCAGAACCCCTGTCCGAGTTTGCCTATGAGGACTCGCCGCTGCCCATCGCGGCCGGGCAAACCATTTCGCAGCCCTATATTGTCGCCCGAATGATCGAGCTAGCCGAAATCCGTCCCGGGGACATCGTGCTTGAGGTGGGTGCAGGCTCCGGTTACGCCGCCGCCGTGATGAGCCGTATCGCCTCGTCCGTCTATGCGATCGAGCGCCATGAGGAACTCGCAAACCTGGCACGGGAACGAGAAGCGCGGCTCGGCTACCACAATTTGGAAATCATATGTGGCGACGGCACCAAGGGATGGCCCGATGAGGCGCCCTTCGACGCCATTGTCGTGTCGGCGGGCGGCCCGAAGGTTCCAGAGGCCTTGAAACAGCAGCTCGCAATCGGCGGGCGCCTCGTCATTCCCGTAGGCCGAGACCTACAGCAAACCTTGGTGCGCGTACGCCGCACGGGCGAGGCCACATTCGAGCAAGAGGATCATGGCGGCGTGACCTTCGTGCCGCTGATTGGAGAAGAGGGCTGGGGCGTCCCGGAGCAGGCGAAGGCGGAGACCAACGTCGACGCGGAAACGTCGGGCTTTGCCAATGGCCTGCAGATCCCCTCAACGCGGGCCGACGGTCTGCGCACGAGCCTGAGCCACGTGATGGCCAGCGCCGCCGAGCCGTTTGGCGACCTCACAGAACTCACCGCACTCACGGAACGCTTCGCTCATCACCGGGTCGTGCTTCTCGGTGAGGCGACGCATGGCACCGCCGAGTTTTACGACGCGCGCGCGCGGATCACGGAGATGCTTGTTGCACGACACGGTTTCAATGTCGTCGCGGTGGAGGCGGATTGGCCCGATGCATCGGTCTACGATTCCTTCGTACGGGACCTACCCGGGCCCGAAGTTCCGGCCGGGGCCTTTACCCGCTTCCCCGCCTGGATGTGGCGGAACGGGCAGGTCAACGATTTCCTCAGACGGCTGAAGGCAATCAACGAGACTATTTCCGACCCCGACCGGCGCGCGGGCTTTTACGGGCTCGATGTCTACAGTCTGGCGACATCGATCAGCGCCGTGCTCGGCTATCTCGACGACGTCGATCCCCAAACGGCACGCGTTGCACGCGAACGCTATGGCTGCCTTGCACCGTTCCGGTCGGACCCGGCGCGCTACGGCCGAATGGCTCTCTCGCGCGGCTATGCCGTATGCGAGAAGCCCGTCACCGACACGCTGGTCGATATGTTGAAGCAACGTCTCGGTTACCTTGCCCGGGACGGCAACGCCTTCTTCAACGCGGAGCAAAATGCTCGCATCGTGGTGGCGGCCGAGCAATATTATCGCATGATGTATTATGGCAGCGCGCGTTCGTGGAACCTGCGCGATCAACACATGTTCGATACGCTGGAGCGCGTGCTCGAGCATCGCGGCCCGGACTCCAAGGCCGTGGTCTGGGCTCATAATTCCCATATCGGTGATGCGAAGTTCACCGAAATGGGCCAAGTCCGCGGCGAATTGAATATCGGCCAGTTGGCCCGCGCGCGTTTCGGCGACGATTGCACGCTGATCGGTTTCGGTACCGATTGCGGCACTGTTGCCGCCGCCTCTAACTGGGACGAGCCCATGGAGATCAAGCGTGTGCGGCCTGCCCGCAACGACTCGTATGAGGGACGCGCGCGTGACGCCGGAATCGACGCGTTTCTTCTGGAGGTGGGCCCGGAGCAGAAGGACAGCGTCCGCGAGGCGCTTGCCGAACCCATGCTGGAACGGGCTATTGGGGTAATCTACCGGCCGGAGACGGAACTGCTGTCACACTATTTCCAAGCCGAACTCTCGAAGCAGTTCGATGCGTGGATCTGGTTCACGCAGACCGAGGCGGTCTCGGCTGAGCCGCAAGCCCATCCCCATGGGCCCGACGACACTTATCCATTTGGATTGTAGGCGCTTAAAGCCGCGGCGGCTAAGACGTCGAGACGATCTCGTTGCCCTCGCCCAGCAACACCACGGTCGGGTGGTAGTTGCGCGCCTCTTCGGCCGGGATCTGGCAATAGGCGACGATGATGACCATGTCGCCCTTCTGGACGAGACGGGCCGCGGCGCCGTTCACGGCGATTTCGGATGAGCCGCGTGGCGCCTCAATGGCATAGGTGGTGAAGCGCGCGCCCGTGTTGATATTCAGCACGTCGACCTGCTCATGGGGCAAGATGCCGGACGCATCCAGCAAGTCCCGATCGATACCGATCGAGCCTTCGTAATGCATATCGGCGCCGGTCACCGTGGCCCGGTGCAGCTTGGCCTTCAACATGGTCAGGAACACGTGCTCGCCCCAAGATTCCTACATGAATCCCAAGCAGACCCGATCGTGGGCCTATCGCTCTTGCCTGGGGATATAGAGTAAGTGCTGAAGTGTTGCAACGCAACAACCGCTCGAATCTGCGGTTTTCTACCCGCGGAATCTGACAACCTGGCGAAAATCGCCGCGCTCACTGGCCGTTAGCGGGCACAATCTCGACATTCTGCCGCAGCGCCCAGAGCCGCTTCGCCATGGGGATTCCCCGCAAATCGTGCAGGCCCATATCGTTCAGCCGCAGGCCGGACTCCGGGCTCGCCAGCCGCACCACCTGGTCCGTCGCCACGATGGGCTGGCCCAGCAGCTTCGACATGTCCTGGGTCCGGGCGACCTCGTTGACGGCCCGGCCGATGACGCCGAATTTCAAGCGCTCGCGCGTGCCCGCATTGCCGAACACCACGTCGCCGAAATGCACGCCGACGCCGAAATTGATCTTCACGGCGCATTTGCACGCCTCCGCCTTGGCCGCGGCCAACCGCTCCTGCGCCTTGAGCGCCGCCTGCAAGGCCGAGGTGGCGGCCGCCTCTTCGCCGGCCGTATTGGCGGGGAAGAAGGCGAGGATGGCGTCGCCCACGATATCGAGGACCTGACCGCCCTCCTCGATGACGGCGCCCGCCGCGCAATCGAAATAGACATTCAGCAGTTCGAGGAAGCCTTCCACCGAGAGCGAGTCCGCCAGCCCTGTCGAGTTCCGCAAATCGCTGTACCACAGCGCGGCGGCAAGCCGCTCGCCATCGCCGCGCTTGATCGTGCCAGACAGGATGCGCTCGCCGACTAGCGGCCCATGAAACGCATTGAGCGTGTTCTTGGCGATCTGGTCCTTGATCATCACCCGCAGCGCCAAAGACAGCGGCGCCAGGATCTGCTGCATGATGGAGATATCGCGCGCCGAGAACCCCGACGGCGATTTGGTCGACCAGGACAGCGCCAACCCATCGGTGGTGCCGACCTCCATCCGCCCCTCCCCGAAGGAGACCACGCGGGCGTAGTAACCGATGAAGCCTTCGTCGCGCAGGCGCTGCAGCAGCGGGAACTTGTCGACCTGCGCATCCCGATCGAGCCGTAAAGGCAGCTCCTGCACGTTCTCTTTGATCATCCAGTAGAACGGGCTCATCGTGAAATCCGGATTGTCCTCGGACAGGGCCTGGAAGTACTCGACCTCCACGCCGTGCTCGTCCGTCCAGGCGATGGTCATGCCGTCGAAGAGCGGATGCAGAATGCGAAAGCCTACCATCATCCGCGACAAGGGCACGCCCGCCGCCACCAGCCGCCCCATAACCGTCTGGATCAAGTCGGCGACAGGCCGATCCGTCAGCCCCGAAGCGATGATCGCATCGGCAATCTGACCGGACACGCAAGCGTCCGTATCCAGCGCGCCGGGCTCAGGTTGCGGGCTTCCTGCAGGGTCGTGAATCATCGCATCGCTCATGATGCGCACTTTATCACGCATCGCCGTGGCCGCATCGGGGCGGCGTCTCACATTTTTGTTTGCGCTACCGGCCTTCGGCCTACTTGAGCGCGGGCGTGTGGCGAAAGGCCGCTTGCCCCGCCCCAAAAACTTCACCATCCCGCCATGCCTTTTGCGCAAGCTATGCCTATCTTTTGACGCAAAAGCCGAGCGAATCGACGGCTCTAGAAAAAGGGACGAGGCGCCAAGGTCGGCCGGACGCTTAACGATCAACAAGCAGGTCAAACGACAGCACCATGGGCCAGTCAGCACCCATCTTCCCCTTGCGGGACCAGCTCAACGCCCGGGCGGTGACCATCGCCGGCAAGGACGGCCACCCCCATCTCGCGCGCCTGATCAACGAGGCCGACGCGGGCAGGCTCATGCGCTGCTACGACGCCATGACGGAGCGGGGAAGATGGTTCCGCATGCTCCACCACCTGCCCCATCTCTCCGAAGACATGGCGCAGGACTTCTGCAAGCCGGACCCGGAGCGCGACCTATGCATCGTGCTGGAGGGCGACGGGACGCTCAAAGGCGAGATCTTGGGTGGCGCGCGCATCACCGGCGCCAAGGACGGCAGAACCGCCGAATACTCCGTGACGCTCCGTCCCGAGGCGGAAGGGATCGGCCTCGCCCATAAGGCGCTCGCGCTCGTCTTCGCCGCCGCTAAGGAGATGGGCTACACCCAAATCTGGGGCGCGATCCACGCAGAGAACGGGCCCATGCTCCAGCTCGCACAGAGCCTCGACCTATACGTCCGCCGCGACCCCCATGACGCCAGCCTAATCGTGTCGGAAGCGGATTTGCAAATCGCGCTCAAGTAGCGCGAAGCGCGGTAGCGCAAAAAAACCCCGAAACTCTGCTTTCTGTCGTCATTGCCGGACGTGTTCCGGCAACCCATTGGGGACATGCCTCAACTGGCGACGCCCGAACGGCTGCGAACTTCAACAGACACGAAGCGTCCCACTACTCCCCGGCAGCCGCGCGTTCGGTGCGCGCATTGGTTAGATGAATTCGTCGATGAGCGCGGCCGTGCCGTTCAGGACCACGCTGAGCCGCGAAGCGGCCTCACCGGGAAGACGCAGAGGCGCTCCGGCCGCGGCCGAGCATCATTAACACGTAAAACAGCCAGACTCCGACCGCGGAGACGGCCGCGGCCACGTATGTCCAGGCCGCCGCGTCCAGCACCTTGTCGACGCCTTCAATCTGGTCTTCGCCGATGATGCCGTGGTTGACGAGCAGCTTTTTCGCCCGCGAGCTCGCATCGAACTCCACCGGCAATGTCAGCAGCGCGAAGAAGAAGGACGAGCCGAAAAGGATCACGCCGATCCAGGTTAGCGCGTTCATGTTCAGCATCAGCCCTGCGACGAACGCCCAGGGTGCGACTTGGGATGCGAGCTGCACCACAGGCACGATGTAGGTGCGCGCCTCCATAGGGAAGTAATCCTCCGCATCCTGAAGAGCGTGGCCCGTCTCATGGGCGGCGATGCCGGCGGCGGCGACGGACGGCGTATAATAGATCTGCTGGCTGAGCCGCAGGACCTTGGTGCGCGGGTCGTAATGATCAGAGAGCACGCCCTCGGTGGGTTCGACGTGTACGTCCTGCAGGCCTTGCGCATCGAGCAGGCGGCGGGCGACTTCCGCACCCGTGACACCGCGCGGCGTGGGTACTTGCGCGTATTTGGTGACGTTCGCCTTGATGCGCGCTTGCGCATACAAACCAAGCAACACGCCCGGGGCGACCAACAGCCAAAAGAGCGGATCTTCAAACATCGCGTTAATCCTTTCTCCCTCAAGGATGCGATGCGATCGGTGGCTTGTCCAGGAACGTCCAAGACCGACGGCTCAAGACGACTGTTCAAGACGCGCCGCAGCATGGGTGGCGCGGGAGCTCGGCGCCACGGCACCATTAAGACCCGCCGGCTTCGGTCTCTTTGTGCATGCGCGCGATGACAGCGTCGATGGCCTCGGCGCTCACAGGCTCGGGGCCCGAGAAGGGGTTGTTCAGATTGACGGCCAGAAGAAACGTCGCGCCAACGATGATGGCGAGCCCCGCGGTCATCAACACTTGGGGACCGATTTGCCGCGTGGCGAAGAAGGCGGGATAGGCGAGCGTGATGATACCGCCGAGGATCAGCACGGCCCAGACCAGCCGGGTCATTTTCCCGCCCACATCGGAGAGCCGCCAGATCCGGTAATCGGCCACGTCCTGCATCAGGCTGATGGCATGTTCGCGGCTCGGCAGCGAACCGATCTGCATCGCCCCGATTTGTCCGACGGTCCAGCTGAGCTTGGTATAGGCATCGGCGGCCGCCTCGCTACCCCGGACCCCTTGCCGCATCGCCGGCCAGTCCTTCTCGCGCACGGCGATAGCGTAGGTCTGGATCGCGGCGCGAATTTTCGCCCCGTCTTCCTTGGGAAAGTCGTAGCTGTTGCGGAAGACGTCGTAGAAGCGGCCGGCCTCCGCATGGATGTTCTGCTGGGTCTCGTCGAAATCTTCCCAGACGCTGACAACGACAAAGGCCAAGAGCACCGCATAGGCGACGCCCACCACGGCATATTTGAAACCGGCGACCTCTTGGTTCGAGACGATGAACTCGACGCCGAAAATCCAGCGGACCAGAAGCTGAAGCCCGACGCTGAAGACCACGCACACGCCGATAAAGAAGGCGGCGAGCATCCAGATCGGTAGCGCGTTAAGAAGTTCCAGTCCGGTCACGCGCACCCTCCCCTGTTTGGCATAGGTTAGTGCATGCCCGCACCTACCGCTACTCGGGGAGGTCTTGATTTGCGCTAACACGCTTCGCGCTGCTTGAGGTGCGCCAGTCGAAACGAAAATGCCCGGCACAAGGCCGGGCATGAAGTCGAAAATCCGATAAAGGTGCGAAGCGCCTAATTATCCAGGAAGCTCCGCAGCTTCCGCGAGCGGCTCGGGTGCTTCAGTTTCCTGAGCGCCTTGGCCTCGATTTGGCGGATGCGTTCGCGGGTCACTGAGAACTGCTGGCCGACTTCTTCGAGTGTGTGATCGGTGTTCATGCCGATGCCGAAGCGCATGCGCAGCACGCGCTCTTCGCGCGGCGTCAGTGAGGCCAGTACGCGCGTGGTGGTCTCGCGCAGGTTGGACTGGATCGCGGCGTCGATCGGGAGCACCGCGTTCTTGTCCTCGATGAAGTCGCCGAGATAGGAATCTTCCTCGTCGCCGATGGGCGTCTCGAGGCTGATGGGCTCCTTGGCGATCTTGAGGACCTTGCGCACCTTCTCCAGCGGCATGGCCAGCTTCTCAGCCAGCTCTTCAGGCGTCGGCTCGCGGCCGATCTCATGGAGCATCTGGCGGGACGTGCGCACGATCTTGTTGATGGTCTCGATCATGTGCACAGGGATGCGGATGGTGCGCGCCTGGTCCGCGATCGAGCGGGTGATCGCCTGGCGGATCCACCAGGTGGCATAGGTCGAGAACTTGTAGCCGCGGCGGTATTCGAACTTATCGACGGCCTTCATCAGGCCGATATTGCCTTCCTGGATGAGATCTAGGAATTGCAGACCGCGATTGGTGTATTTCTTGGCGATGGAGATCACGAGGCGCAGGTTTGCCTCCACCATCTCCTTCTTGGCCTGGCGCGCTTCGCGCTCGCCCTTCTGCACGATGGAAACGATGCGGCGGAACTCGGCGATCTGCAGGCCGGTCTCGGTGGCAAGCTGGTGGATTTCCGATCGCAGCTCCTTCACGAGCCCGCGCTCGTCGCGAATGAAATCGGCCCAGCCCTTTTTCTTCAGGCGGCCCACGCGCCGCAGCCAGTTGGGGTCGAGCTCGTTGCCCTGATACTCGGAGATGAAGTCCTCGCGCTTCACGCCATAGCCTTCGGCGAGGCGGAGCAGACGGCCCTCATAGCCCATGAGCTTCTTGTTGATGAGGTAAAGCGTCTCGACCAGGGTCTCGATGCGGTTGGCATTTAGCTGGAGGGATTTCACCTCGACGACGATCTCGTCCTTCAGCTGCTTGTAGCGGCGATGCTGGCTCGTGGAGAGGTCTTCGTTCTTCAGCGCCTTCTCGACCTGCTGGTCCTGGAGCCTGCGGAGCTTCTTGTAGTTGCTGGCGACGAGGTCGAAGGTTTCGAGAACCTGCGGCTTCAGCTCGGCTTCCATGGCCGCAAGCGAGAGCGAGTTCTCCATATCGTCGTCGTCATCGTCCTCGTTCGAGGCCTCTTCATCCTCGCCGTCCTTGTCCTCATCATCGTCCTTGCCGTTGGCCTTGGACACGCCGTCCTCCGCGCCGTCGGCCTTGCCCTCTTCCGCCTCGGGCTCTTCGCCCGGCAGCGGCTGAGAGGGCACCTGCTTGGCGTCAGGGCCCTGATAGGTGGCTTCGAGGTCAATGATGTCGCGGAGCAGAATCTTGCCTTCGTTCAGCTCGTCGCGCCAGATAATGATAGCCTGGAAGGTGAGCGGGCTTTCGCAGAGCCCCGCGATCATCGCTTCGCGGCCGGCCTCGATGCGCTTGGCGATGGCGATTTCGCCCTCGCGGGACAGAAGCTCCACCGAGCCCATCTCGCGCAAATACATGCGGACCGGATCGTCCGTGCGTTCGGCGGGCTCGCGCGTGGTGGTCTCGGGCTTGGCCACGGCGGACTGTGCGACGACGGCCTTGCCGCCCTCGCCTTCCGTGTTCTCGCCTTCCTCAGCATCTTCTGAGTCGATCACATTGATGCCCATGTCGGAGAGCATGGACATCGTGTCCTCGATTTGCTCGGACGACACCTCTTCGGAGGGCAGCACTTCGTTCAGCTCGTCATAGGTTACAAAGCCGCGCTGCTTCGCCGTCTTGATAAGTTTCTTGACGGCGGCGTCGGACATGTCAAGGACCGGTCCGTCCTGGGACGGGGTCTCGGTCTCTTGCTCTTCGGCTTGGGCGGTCTTTGTGGCCATTCGTGTCACTCCGTGGCGCGCGCGAAATGGGGGCGCCAATATGTCGACGGGAAGCGCGGGATGCGCCTCGGCTCTCGTCTGCTTCAGCCATGCCTGTCGAAGGCTAAAGCCTTTTCAGTTGTGTCTGGTTCCGCCCAACCCTCCGGCCGGACCAGAAGCGATTAACGGGCTCATCCTTAATCGTCAATTAAGCATGCGCCATTTGCGAGCGGCTTTTTCCGCCCGGAAACCCTCAATCCCGGGAATTTCCCCGGTTTTTACCCGGAAAACCGGGAATTTCTCAAAGACGCGGGCACGGCGCAAAGAACGCGCGCTCACAAGCATCTAACATCTGAAGTATGGGGATGACTTGGCGAGCGGCGCGCGCCCTGTCAAGACCGCAAACCGCGCACCCGGCTGGTTTTTTCGCGGCTCGCGAAACTGTGGCCGGTGGCGTCCTCGTTCAACCTCCCCACGACCGCGTTGACGCCGTCGCCGCGCTAATATAACTAACTGGTTATGAAACGGGCTGCGTACCACAACGAACTGGATGCCGTTTTCGCCGCGCTCGCGGACCCCACCCGCCGCGCGATCCTCTCGCAGCTGGCTGCGGGGGACGCGTCGGTGAACGAACTGCGTGCACCGTTCGCCATGAGCCAGCCGGCGATTTCGAAACACCTCAAAGTCCTCGAACGTGCCGGATTGATCGAACGTGCCGTGGACCGACAGCGCAGGCCTGCGCGCCTCAAAGCCGCGCCCATGGCCGAGGCCGTGCGCTGGCTCGAAGAGTTCGAACAGTTCTGGGCCGGAAGTTTCGATCAGCTCGACAATTTGCCGCAAGACTTGAAACAGAGCCGAACCAAGAGGGAATCCGACAATGAGTGATATACCGACCTATATGCTGGAGCGCGTCTTCGATGCGCCGCGCCACCTCGTTTGGCGTACCTGGACCGAACCGGACTTGGTGGCGCGCTGGTATGGTCCCAACGTGGAGACGGTCATCCATTGTCTCGATGTGGCGCCTGGTGGCCTCTGGCTTGTCGAAATGAAGTGGGGCGACACGTCGAAATACGAGCGCGTCGAATATAAGGAAGTCGACCCCCCCGCCCGCTTGGTCTGGCTGCAATCTACTGCGGATGCAGAGTTCAATGCCGCACCAAATCTAATGATGCCCGATTGGCCGCGCGTCCTGCACGCGGTCGTGACCTTCGAGGAAGTGGGCGGGCAGACGAAGCTGCGCCTTGTTTGGACCCCCTTTGAGGCCACCGATGCCGAGCTTGCGTGCTTTGCGGGCGCAATTGCCAATCTGGACAAAGGCTGGGGCGCAGGGATGGCGATCCTCGAACAGCTCCTGGCGGAACTGCAGTCTTAGCCTACCAGCGGACGCGCATGCCGGCTCTTTCGGGCGCTACCGGCCTTCGGCTTACTTGAGCGCTCAGCGGCCGCTTCCGCGGCGGCGTCCCTTCGACAGGGGCTTTTTCTTCAGGCGGGCGAGCGTATCCTGAAAGCGCTGCTTGGCGTCGCGCATGGCCGCGTCGTCGGTGTCTTGCTTGAGACCCACACTCGCCACCTCCTGCTGCAAGACGGCGAAACGCTCGAAGTCCGCTTCGGACATGTCGGCGAGGCCTTCCGCGTTCTCAGCGATCTCGCGGGTGAGCGTGGGGAGCGCCCGCCAGCGGTAGAGGATATCGGTGAACTGGTCTTCCACCTCGTCGGGAAGTGCCTCAGGCTTCAGGAAGGCGAGCCGCGTGTACGCGCTTTCCCAGAACAGCCGGTCCAGCAGCGGCCCGTGCGGGCCATCGCGCAAGGAGGCGATCAACGCATCGCGCGAGATCGAGGGGTTATCGAAAATGGCCCGCGAGCCTGCGGCGAGCAGCGCGGACACCTTCTTGTCCGGCACCTCCACGCTGGCGATCTCCTCGGCGAACCGGTCGAGAAGCCACGGATGATTCACGAGCGCCAGGGTGACGATGGCGCCGAAACCGTAAGCCGTGGGCGGCGGTAGCGCCTCGTGGCGAAGGGGCTTCGCCCCATTCCGTTGGCCTGACTGTTGGCCGGGCCTGCTCCCTTTACGCTCGCGCTGCTGTGGACGCCAGAGCTCGAACAGCCGGTTCTTGACCTCGCGGCGGTAATGCTCGCGCACCCGGACGTTCTCGATCTCGGTCAGCAGCGTCTCGAGCCGGACCTCAAACGCCGCGCGCCGCTCAGGCGTGTCGATGGCGCCGGCGCGCATCTCGCGCCGCCAGACCATGTCAATCAGCGGCATGGCGTTCTTGAGATAGGCCGAGAATGCCGAGGGTCCGGCGCTCCGCACGAGGTCGTCCGGGTCCTGGCCTTGGGGCAGGAAGGCGTAGCGGAAGGAATGGCCTTCACGCAGCACGGGCAGCATGCGGTCCACGGCCCGCGCCGCCGCCGCCTCGCCCGCCCGGTCGCCGTCGAAGCAGATCACGGGCTCGGGCGCGAGCTGCCAGAGCTGCTCCATCTGCCGCGCGGTAAAGGCAGTACCGAGTGTCGCCACCGCGTTCTTGAACCCGGCCTGGTGGAGCGCGATCACATCCATATAGCCTTCCGTGACGATCAGCTCGCCCTTGTCGAAAGCGGAGCTGCGGGCACGCGCGAAATTGAACACCGTTGAGCCCTTGTCGAAGAGCCGCGTCTCAGGCGAGTTCAGATATTTGGGCTGGACGTCGGGGCTCAGCGCGCGGGCGCCGAAGGCGATCACCCGAGATTTGATGTCGAGGATCGGGATCGTCAGCCGGTCGCGGAAGCGGTCATAGGTGGGCCGCCCATCGTCGGGCTTGATGACAAGGCCCGCGTCCAGGAGCTGCGGCTCGGTGAAGCCCTTCTTCAGAAGTGCAGCTTTGAGCGTATCGCGCCCCCCCGGAGCGAAGCCGATGCGGAACTCGGTGATCGTATCCCGCGAAAGCCCCCGGCCTTCGGCGTAGGCGAGCGCGTCACGCCCGGGGCCAGACTGCAAGGCCTGCTCGAACAGCTTGGCGGCCGCTTCGAGCGTGTCCATGAGCCCGAGCCGCTCCTTGACCGTGCGCTCATACTGGGGATCGGGCGCCGGCATCGGCAGGCCCGCCTCGCCCGCCAGCCGCTCAACCGCTTCGGGGAAGCTCAAACCCTCGGTTTCCATCACGAAGCGGAAAATGTCGCCGTGCTGCCCCGAGGAGAAGCAGTGATAGAAGCCCTTCTGATCGTTCACGGTGAAGGATGGAGTCTTCTCCTTGTTGAAGGGAGACAGCCCTTTGAATTCACGCCCTGCCCGCTTTAGCTGCACGCGGCGCGACACGACCTGGCTCACAGGGAGCCGGGCACGGACCTCATCCAAGAACGAATCTGAGAACTTCATTTCAGTGACAGTGGGGCTTCAGCCGGGTCAAAGCGCGGCGCGATTCCTACTCATCACCACTATCCACTGTTTGGAACGAATTGTGAACACGCGATCGTGCCCGCGCCGCCGTGCTAAGCTCTTGCGTTTAAAGGAGGCGACGGAGACATGGCTGAGGCGGAAAACGGTGCCGAGACCGCACTCGTTGCGGGCGTACGCTTTTATGCAGGCGTGGCCCTATTCGCATTGAGCCTGATCGGGCCGTTCGTCTCCATCCCGCTTCTGGGAGTCTTGGGCTACTCAACCGCGACGATTGCCTCTCTTTCGGCCGGCATCCTTGTGGGCGCCGAGGTCTTGCTCGTCGCGGCCGCCGCGATCATGGGAAAAAGCGGCTACACCTTTATCAAGAGCAAGGTGTTTGGCGCCTTGAAGCGCTATGGCGCGCCTGCCGAGGTGAGCCTCACCCGGTATCGGATCGGGCTCGTCTTTTTCGTCCTTCCACTCCTTCTGGGCTTCGTCTCGCCCTACGCCAAAAGCCTGATCCCGTTCTTCGAGGGCAACGAACTTTGGTTTGCGCTAGGCGGCGATCTCGTTCTGCTTATTGGGCTGTTCATTCTCGGCGGAGCCTTTTGGGACAAGCTGCGCGCACTGTTCGTGCACGGAGCGAAGGCGGTTTTCCCCCAGACATCGCCGTGACCCTCGGAATGTCGAGTTCCGGACGCACTCGAAGCACGTTGGCGCCATAGAACTGGCACGCAGCTTCACTGCGTAGGATGGATGCGCGGCAGGAATGGCTCTAGCCTGAGCAATATCATTACGAAAATCGCTGGTGCAGTTTGGATGATCGCGGGTCTCGCCACGGTGTGGTTGCCGATCCCCAGGGGTCTCATCTTGATGGTCATCGGGCTCACCCTGCTTGTTGCCAGCAGCCCCACCATCGCCGCCTGGGCCCGGCTTCTGCGCCGGCGGAACGCGGGGCTTGATGACCAACTCAATCGCGCCGAGTCCTATCTTCCTATGCAGATGCAGCGGGTGCTCGCAAAAACCAAGCCGAATAGGACCAAGGCCGAACCCGCCATGCCGAAGGACGGGCCATCCAAGCGGCCCGGCTTTGACGCGCGCGCCGGCTGTCAGCCGGAAGCCTCCTAGAAGCACCTCCAGAGCAAAAACCTATATTTTCTGGTGGGTGAACATCTCGCCATTGATGTGCCGCAAGGCTGTACCCGCCTATAATAGAGACTATGGCGGCGCGATGGTCGCAGCGGCCAATACTGGGAGGGCAAATATGGATAACTCTGGCGGACTACCAGATATCGCCAAGGTCGATTGGAAAGCGCCATTCCAGTGGCTGGCCGGGGGCTGGCGGGACCTCTGGAAAGCACCCCTCCCCTGCTTGACCTATGGCCTTCTCCTCGCGCTGGTGAGCTTTGCGGTTTCCTATGCGCTTGTTTCCTCCGACGCGGAGTTCTGGGCCCTGGCGTTGACCTGCGGCTTCGTTTTTGTTGCCCCCATGATCGCGATGGGTCTGTACGAGGCGGGACGGCAAATCGAACTTGGGCAGAAGCCGACGCTTGGCGAGATGCTCTATGTCCGCGACGCCGTCCGGCTCGACCTCGCTTATCTCGGTCTGTTCCTGCTGATGATTTATCTTCTCTGGGGGCGGATCGCTCAGATCATCTACGGCCTGTCGACCTACCAGCTGCACCGAACCGTCGACGACTTCGTGAATTTCGCGCTCAACACGCCAGACGGGAATACGATGCTCATCACAGGAACGGTGGCCGGCGGGTTGATGGCGTTCTTGACCTATTGCTGTGTGGTCGTCGCTGCTCCGATGCTCCTTGATCGCCATACCGGCGTCTTTGCCGCCATCGCCACAAGCGTCCGGGCCGTGACCGAGAACTTCTGGCCGATGCTTCTATGGGCCGTCATCCTCGGCGCGCTGACTCTGGCTACCGCGGCGACGGGCTTTCTCGCCCTGACGATCGTTTTCCCCTGGCTTGGCCTTGCCAGCTGGCGCGCCTATCGCGAGCTGGTACCCGGACCGCTGGCGGAGTAAGCCGCGTTTCCACGTAGCCTTCCCTCGGCATACGCGAATGGATTGCGCTACCGCCTGCCGGCGCTGCTGCCCACGCGCGAAACGAGCGCGGCTTGTAGAAGCGCAAGACAATCGCTACTGGCTTCTCCGCGACGCCAGAACTGGCAAGCATCCGTACGACAACCAGCGGCTCGCGAATAATGGCGGGGTAGGAGCCAAGCCCTTATTGATCGGCCTTGCTGGCCGCGCCGGTTGGCGTTTGGCCCATGATCACTTTCCGTATGCTGAACTTGGCTTGCACGAATTTAGGGCCAGAGCGCAACCCTCGCAACGTTATAGGCATTGTTCAATTTTTACTTAGCCCTGCAGCCTATGAGGGAACGCCTGTTCGGGCCTGCAAGACACGCACGGTGCAGAAAACTACTCAAACATACACCGCCCAGCCGCAAGGCCCCCGAGGTTCTTTGCTATCCATAGACAGCCCCCGGTTGCGGCTGATTCCGATAGGGGTCGGGCGGACCTTCGAGTAGACTCGGGAGCTAGATCAAAAAGCCATACGCGCCTAGGAGAAACAATGTTTAAGAGATGCATACTGGCTAGTCTCGTGCTCGCCATAACTCTTCCTGCCGGCTTGACCGCCGCGGTCGCCGCCGAAGACGACGCCAAACCTCAAATCCTGTTCACCGACGTCAATGTCTTTGACGGTAAGAGTGATGCGGTCGCCGAAGGCATGAGCGTGCTGATCGAAGGCAATCTCATTACGAAAGTCGCCAAGGGCAATATCGAGGTGGGCGACGATGCAACCGTGATCGACGGCGGCGGACGCACGTTGATGCCTGGGCTGATCGATAATCACGTGCATCTGATGCTGCCCGGCCCGACGCTCCCGGCGATGGAGGCGAACAGCACCTGGGAGGACCTCGCCATCCATGGCGCCGCGCAGTCCGAGATGTATCTGATGCAGGGCTTCACCACGGTGCGTGACGCGGGCGGCGCCAATGCCGGGCTGCAGCGCGCCATCGATACCGGTAAGATCGTCGGCCCGCGCCTTTATCCGTCGGCCGCGTTTCTCGGTGGCCGTGGCGGCCATGCGGACTTCGCCAACTTTACCGCGCCGCTCGGCGCCTCGTCGAACTTTTCGCGCCTCAACATGGCGCGAGAGGTCGACGGAACCGATGCCGTTTTGAAAGCCGCGCGCAATAACTTCCGCATGGGCGCCAGCCAGCTGAAGGTTATGCAGTCCGGCGGTGTCGTATCGGCGTTCGATCCCTGGCAGATGGAAGGCCGCACCGTGCCCGAAATCGAGGCCGCCGTTGAGATCGCCAACCAGTATGGCAGCTACGTCATGGCGCATTCCTACAAGAAGGAATCGATCCTGCG
This sequence comes from Methyloceanibacter sp., assembly GCF_049590335.1. Taxonomy (GTDB): domain Bacteria; phylum Pseudomonadota; class Alphaproteobacteria; order Rhizobiales; family Methyloligellaceae; genus Methyloceanibacter. Next base: position 16,858 of record NZ_JBAWCQ010000097.1, read on the forward strand.
CGCGCTCAATTCCGGCGTGAAGTCCATCGAGCATGGCTTCATGTATGACTGCGAGATCGGCGAACTGATGAAGGAGAAGGGCGCCTATATCACCACCAATCTGACGGCGTTCGCGCCCGGCCTCTTCGACATCCCAGCGGTGCGTGATGTCCCGGCTAGTCTGCGCAAGGCGAAGTCGGCAACCGCTGCTTTCTCTGGCTATGTCGACAACATGAAGAAGTGCCCGGTGAAGCGAGGTCACCACACGGACTGCGTCGGCACGATAAGCGCCTGCCAGAAGCAGATCGCTTACGAGAAGTACTTGAACGGTGACTTCTTCGGGAACCACGCCGCGCTGGTATCGATGACCTCTGTCGGTGGCGAGATCGCGGCGATGTCGGGCGAATTCATGAACCCCTACCCCGAAGGCGCGCTCGGCTTGATCCAGGAAGGGGCGTATGCGGATATTCTCGTCGTAGATGGAAACCCGCTCGAAGACCTGTCAGTCCTCGGCACGTCCGACAAATGGTTCGATGCGCCGGAACCGCCTGAGAGCCCGGAGACCATTCGCATCATCATGAAGAACGGCAAAATCTATAAGAACACGCTGGAGGTCATGTAGACCGCAAGCACGCGGAGACTCAGGCAAGTCGCGCGTGACCTACCCAAAACGGCCACTGATCCCGCGCGTGTCCCCATATGGCGCAGGGTCGACCCGGGGAGGACTTCGTGCCCTCCCACCCCCAAGCGAGGAGACCATGGATGCGCGCCTTTAAGACCATCGCTTTTGCGAGTTTGCTTGCGTCGCCGATCGCAGTTGCGACACCGGGCGCCATGGCCGCCGTGGCCATGGATTGCGATGTCGCGATCCTCGGCGGCCGGGTGATGGATCCGGAGACGAAGTTCGACGCGGTGCGCAATGTCTGTGTGCGTGACGGCAAGATCGCGCAGATGACCGAGAACGAGATCACCGGCGTGGAGACCATCGATGCCAAGGGACACGTTGTGACGCCCGGCTTCATCGACACACATCATCATGGGGCCGGCAATCCCTGGGGCGTGAAGGCGAGCTTGCGCGATGGCGTCACCACGCCGCTCGATCTCGAAATGGGCGTCATCAATGTCGATGGCTACTACGCCGAACGCGACGGGAAATGGCCCGTCAACTACGGCGCCGGGGTCTCGCACGAGTTTCACCGCATGCGCGTTCTCGACAAGATAGACATCTCGGAGCCGGCCCATGGCGATGACTTTGGCCGCTTGCGCAACGAGTCCTACAAGGAGAACGACACGCCCGACTGGGCCGTGACTCGGGCCTCGCTCGAACAGTTGAACGAGATGCTGGCGAACATGGACGAGGACCTAAAAGCAGGTGCCCTCGGTATCGTCTCCACGACCGGCTATATGGACAAGGGCGTTACAACGCTCGAACTGTTCAACGTTCAGAGGGTGGCAGCAAATTACGGACGCCTTTATGCGTCCCATGTCCGCCTCTTGGGCAACACCTCCCCGCCGACCGAAGGCACTCTCGGCGCTTTCGAGCAGATTGCCAATGGAGTCGCGCTCAACCAGCCGCTGCTTCTCAGCCACAATAACAATGCCGGCTGGTGGGAGGTGGAGGAGCATCTGCAGCTGCTGCGCAAGCAAGGCTACAATGTCTGGTCGGAATATTACCCTTACACCTGCGGGTCCTCGACCATCGGATCGGAGTTCATCAAGCCTGAAAATATCGGCGCGCTGAATCTCGACTACACAAACCTCATCGATCCGCGCTCCAGCGAGAAAATGAACCGTGAGATCTACGATAAGATCGTCGCCGAGGACCCGGCCTATATCATCATCCTTTGCCTCCCCGCGCGCGAGGAATGGCTACCGATGTGGCTGTCGGTTCCGCATATGACGGTCGCGGGTGATCAGATGCCGCCGGTCGACGAGACAGGAAACAGGCTCGGTTGGAACGATCCGTTTGAGGCCTATAACGGACACCCGCGAAGCGCAGGTACGCACGCCAAGACCCTACGGTTGGCGCGCGAACTCGACGTGCCGCTGATGCAGGTTCTCGCGCAGAACAGCTACTGGTCGGCAAAGCATCTGGGCGACGCAGGCATCGAGGCGATGAAAGTGCGCGGCCGCCTGCAAGAAGGCATGGCTGCCGACATCACCATCTTCAATCCGGAAACTGTCACGGACAACGCCGGCTACAAGCTTGGCACGAACGGCCTACCCTCGACCGGCATCCCCTATGTGCTTGTCAATGGCGTGGCTATGGTCAAGGACTCCGAAGTGCAGGACAGTGCGCGTCCTGGCCAGCCGATCCGTTATCCGGTTGAAAACACCGGGCGCTTCAAGCCGCTAGAGAAAGAAGGCTATTTGAAGAATCTTCTGGGTGGCGCCATCCCCGTGCCGCATGGCATGCACGGCGCCGGCGATCATGTTGGAGAGCAGCGCTGACCATGTTACGCGCCCTCTCCGTCTCCGCACTCATGGCTCTTGCCGGCCTGCCAACACCAGCTTGGGCGCAAGACGGCGGCGACGCGGTGGAGCAGCCTGCGGCCGGCGCCGCGATCTTGCGCGGTGCCGCGGAGGCGGGGCTCGGCGGCCCACAATCGGTGGGACCGCAGTTGCAGGAAGATGCAGCGCAGCGCGAAACGCTATCGCGCCGGCCGCGTGTGGACGCCTTCTTCGATCCTGCGGAAGCCAGTCTACGGCGGCTCAGGGAGATTTCAGGTCTTCAGGTCGGGCTCGACTATCAAGCGGTCTACCAGGCCGCTACGGATAGTCTCACCGACGAGACCCAAGCCTCGAGCGGCAGCGCGCGCCTCTTCGGCAAGTGGCAGCTCCTTGGCGGCGAAAGCGCCAATCCCGGTTCGCTCGTCTTCCTGCTCGAGCAGCGCCACGAACTCTGGAACGAGCTCACCCCAGCGCAGCTTGGCGGCGATGTCGGCTATCTCGGCATCACCGGCACCACATTCTCAGACAATGGCGCGTCCTTGACGACGCTCTATTGGGAACAGGCTCTGATGGAAGGCAACGCCGGCTTCGTCGCCGGGCGCATCGATCCGACCGACTACATCGACATCCTCGGTTACGCCAATCAACGCACGACGTTTCTGAACCTTTCATCCCTGGTCAATCCCTCGATCGCCCTACCCGATCCCGGCTTCGGATTTGGTGTTGGCGCGATGCTGACGGACCAATTCTTCGTAAAGGGGCTCGTCTCGGACGCGAACGGGTCCTTGACCGATGTGAGTTTCTTTCCCGGCGGCGATGAGGTCTTCACCTATGGCGAATTTGGTTGGACACCCGCCCGCGAGGATCGCTTTCTCACCAATGTGCATATGGGCGCGTGGCATGTGGACGAGCGCGTCGAAGCCGGAGTCCCGGAAAGCCAGGGTATCGTCGTATCGGCCAACGTCACAATTGACGACGTGTTCATGCCGTTCGTACGCGCTGGCTGGTCGGACGGCGAGGCGCCCTTCTACAAGACGGCCATCAGCGGCGGATTCATTTACTACTTCCCGAACTATCGGGATTTGATGGGCTTCGCTGCGGCCTGGAACGAGCCCGCAGCATCGGGGCTTGCCAACCAGACGACGCTGGAGGCGTTCTACCGCTACCAGTTCTCCGACAACATCGCGATCACCGCCGACGCGCAGCTTCTGCTCAACCCGGCACTGAACCCGGACGAAGATCAAATCGCGGTGTTCGGGCTACGCGCCCGGGTCGACCTCTAGGCACTCCTCCGAAGACTAAGATCGCTGTAGCCATCGCCTCCCGTCGCCTTGTAAAAGGATGCTGCCATGTGGTCTCGCCTGCTCATCATTACCCTGCTCCTCGTTCCCGCTCAGGGATTGTCGACCGCCGCACATGCCGGCGCCAAGGAGCGTGTGAGAGCCCTCGCGCCCAAGGGCATCGTCTTAGTGATAGACGAACAGGGCAACGAGCTCATCGCGCAGAACGTCGACAAACCGTTCGTGCCGGCCTCCGTCGCCAAAGTGGTGACGGCTTGGCTTGCCATGGAAGTGCTGGGACCCGACTACCGCTTCAAGACTCACTTCTATCTAGACGAAAATCGCGTGCTCTATGTGCGTGGCGGCGGGGACCCGATGCTGGTTTCCGAGGAACTGGCCATGCTCGGACCGGCGCTGGTCGCCGCGATCGGCACCGAGCCGATCACCGGCATCGTGCTGGACCCCAGCTACTATCCCGATGAAGTCCGTATTCCGGGCATCGAAAACAATAGCCGCTCCTATAATGCACTGAACTCCGCTCTGGCGGTGAATTTCAACACGATCAACGCCGTGCGCCGCGGCAAGTCGGTCGTCTCCGGCGAAAAGCAGACACCGATCACACCATTGGCCATCAGCCAGTTCCGGGCACGGGGGCCTAGAGGCCGAGGCCGCATCAGCCTTGCGAAAGACCCCAAGCTCAGCCTGCTCTATGCTGGGGAGTTGCTCTCCGCCTTCATCGTCAAGGCGGGCGGCAAGGTGGAGGGAGAAATCACCATCGGACCGGTGCCGGAAGGCCTTCAGCCCGTCTATATCCACCAGCAATCGCGCTCCCTCGCGGCGATCATCAATCTCCTGCTGATCGGCTCGAACAATTACATCGCCAACCAGGTGTTCCTGGAGATCGGCGCCCAGCGCTATGGCGGACCCGTGAGCCTCGAGAAGTCGCTCCGGGTCGCCAATGAGATGTTGGCGGCGAACGGGCTTCAAGACGATATCTATCTCGAGGAGGGCTCAGGTCTCAGCCGCGGCAACCGCTTCACGGCGCGTGGCCTCGCCCAGGTCCTCAACCTCTTCGTGACCTATGCCGAGCTGATGCAGGGCCGTAACGGCGGCACGAACAAGACCGGCACCATGTCGGGCATCCGCACGCTGGCCGGCTACGCCGATACGGCAAATCACGGCCGAGTGCGCTTCGTGATCGCCCTCAGGGGCGGCGGCCGGCTGCGCTACCAGGTCCTGAAGGCCATCGAGCGCGGGCTCTAGGGCGGAGGGAACGCCTAAGCGGCAGGCTGACCGCTGTTGGGCCTCGACCCGGCTCAGAATGGTGTTGGCCAACGAGACTGTTTCGGAACCGAAACGGACATTTCCTATGAGCTGACAGCGTCCCGATCTATGAGCTGATAGGTGTTTTGCCCAAAACCACCGACAATGCCTTTGGGCAGCAGTGAAAATCGAAACTAACGCCCTGTACCGGCTCTCCGTCGAGATTCACATGGAGCGGCTTTTTCGACTCGATCTTGAAGTTCGACAGCTGACGATAGAGCAAGTGCTCGTTCGTGGCGTTGGTTGGGTCTTTCAACTCGGCTGCGATGCGGTTGACCGTAGCGGGCTTAGCGCCGCTAACGACGGCCACGTCTAGCAAACCGTCCGTGAGGCTGGCCTGTGGCGCGACGTCGTATCCTCCACCGGCGAAGCGGCTGTTGCCGACTGCCATGACGAGCATTGAGCCGGCTTCAACGCTGCCATCTGGAAACACAACACGTCCCTCATATGGCTTGAGTTGGAACGCTTTTACAAAGCCCATGATTGAGTAGGCCACGCCGCCGAGCGACTTCTTCATGTCTTGAGGTGTCGTCGCAGTTACCTCTGCGCCGAAACCCGCGCTTGCGGCGTTGATGAAGTGCTCGCCATTCATGCGCCCCACATCGATTGCGGTTGGCTTCCCAGTGCACGCCAACACTAGCGCGCCACTCAGGTCCGTCGAATCTATGCCAGCGCCTCTGGCAAAGTCGTTTGCTGTCCCGAGCGGGAGGATCCCGAGTGAAACTTTTCGGGTTTCATCCTGCCTCATCATTACATTGACCACGGCGTTTAGCGTACCGTCTCCACCGCCAGCAACGATCCGTTCGGTGCCGCTCTTGATCGATCGCCGAACAAACCCGCGGAGAGATCTCCCATTCCAGGGAATAAAAACATCGATGTCGATACCCGACTGGCGAGCGTGCTTTACCGCCGCCTTTACCTCAGGCCTTGTGCAAGATTTCTTGTGCAGGACAAGACAGATTTTGGATTGTTTCTTTGCCATTTTCTCTCGTAGCGCGCCTTCAAAGTGACAAGCATACGATGGAAATCGCGATCTGGCGACGATCCGGGTGGTGGCAACCGGCACCTAGCGGACGCACAGCGCGACCGTTGTTGGCGGTACAGCTGACAACTCTCGAACGGTTCAAACAACGTGTTCGGATAGGCAGCTAGTTCAAAAAGCCCAAGGCTTCGAACAGGCGGTACTTGTCCCAATCGACCCAGCTTTCCGAGATCTTGCCATCAGCAAAGCGGTCGATCTGAACGCCCGTCCAGGTCGCGCGTTTTCCCGACGGCGGATGACCAAGATATTCGCCGGTCTGCGTAGCCTCGAATTGCCATCGTGTGGCAACCAGATCACCTTCTGCGACTTGGTTGAGGATCGTCACGTCGAAGTCCGACAAGGCCGTGCGGCACTCGGCGACGATGGCCTTCCAGCCGTCGAGATCGACGCCCTTGATCCCTCCTGCCGCGGCCGGTTCCTGGTGGTTGAGGTAATCCGGCGCAAACACGTCTTCAGGCCTGCCTGAGCTTTCGCTCGACCAGAGTTCAAGCGATTGGCGCGCCAAGCGTTTCATCTCGTCGATTGTCATGTCCGCCCCCTGGTTGAGGTCCGAAAGTGTGATATCTCAATGCTACGACGTTTTGGGGGCAGATGATGATCGAAATCATTTTGATCGTGCTTCTGGCACTGTTCGCCGTGGGCGCCCTATTCGTGTGGTGGCTCTTCGACATCGACGTCGCCGATATCGTGGCCGCGAGCGTCACGCCGGCGATCGGCATCGGGCTCATCTATGTCTACGGCACGCCGCTGGCCTGGGCCGGCGGACTTCTCCTGCTCGCAATTGGCGCCTTTGCACTTGCCTATTTGATGAAACGGCGGGAGCGACGAGCCTCGCGGCGCGGACATTATCGCGACGCGCAGTAGCCGGACGTTACGAAACCAAGGCCGGGGAAGCCTTTGCCCCCCTGCCCTGTAGCGATCCGCGCGATCATGTCGCGAGTTTTACTTTGTGGGTTCGCATGTGCCGAACTGCACGAATGTGCGCCCGGCTCGCGAGATCAACCCCGACATGGCCCCCGGTCGGCTTCTCGACAACCGCCGTCCAAGTCTGAAGCCCCTTGCGGCCCCGCAAAATGTGGACTTGCTCGTTCTCGAAGATGTCGCCCTTCTCCAGGAGCTTGGCGCCACCGAAGAGACCGGAGAACAGGCCCTTCTCCTTGACGTTGAGCGTCACCATCGGCGGGATGCCCGCGTTCTGGTGCCTGACCCGCTTAAAGCCCGAAACGGCCGTGCATTCGAAAACTTCGTGAACCGCGCAAGCATAGGCAGGCATCGCATCGGCCGTCACAGGCGCGATGGCAAGAGCTGCAAACGGCGCCAGCACAAAAAGCTTTCAAAAAGTCGCATCAGATCATCCTTTTTGTGAGTGGTGGAATCCGGCGCGCATGCTGCTCCGGCGCGACAAGGGAAAGTGATGCAATGAGACTGTCAAAAATAGAACCGGGCGGCACCGAAGTGCCGCCCGGCCTTTGTCCCCGCTCGCAGAAGCAAGGGCTCTCCGATAAGGCTCTTAGTAGAGGACGTTGCTCGCCGACCGGGTCAGGATCTCGCCCTTGTTGAGCACGGCCATACCCTTGGCGTTCGGCGCGCAGGTTATGACGATGCGCTCGTTCTCAACGCCGTCGAGGTGGAACAGCTCGCCGGGGTGCAGCGCGACACGCACGCGCGTAGCCTTCACGCCACTGTCGCCCGACGCGGCAGACATGACCATGCTCACCGAGCAGTTGCCGTTATCCGGCTCGAAATAGGCAACAAGACGCGACTTGCCGACCATTGCGAGGATAGGCTCGTACGGACCGACGGGCCCGAGGTTCGTCATGTTCGATTCACCCGCCCCGGCAAGACCGGTGGTGGCGAACAGCGACAGCAAAGTTGAAGCCGCAATGGGAAGGATGTTCTTGAACATCAGTAGGCCTCCAATCTCATATCAAATCTGAACACGAACTAATTCCGTGCCCCGTTGACTTGATAGGTAATGCTGCATTGCGGTATATATATGGTGCAGCGCAACGACATACTGCCGCGTGGCTTCCTGCCGCAGGATTCTCCCAATGACTCGATCAGCATTTCCAATTTTTAAAACAAGGCGATTCGCGGGCGTAACAAGGGAGAGAGACGGTTAAGCGCTCGCGCCCCGACCGCAATCTATGTACTCTTAAGACGCCTATTTTCGAGTCATAATTGTGCAAGTGCACAATACTTCGCCAACCTCCTGACCGAGCTTAGGAATGGCGCGCAGATATGCGGCAACCGTCAGAGATTTTGGTTTTATCGTGGCGGCGGATTGGCGGGCAATTGACCGGCGCTTCCGGTGCGCGCCGTGCCGACTGATTCAGGCGCGTTAACTAAGTGAGCTTCTCTTTCACGGCGCCGCTGGCCTTGCCGAAATCCATTTGGCCGGCATAGCGGCCTTTCAGCACACCCATGACCTTGCCCATGTCGCGCATGCCGCTCGCTCCCGTTTCCGCGATCGCCTCGTCGATGGCTTTGGCCGTGTCCGCGTCGGACATTTGCTTAGGGAGAAACTCGCGGATGATCGCGACCTCCTCACCCTCTTGTTGGGCGAGCTCGGCACGCCCCGCCTCGGCATAGATCTTCTGAGACTCTTCGCGCTGCTTGATCATCTTGGCCAGCAACTCGAGCAATTCGGCGTCCGTCGCCTGCTCGGTCCCTGACGTCCGCGCCGCGATGTCGCGATCCTTGATGGCGGCGCTCACGAGCCGAAGCGTGGAGACACGGCGCGCGGCGCGCGCTTTGGTCGCCTCAATCAGGGCGGCGGTGATGGTCTCGCGCATCGGTCTCAAGTTTAGCTACTTTTGGAAGGAAGCCCCCAACCTAATCGACGGCACGGACTCACGCAAGCGAATTTACGCATCTAACGCATTGTTTTCACAAGAAAATTTTTGACCCAATGGATTGACCGCGTTACAAAGCTGACGTAAACACCCCATCTTAAGGACGCGCGCTCCTTAAAAACGTGGTTCACGAGCCTGACTGACCTGAGCGCAACGCCCCACCGTTTGCAGCTTTCGACTTGGCAACCACCTACACCAGCCGGACATAGACATTCGCGGATGACTGACCAGCACGACACAGGGCCAACCATGGCCGCGCCGACGCACGCGACACCGCCAAGGACACAGCCTTGGGCGGACGAAGCGCCGACGGCGATGCTCGTTCTGGCCAATGGGACTGTGATTGAGGGGCGCGGAGCGGGCGCCGCCGGCGCCGCCGTGGGTGAAGTCTGCTTCAACACGGCCATGACCGGCTACCAGGAGATCCTCACCGACCCGTCCTATGCCGGGCAGATCATCACCTTCACCTTCCCCCATATCGGCAATGTGGGCGCGAACACCGAGGACATCGAAACCTCGAATCTCGCGGCCGCGTCCGGTGTGAAGGGGTGCGTGCTGCGCACATCAATCACCCAACCGTCCAATTGGCGCGCCGCGCAGGACTTCGATGCCTGGCTGAAGGCTCGCGGCATCATAGCCATTGCGGGCGTCGATACGCGGGCGCTGACGACACTGATCCGCGAGAACGGCATGCAGAATGCCATCATTGCCCACGCGCCGAACGGCGTCTTCGATGTCGAGGCGCTGAAGCGCGAGGCCGCTTCCTGGTCCGGAATGATCGGACTGGACCTCGCCAAAGAAGTTACCTGCGGCCAAAGCTACAGCTGGGACGAAACCTCATGGCAATGGGGCGAAGGCTATGGGCGGCAGGAGTCACCGCGCTTCCATGTGGTCGCCATCGACTTCGGCCTGAAGCGCAACATATTGCGTGAGCTGGCTACGGCGGGCTGCACTGTGACCGTGGTCCCCGCCACCACCAGCGCCGAAGCGATCCTCGCACGCAATCCCGATGGCGTGTTCGTGTCGAACGGCCCGGGCGATCCGGCGGCAACCGGCGCCTATGCGGTGCCCGAACTCAAGAAGATCGTCAAGAGCGGGGTTCCAACCTTTGGCATTTGCCTTGGTCATCAGATGCTGGGGCTGGCCCTCGGGGCCGAGACGGCGAAGATGCATCAAGGCCATCACGGCGCCAATCACCCCGTGAAGGATTATGCTACCGAGAAGGTCGAGATCACATCGATGAATCACGGGTTTGCCGTGACTCGCGATAGCCTTCCCGACACGGTTGCCGAGACTCATAGCTCCCTGTTCGACGGCTCGAACGCAGGCCTCAAGGTCAAGGACAAGCCCGTCTTCTCGGTGCAATACCATCCGGAGGCCTCGCCGGGCCCCCAAGACAGTCACTACCTCTTCACACGCTTCGTCGAGCTGATGACGGCGCACAAGAAGACGATGTAGTCGCACGGACCATGAAAACGCTTTTATCTCAACCGGGCAGCATCGACAGACAGGAGATTGTCGCGGTCCCGAAGAAGAAAGAGTGCGAGGATTGCCCCAAGGGTCGGAACGGCGGCCCAGAACAACAGCCCGCGCGGACCAGCCTCCCAGGGGCTAATCAGCTTGTCATATGTCGAGAGTGTCGAAACAGCATGCATTACGAGCATCGCACCATAGGACCAGAAACGCAGAAAGCCCGCCGCGAAGGCGAGGATAATCGCGATTTGCACGAATCCTATTGCGGTCATCGGGTCGGACGCGAGCTGGGTAAAGTAATAGGTGGAGAACACCTTCTGGGCGTGCGCAGGCGCCACTACCTTGTCCACCGCCCACACCATGATGAAAGCGGCGAACGTAAGCCGCATAATCAAAAGAGAGATTTCAAGTTTCATATCCCGCTGCACGCTATTTCCGATCCTGATGTTGTTCCGCTCGTTGGCAAACCCTTAAGCGCCTGCCCAATCCTTGGAAAGACGGACTCACCATCATGTGAAGGGCTTGTCGCATCGGCCACTTCATCTCTCTGTGCAGCCGCAAGCATCGCCTGATATGCCCAAACGCGAAGACATAAAGTCCATCCTGATCATCGGCGCCGGTCCGATCGTGATCGGCCAGGCGTGTGAGTTCGACTATTCGGGCACGCAGGCCTGCAAGGCGTTGAAGGACGAGGGCTACCGGATCATCCTGGTGAACTCGAACCCGGCCACGATCATGACGGATCCGGACCTGGCCGACGCCACCTATATCGAACCCATCACGCCCGAGTTCGTGGCGCGGATCATCGAGCGCGAAAGGCCGGACGCGCTTCTGCCCACGATGGGCGGCCAAACGGCGCTAAACACGGCACTGAGCCTGCAGCGGTCAGGCGTGTTGGAAAAGTTCGGCGTGGAGATGATCGGTGCCAAGGCCGAGGTCATCGACAAGGCGGAAGACCGTGAGCTGTTCCGTAGGGCCATGGATAAGATCGGGCTCGAATCGCCCAAGTCGCGCCTCGCCGACGCCGGCACCCTGAAGCGCGCCGACCGCGAAACCTATCAGGCCAAGGTCGCGCGCATCGAGGCTGAGCATTCCGATCCGGACGCGCGTAAGGAGGCCATGCTCGCGTTTGAGGCTGACTGGGCCCGGCACGAAAGTGAACGGCGGCGGCGCTACGTAGAGCGGGGATTGATCGAAGCACTCGAGGCGATCCAGGACGTGGGCTTGCCGGCGATCATCCGTCCCTCCTTCACGCTTGGCGGCACCGGCGGCGGCGTTGCCTATAACCGCGAAGAGTTCCTGGAAATTGTCGAGGGCGGCCTCGACGCCTCGCCCACCTGCGAAGTTCTGATCGAAGAGTCGGTGCTGGGCTGGAAGGAATATGAGATGGAGGTCGTCCGAGACAAGGACGACAACTGCATCATCATTTGCTCCATCGAAAACATCGATCCGATGGGCGTCCATACGGGCGATTCGGTCACGGTCGCGCCTGCCCTGACGCTCACGGACAAGGAGTACCAGATCATGCGCGACGCCTCGCTCGCGGTGTTGCGCGAGATCGGCGTCGAAACCGGCGGGTCCAATGTTCAGTTCGCCGTGAACCCGGACGACGGACGGCTTATCGTCATCGAGATGAACCCGCGCGTGTCGCGGTCCTCGGCTCTGGCCTCGAAGGCGACGGGCTTCCCGATCGCCAAAGTCGCCGCCAAGCTCGCGGTCGGCTACACGCTGGACGAACTTGCCAACGACATTACAGGCGGCGCGACTCCTGCCTCCTTCGAACCCACGATCGATTATGTGGTGACGAAGATCCCACGCTTTGCCTTCGAGAAGTTCCAAGGCTCCGCACCGACGCTCACCACGTCGATGAAGTCGGTCGGCGAGGCCATGGCCATCGGCCGGACCTTCCCGGAATCGCTGCAGAAGGCGTTGCGCTCTCTGGAAACAGGGTTGACCGGCCTTGATGAGTTTCAGTTCGAAGGGCTCGGCCAGGGCGACGACAAAAATGTGATCCGCGAAGCGCTCGGCACGCCGACCCCCGACAGGCTCCTGAAAGTGGCTCAGGCGCTGCGGCTCGGGGTCGATCATGAGCAGATTTACGACAGCTGCCGCATCGACCCGTGGTTCATCAGGCAGATTCAAAATATCATCGACACCGAAAACCGCGTGCGCGAGCACGGCTTGCCGCAAATACCCGGCGCCTTCCGGGGGCTGAAGGCAATGGGCTTCTCGGACGAGCGGCTTGCCGCGCTTACCGGCGTGACGCCGGGCGAGGTAATGCGCGCTCGGGACGCGCTCCAGGTGCATCCCGTCTACAAGCGCATCGACACCTGCGCGGCGGAGTTCGCATCGCCCACGGCCTATATGTACTCGACCTACGAGACTGGATTCCCCGGCGGGAAGGCTTGTGAAGCCCGGCCGACTGACGCGAACAAGATCATCATTCTCGGCGGCGGCCCGAACCGGATCGGTCAGGGTATCGAGTTCGACTATTGCTGTTGCCATGCGGCGTTCTCGCTGTCCGCGGCAGGCTTCGAGACCATCATGATTAACTGCAATCCGGAAACCGTCTCCACCGACTATGACACATCGGATCGGCTCTACTTCGAGCCGCTCACGGAAGAAGACGTGCTGGAGATCGTACGGAAAGAGCAGACGAACGGCGTCGTGAAGGGCGTCATCGTGCAATTTGGCGGCCAGACCCCGCTCAAGCTCGCCGCCGCGCTGGAAGAGGCCAACGTCCCCATTCTCGGCACCTCGCCCGACGCCATCGATTTGGCCGAAGACCGCGACCGTTTCAAGGCGCTGATCGAACGCCTCGGTCTCCGGCAGCCGAACAACGGCATCGCCCGCTCGGCCGAGGAAGCCGTCGCGATCGCCAAGCAAATCGGTTTCCCGGTCGTGATCCGTCCGTCCTATGTCCTAGGCGGCCGGGCCATGGAAATCGTCCATGACGAGGCGCAGCTCGGGCGCTACATCGCCGAGGCCGTGGTGGTCTCGGGCAACAGCCCTGTCCTGCTCGACTCGTACTTGCGCGACGCCATCGAAGTGGATGTGGATGCGCTCGCCGATGGGCGCGACGTCTTCGTCTGCGGCGTGATGGAGCATATCGAGGAGGCGGGCGTCCATTCGGGCGACAGCGCCTGTTCGCTCCCGCCCCATTCCCTGAAGCCGGAAATCATCGCGGAGCTGGAGCGGCAGGCTGCCGAGCTGGCACGCGCGCTGAATGTGGTCGGGCTGATGAACGTTCAGTTCGCCATCCAGAACGACGACATCTACATACTCGAAGTCAATCCACGCGCGTCACGCACCGTGCCGTTCGTCGCCAAGGTGATCGGCAAGCCGATCGCGGCCATCGCCTCAGAAGTCATGGCGGGCAAGCCGATCGAAGCCTTTGGCCTCACCCCAGCCAAGCTCGACCATATCGCCGTGAAGGAAGCCGTCTTCCCCTTCGCCCGGTTCCCGGGCGTCGACCCGGTGCTGGGACCAGAGATGCGCTCAACCGGCGAGGTGATGGGGATCGACCGCGACTACGCCGTCGCGTTCGCCAAGAGCCAGCTTGGCGGGGGCGCGAAACTGCCCTTAGCGGGTACCGTTTTCGTATCGGTGAAGGATCTCGACAAGGACAAGCTTCTTGCCCCGGCGCGCACTATGATCAATATGGGCTTTCGTATTGTGGCCACACGGGGCACCCAGCGCCATCTTGCCGCACATGGGATCTCCTGTGAGCGGGTCAACAAGGTCCTGGAAGGGCGCCCGCACATCGTTGATGCCATCACAAATGGGGAAATCGACATCGTCTTCAACACCACAGAGGGGTCCAAGGCGCTCGCGGACTCCATGTCGATCCGCCGCTCGGCCTTGCTGAACCACATTCCTTACTATACAACGCTCGCCGGCGCGTTGGCCGCTACCGAGGCGATTAGAGCCTTGCGAGCAGGCAGCCTGACCGTCGTCCCGCTCCAAAGCTATGTTGGCCAGGGCCCGGAAGAGGCCGCCAAAAAGCTTTAGAAAACGGTCAAAATCAACAGATTCTTGACTTCGCCGGGTCACTTCCTTGACAGTATTGTCATGGGATACCCCCAAAGGAGTTTGAACAGATATGGATAAGGTGCCGATGACCGCAGAGGGCTATACAACCCTCGAGGCCGAGATCAAGAATCTCAAAACCGCCGAACGGCCGCGGATCATCAAATTGATCGCTGAAGCGCGCTCCCACGGAGATCTGTCGGAGAATGCGGAGTACCACGCGGCAAAGGAGCTGCAGGGCATTACCGAAGCGCGCATTGCCGACCTGGAAGACAAGCTCTCGCGTGCTGACATTATTGATGTGTCCAAGCTCAAGGGCAGTCAGGTCATGTTCGGCGCGACGGTGACGCTGATCGACGAAGATACGGAAGACAAGGTCAAATACCGCATCGTGGGCGAGGTCGAAGGAAACGTTAAGGAGGGTAAGATCTCCATCACCTCCCCGATCGCACGCGCTCTTCTGGGCAAGACCAAAAACGATGTGGTGGAAGTCTCGACGCCGGGCGGCGGCAAGTCCTATGAGATCGTCAAGGTCGAGTTCAAATAGACCGTCCGGTCTGTCTTGCGCGGCCCCAATCTTGCGCGCCCTCCATCTTTGTTCCGCCGGTGTATCCTCGTATGTGAGCGTCATGTTCACACGTCGCACGTTTTTTGCTCTCAGCAGCGCAGCGGTTCTGGCAGGCACTCTCCCTGCCCGCAGTCTGGGCGCCACGAAGACGCAAGACGTCGACTTGAAAAAGAACGTCGACCTGGAAAAAGCGCTTGCCGCCATCGAAGACAAGATCGACGGACGTCTTGGCGTCGACGTCTCGGACCCGGTGACCGGCGTGAATGCCGCACCACGCGGCGACGAGCGCTTTTCCGTGTGCAGTACGTATAAGCTTCTTGCGGTCCCGGCCGTCTTGCATCGGGTCGACGAGGGTGAGGGGATGCTCTCGCACGAGATCTCGCGGTCCCTCGGGATGCGATCCTCTCCTACGCGCCCGCCACCGAGAAACATACGGGCGGAACCATGACGCTGTCCGATCTGCGTGTGGCCGCCATGATCTGGAGCGACAACACCGCCACCGATCTCATCCTCGAAAGCGTTGGCGCCCCGGAAGCGGCCACGGAGTAGGTGCGCTCCCTTGGCGACAACGTCACCCGGATCGACCGCATGGAGCCCGAGGCCAACATTTTTGGCCCCGGCGAGATCCGGGACACGACGACACCGACCGCCATGCTCGGCAATCTCAAGACGCTGTTTCGGGGGCGATACCCTTTCGCCCATTTCGCGCGACCGGCTTACGGAGTGGGTCCTGGCCAACGAGACTGGCAAGAACTGACTCAAGCTCGGCCTGCCGAGCACATGGCGCGTTGGCGATAGGCGAGGAACCGGCCCAACGGCACGAGCAAAGACATAGCCGTCGTCTGGCTCATGCGCGGCGAACCGATTCTGCGTACCGCCTATCTCACGGGCTCAAAGGCCGACCGAACTGAGCGCGATTCCGCCGTCGCCGCGGCCACAACAGGCTAAGCCGTTTCAGGAGTTCGTGAGCTTGGTGCGCAAACCGGCCGCCGCGCCCTTCAAGCCAGGATAGTCGCTGACGACCACCTGGATCGGGATCGCCTCCACATAAGGCTTCATGCGGCCCTTGCGCTCGAACTCCTCGCGGAAGTCAGCCTGCTCCAGCCGGGACAGCATTTTCGGTGCGATGCCGCCGCCGATATACACTCCACCGCGCGCGCCGAACGCGAGCGCCATGTCGCCGGCGAAGCGTCCGAGCCACTGCACGAAGAAGTCCAGCGCTTGTGTGGCCATGTCGTCCTCGCCGCTGATGGCCATTTGCTCAACCTCTTTGGGCGAAAGGTCCACTTTGCCTAAACCATGGGACGCGGCAATCGCTTGGTAGATGTTTGCAAGGCCCGGCCCCGACAGCGCACGCTCCACCGAAAGGCGCCCAAGGCTTTTGCGCATACGCTCAAGGATCGCCAGCTCGCGCTCGTTTTCGGCCGGGAAGGTTTGATGCCCCCCCTCACCCGGGACCGGGATCCAACCGGACGGCGACCAAATCAGGCCGGCAACGCCGAGGCCCGTGCCCGGCCCGAGCACGACTTTTGGCGCCTCCTCCACCACGCTTACGCCGCCGAGCGCATGGAGTTCGTCGTCGCTCAGAACGGGAAGCGCATAGGCCTGCGCCTCGAAGTCGTTGAACACATAGGCGGCTTCGAGCCCCGCCTCTTGGGCGAGCGTGCTTTGCTTGAAAGTCCAGACGGCGTTGGTGAATTTGACGGTGTCGTCCCGCAGCGGTGCTGCCACGGCGAGGCCAGCATGAGCGATTTTCTCCGGCGCGTCCTTGAGATAGGCTCGCATGGCGGCCGCGAGGGTGGCGTGCTCGGCTGTCGGAAATGTCCGGATGTCCCTCAGCGCGAGCGTCGCCAGGTCGGCCGTGGCAAAGCGCGCATTGGTGCCGCCGATATCGGCGACAAGAGCGTGTGCGGGGATGTCTTTGGTCATGGCGTCGGGCCCTTGAGATCAAGGATCGGAAACACGAGGAATGCTGCGATCCGTGTTAGACGACTTAGCGCAGGATCGAGACATGTTCCCCCGTTTTGGTGCCTTTTACCCACGTTAAGACACGGTCTACACTGTGGCATGGGACTGGGGAATCTCCACAAAATTCGGGGACTTGCTGGGCCTTAGCGCTCCTGGCCGTTTTGCTGTTCACGGCGCTGGTTCCCGGACATGTCGTTTCGCAAGCGACAGCGCTCGCGTTCGGTGGTGACGCCGAGTCGGCCGCCGAAATGCCGTGCCAT
>NZ_JBAWCQ010000098.1:0-17592 GCF_049590335.1 Methyloceanibacter sp.
GCCGGCCTCGGCGTGACCGCGCCGGACCACAATCGCCGGGACATTTTCGACGGCACATCTGCGCAAATAGGCGCTCACCCAGATCCCGCTCTTCAAGCGCATCAGACGGCCTTCTTGGTTGGATGGACGCCGCCACGGACCGGTTAGCGGCGGGCCGCCGTTCTTGCGAAAACTCGTCCTGTCACACGCTGAAACTCCGAAAGGAGCCAAGGGTTGATGGTCCCGGTCACGGCCATGTTGCGATCGCACTGAAACGCGCTGACAGCACCGGCCGTGTTTTGCCCCCAGTCGCCGTCAATCGTCCCAGGGGTGTAGCCGAGCTCAGCAAGAACCTACTGCACACCCAGAACCTTGCCATTCTCGCCCACATGGGCCGCAATGCTATCCGCTGCCGGAATCGAACCGGTCACGTCGGATGTGGAAATGGTATCCCCCAGTAGGATTTGGCGCAAAACGTCGTCGCTTGGAAGACCGGTGACGGCGAGCCCCTCGCGCATCTGAAACGCCGAGATGGCCTGGCGGGTCTTGTCGGACAATTGGCCATCCACGCCGCCAACGTCGTAGCCGAGCAGGGAGAGTTCCCGCTGGATTGCTCTGACGACCAGTTGGGATTCGCCCCCGCTGGGCATTTGTGCCGGCAGGTCGATCGCCACGGCGCCGGACGCTTGTGTCTTCTCATAAGCACTTTCCACGCGCGTGCTGGTGCTTGCGTCCGCCCCCGGCAACTCGACACCAATGACGCGCGTCTTGGCATGCCCCACAGGCGTCATCAGCGTCGCATCGGCCATGCCATGCGGCGGGTGCGCCTGCAAATAGAGCGCATTGTACGTGATGGTCGCGGTCAGGGCCAAGAAGGCCAAAAACAAGAGCCGCGCAGTGACTACGCCCATTGTTCCCACACAATCATGCCTGAAGAGATCTCGTCCGCCCGAATCGGAAAGAGCACCACGCCGTTCCCCTAACGCATCTTGGCGTCGGAAGCTAAAGAGTTGCTAAACGCCCCTAGGCCGCCGCCTTCGCTTCTGACTCGCTCGCCGCAAGGTCCTCGCCCGGATCGATGGGCAGAAGAATATGCACGGTCGTGCCCTGCCCCAGCGTGCTTTCGAGCGCCAAAGAACCGCCATGGAGCTGCGCCAGCCCACGGACCACCGAAAGGCCAAGGCCTGCGCCTTCATAGCTACGGTCGTAGGAGCTTGCGGCCTGAACGAATGGATTGCCGAGGCGCGGCAAGTCTTTCTCGGCGATCCCGATCCCATTGTCGGAGACCGCGAAAACCACATTGCCGTTCTCGACCGAGGCAGCGACTTTTACCCAGCCGCCCTTCTCCGTGAACTTGACCGCGTTGGAGATCACGTTGAGCAACATCTGCTTGCAGGCGCGTTCGTCGGCGGCAAGCTCGGGCAGGTCGCCGGCAAGCTCGGTCTCGAGCGACAGCCCATTGGTCTCGGCCGTATGCCGCAAGACCTCGCAGCACGATTCCACCAGTGCACCGACGCCGAACGGCTCCCGCACGATGGTGAACTTGCCCGCTTCGATCTTCGACATGTCGAGAATGCCGTTGACCACGCCCAGCAAGTGCTCGCCGCTTTCGTGGATCAGACGGGCGTAGTCGCGATAGCGGTCTTCACCGAGCTGGCCGAAGAGTTCCCGCTCTAAAATCTCCGAGAAGCCGATAATGGCATTGAGCGGCGTACGCAGTTCATGACTCATGCTCGCAAGAAATTGGCTCTTGGCACGGTTTGCCCCTTCGGCTTCGCCGCGCGCACGCACGAGATTTGCCTCGGATTCTTTGTGCTGCGAGATGTCCCGTGTCACGGCGACAACCCTGGACTGTTCGAAGCCATCGCTCCGGGGCATGGGCCGGCAGCGCATTTCCACCCAGGCGTAGTACGCTTTTTCGTCGGCACCGCCACGGCGCAGACGGAATTCGACAGACATTGGCTCATTGTTCGCGCGGCAGCGATCGAGCGCCGAAAGAAATGCCGGACGATCCGCGACATGCACATACTCGAACAAGCCTTCACCGAGTACAGCAGGGGCCGCGGCGCCAAGGAGTTGCCGCGCGGCTTGCGAAGCGAAGACCACGCGACCGCTCTGGTCGTGAAGCGTGATCATGTCGTTCACGTTCTCGGCGAGCAGACGATAGCGCTCCTCGCTCGCTTCGATCGCGTATTCCGATTTCCGATGAACCAGTTGAAGCGTCACCACGAGCCCGGCCGCGTAGGCCACGGCGCTCAAAGCGCCGATAAGGGCGAAGGCGGCGGGCGACATCGGTAGCCCGAGCGGAGACGGGTCGTAACCGGTAGCACCCAGGACCGCGAGACCGACGAGGCCTGCTGCTGCCGCGCCGACGGCCCACACGACACTCCGCCGGTCTGTGCTCAGCCCGGCCTCGAGAGGGACGGCGACGAGCCAGGGCAGAAGCGCCGACGCAAGACCGCCGGTCAGCCAGGCGCAATAGGTGACGAGGCCGGCGAAGTTGATCGCCGAGACCCGATGCGCGACGGCGAAACGGCCCGTCCGCGACAGGTAGATCGCGATCGCGATCGGGGAAAGCAGCCACAAAAAAGCGAAGGCGCTCAAGAGAGACGGCTTGCCGCCAAAGACCAGATAGATTGGGAATACGCAAAGCGCCAAGGCACCGCCAAGGAGACGCGAGGCAATGAAGGTCTGGTGGCGCGCCAAAGTCAGCGCATCGCCACGCGCCGACTCATGGACTAGCGACTCAAAATAGGCAGACAGCCCGCGAATAGTCTCTCGAATTAACACAAACAACTCGGAGCGGCCTGCAGCCGCTTCGTCCCAGTATCCTCTTACAGGGGCCCATTATTCCCACGCCCCACTTAAGGAAAGCATAAAGCACGGGCACGTCGGCGTGCCCCCGGAGACCGGCCGGTCCGCAGCTAGCCCCATTTCTCTAAAATTTTAGACAAATTCAATTCGAATTTATTAAAACAGATATACTATTTATTTACTTCCAAAAATGATTCAAAGTAAAATATATAAATGACATCTCCGGTAAAAATTTATGGGATTTTGATAAGGGATGTTATTTTGTTTGGTATATTGTTCACTCATCTGCAGAAAATAGCAGAGCAATGAGCGGTGAGAAAAACCAGGTCGCCATCGACAGTGAGGGCAAGCAAATGATGTTTCTAATCAGATCGGGTTTTTGGCTGGTAGTGCTCATCCTTCTGATCCCGACGGATGGAGCGCAACAGAAGAAAATTTATGGCATGGCGCAGACCGCGGTGGCGGACGCTAGCAATTTTTGCTTGCGCAACCCCGAGACCTGTGCTTCGGGCCAATACGCGGTCAACGCACTCGTCCAGAAGGCGCAAGATGGCGCCCAGATGGTCCAGGCACTGCTCCTCAATAAGGCTAGCGGCTTCGGTCCTGGCCAAACCGCGGGTCTAGGTCATACGGCGCGTACCGGTCAGCCCGCTGGTATCAGTCAGCCCGCGGCCACCGCCTCGGCGCCCAATAACGCCATGATGCCGGTACCGTCGGCCGTGCCGATCGAGCCCACACCTTGGGTGCAGAGCGACGACCAGAACACGCTGAGCCCGCGTGATCTGGATGCGGAGTGGAGCGGCCCGAACGTTTAGCGTTTCGGCCCACCACACGGTCCTCAAAGTGGATTCAACACGGGCTTCCTCACCGGGAGCACCAAAATTCCCCAGATTCCCACAATAGCTTCCTCCGGCAGTCCCCCACTGCCAGCAAAGCGCGCAGTTGGGTCGGTTCTTCCCCACCGGACCGCCCACGGCGTGCTTCTTTGCCACTCCGCTCCCCTATCCCCTCGCAGCTTGCGCCGACCGGATCTATAGTCGGCGCATGGACACTGCAACGAAGACGGATCTCCCCTCGTTTGAGGACATTGTCGCGGACTTCGAACTTCTCGAAGACTGGGAGGACCGCTACCGCTACGTCATCGAGCTCGGAAGAAAGCTGGAGCCGCTTCCGGACCAACTTCGGACGTCTGAAACGAAGGTACAGGGCTGCGTCAGCCAAGTCTGGCTGTCGACGACCGTTCATCCCGACGGCATGCCGCGGCTCACCTTCGTCGGCGACAGCGATGCGCACATCGTTCGTGGATTGGTGGCCATTCTCTTCGCGATCTATTCCGGCAAGACGGCAAACGAAATACTCGACGTCGATGCTGTCGCGACATTGGGAGAACTCCACCTCAACGATCACCTGACTCCGCAACGGTCCAACGGCCTCATGGCAATGGTGACGCGCATTCGCCGCGATGCCGAGAGAGCCCGCGCTGCCTCTGGCTAACCCCCGGGGCGTGGACCGCGCGACATGGACCTCACGACAGGTTCGGCTCGTCTGGCACTGTGCCGATACGGGGCCGGTAGCCGGCCTCACCCCAATGGCGGAGTTTCCGCCGCCGGCCATCGACAATGAGGCCGTAATGCTTCGCCAACCGCGTTAAGGTGATCTGAAAAAAGACCTTCCCCGCGCGCTGCGGCCAGCCGTTCTTCTTCTCCGCCTCTTCAAGACCCTTCAACTCACAACAGATGTCGACAAGGACGCCGGAGATCTTAGGTCCGACGGCGGCAAGCGTGCATCACCCTGTCCTTGGCCGCCAGGACCTCATCGCGAAACCTAGCGGTGTTGAAGGTGCGCCCCGCCTCGAACGGTCATGCGGCGCCAAGGACGACCAATTGGTCGTCACACGCGGACTCATCTGCGCAAACCAATAATCCGCACGCAGACAGTCGCCTGCTTCGAACTGCTCTTGGCCGATCAGCGGGCGGCCGCAACGGTCCTTCCGGTTGCGCAGCTAGCCAAGTGGGCTTTCGCTATCATTCACGAGGACTGTCCGGCGGGGCTCGTCGATCTCGCGCAGATCGCGCGTCGCTCAGCACTGAGCCTCGATCGTTGTGATCGAGCAGATCGCCTGCAAGACACGACTCCACTAAATGGCGGCTTATGGCGGCGGCGCGCCCGAGCGCGCCCACGAGTCGGAAGCCCCTTCGCCGTCCTCCGTGATGGCGCCGCCGGCCGCAACGCCCTGCGCGCTACGCGCGGGCTGCCGCCGGTTCTTGCAAGCCAGTGTAAGACGCCGTGAACTCGGACGCGGCTTCGGCATCAGATTCCACCGCGCCCACGTCAAGGCCGAGAATGCGATCGACGCGAACACCATCATCCGACAGGGGCAGCCGCAGCCAAGAGAGAACCACATGATCGCGATCGTCGGTCGGTCCGCGTACAACACCCTGCGCGCAAATGGACTCGGTCGCTATGCGCGAGTAGATGGTGTGCCAAGGTGCGGCCCGGCGCCCCGTGAACACTTCGGAGAGGCGCAGGCCCGTGATCTCTCGCCCGTAAATGTCCCGCAAGCGCGTTCCCGCGAGACGGAAATGCCCGCGATCGAAACCGTCGCGAAGATCGATCAGACCAAGATGCGGCAAGAGATTGGGAAGGTTGAGAGGATCGAAATCCGCCCGGGCCGGCATCGCCCGTCCGTCAGCAATTTCGTGCCAATAGTCGAAAAGCTCACGCTGTTCCGGCAGCATCAACTGTGCCCGGAAGGCGCAATCGGACAGCATCTGTTCCCC
This sequence comes from Methyloceanibacter sp., assembly GCF_049590335.1. GTDB lineage: Bacteria > Pseudomonadota > Alphaproteobacteria > Rhizobiales > Methyloligellaceae > Methyloceanibacter. The sequence continues at coordinate 5,574 of NZ_JBAWCQ010000098.1, forward strand.
TCGCAAAATCGAATCAGCCCGCGCGCCGACTATGGGCGTGTTGCGCCGTCACATGCAAGAGAACTGCATGATTTACTCAAACATCACAAGGGGTTGTGCCAAACCGACGCGGAAACACCCGATCTTGCGACCCTGTTCGGAAAGAGCCGTTGCGCCGCCTAATGGCTGAGATGCTGTTTTCGGAATCATGATAGACACGCCGCGCCAAAGGCGCGGCAGCCGGGTTCTGGAAGACGAGTTCTTGAGGAGGAGTTCTTGGAGCCGCTTTCTGCTCTAACGGCGGCGCTGTCCGAGCCCCATGCGCTTGGCGAGATCCGACCGTGCCGCAGCGTAATTCGGAGCAACCATCGGGTAGTCATGCGGCAGGCCCCACTTCTCGCGGTACTCTTCGGGCGACAGATCGTAGTGGGTCCGCAAGTGGCGCTTCAGCGATTTGAACTTCTTGCCGTCCTCCAAGCAGATAATATATTCTGAAGTCACGGACTTCTTGATCGGAACCGCAGGCCGGAGTTCTTCCTTGGCAGGCTGAGCGCCAGAACTAGCAGCCTTCTTCAACGCATCGAACACGTTGCTGATAAGGGCCGGCAAATCAGTGGCCACGACAGTATTGTTGGTGACATAGGCCGAAACAATCTCAGCCGTCAGTTCAACAAGCTCGTCCTTTTCCACCACTGCGTCCATGGTTTGGCTCCTTATGCCGTCCGCGTCCCGATTTGAGCGTCTAAAACAGCGATTCTGCAACTCAATGAGCGTTTCCTATAATCAAGGACCCTTGAAATTCATCAAATTGTGCCGTTTTTGTGACTGGAAACTTCTAAACTAGCCAAACTAAATGCCCGTGAGAGGGTTTAAGTCCAGTGATTTGCTTCGTATAGCACCTTCCAGTGGAATAGCAACTCACTTTTTCTCGCGAAGACTGTGGAAAACTATGCGATCCACATCTTCTCTGCTACTTTCTCTACGCTAAATCGCCGCTGAGTGCGTTTGCATTGCCGGAAAACTCAAAATCACCCCGCAAAATGGAGATCACGGATGTGCGTTGCTGAATCAAGCTTGCGTGACACCTCTTAAGGACATGGGCTAGCCACGCTATATTCTACAGTGAGCACCGAAACGATCGATCGAAAAGGCACCCTATGAGAGATCCTGACAAAACTACCGGGTCCGCAAATCCGAAGATCAAGGATAATTGGCGTGAGCGCCTTTCGCCTGAGCAGTTCCACGTGACGCGCGAACACGGCACCGAGCGCGCCTTCAGCCATCCCTATCATCAAGAAAAGCGCGCCGGCATGTATCGCTGCGTTTGCTGCGGTACGCCCTTGTTCAGCTCCGACACGAAGTTCGATTCCGGAACGGGGTGGCCGAGCTTCACCGACGTTGCCGACGCCAATACCGTGACGAAACACGAAGACACGACCTACGGCATGCGGCGCGTCGAGGTGCGCTGCGCGTCGTGCGAAGCGCATTTGGGTCATGTTTTTCCGGACGGTCCTGCCGACACGGGCCTGCGCTACTGCATCAATGGCTGCGCGCTCGAGCTTGACACCGGTGGCACAGACGGCAACACGTCGGGCTAGCTTCAAATCGCTGGGCGCGCTGAAAGCAGCACGCTCCTTGCATCCGACCACCGCCCAGCACGCCCCGATTAGACGCATCCGCGGACGCAGCCCATGAACAAACCCCTCGTTACCACCCGTGGCCCGAGCGCACCGCGCCGGCCCTCATTCACGCAGCATCACGGCATCGACCGCGAAGACGATTACGCCTGGCTGCGCGCCGACAACTGGCAGGCTGTAATGCGCGATCCTGCGGTTCTACCACAAGATATCCGCGCGCACCTGGAGGCGGAAAACGCCCATACGCAAGCGGCGATGGGGGATACGGAGCCCCTTCAAGATACGCTCTTCGCCGAAATGAAGGGACGCATCAAGGAAGACGACTCGTCCGTACCTGCGCCCGACGGACCCTTCGACTATTACGTCCGTTACATCACTGGCGGGCAGCAGCCGCTGTTTTGCCGGCGCCCCCGTGGCGGCGGCGAAGAAACAGTCCTGATCGACGGAAACGCGCTCGCCAAAGACCACGCCTATTTCCGCATCGCGCAGGTGACCCACAGCCCCGACCACAAACGCATCGCCTACGCCGTCGATACCAAGGGTTCTGAGTACTTCACGGCCAAGATTATCGACGCCGAAACCGGCGCCACCGTCGTAGAAGCAATCACCGATGCATGCGGCGGGCTCGAATGGGCCGCCGACAGCAAGACGCTGCTTTATGTCTGGCTGGACGAGGAGCACCGGCCCCGCAAACTCTTCGCCCACAACATCGGCGAGGAAGGCGAGGACGGCTTGATCCACGATCAAACCGATCCCGGCCTGTTTCTCGATATCGACCTGACGCAGGACGGCAAGTATCTCCTGCTCGGCACGCACGACCACGAGACCTCCGAAGTCAGTCTGATCGATGCGGCCGATCCATACGCGACGCCTCGGCTCATAGCCCCGCGCGAGGCCGAGCACGAATATTCGGTGTGCCACCACGAAGGCCGGCTGATTATCCTGACCAATTCCGGCGGCGCGGAGGATTTCCGCATTGTGGAAGCGCCGGCCAACGACCCGGCGCCCGCGAACTGGAAAGAGATCGAGCCGCACCGGCCCGGAAGGCTGATCCTCGACGTGATCGCCTTCAAGAACTTCCTTGTCCGGCTGGAACGCGAGAATGGCCTGCCGCGCATCGCCATTCGCCGTTTCTTGGACGGCGAAGAACACGAAATCGCCTTCGACGAAGAGGCCTACGCGCTCGGCATGAGCGCCGGCTATGAATACGACACGACGACGCTGCGCTTCACCTACGCGTCCATGACGACGCCCTCGCAGACCTTTGACTACGAGATGGAGACGAAGGAGCGTGTGCTCCGCAAGACGCAGGAAATCCCAAGCGGCCACGATCCGAGCCAATACGATACCCGGCGTGTGTTCGCCCCCGCGAAGGATGGCGAGACTGTGCCTGTGACCTTGCTCTACAGGAAAGACACCGCGCTCGACGGCACCGCGCCGCTGCTGCTCTACGGCTACGGCTCGTACGGCATGACCATTCCGGCTGGATTCATGACCAACTCGCTCAGCCTCGTCGATCGCGGCTTCGTCTATGCCATCGCCCACATTCGCGGCGGCAAGGACAAGGGCTTTGCCTGGTACAAAACCGGCAAGCGCGCGAAGAAGATGAACACGTTCACGGACTTCATCGCGGCGGGCGAGTATCTCGCGGCCAAAAAATTCACGTCGCGCGGGCGCATCGTGGCCCAAGGCGGCAGCGCGGGCGGCATGCTGATGGGCGCAGTCACCAACATGGCGCCGGATTTGTTTCTCGGCATCATCGCCGAGGTGCCCTTCGTTGATGTGCTGACGACTATGTTGGATTCCAGCCTGCCGCTCACCCCGCCCGAATGGCCAGAATGGGGCAACCCAATCGAGAGCGCGGAAGACTACCGCACCATCGCGGCCTACTCGCCCTACGACAATGTGAGCGTGCAAGACCATCCCAACATCCTGGCGGTCGCCGGCCTCACCGATCCGCGCGTGACCTATTGGGAGCCCGCGAAATGGATCGCCAAGCTGCGCGAAAAAGGCACGGGCGAGAACCTTCTCCTCCTGAAGACGAATATGGAGGCTGGCCACGCCGGCGCCTCCGGCCGCTTCGACCGTCTCAAAGAGGTGGCGTTGTCCTACGCCTTCGCGCTGAAGGTGGCGGGCCGAGCCTAACACGGCTCTAGGAGGAATAAGGGGACCTATGCCAGAGTGCCGCCCATGCTGCTCTCTCGCGACAAATCCCAAGTTCTCATCGTCGACGTACAGGACAAGCTCCTGAACGCCATATCAGGCGCGGACCGCATCATCGACCGCTGCGTGCGCCTGGTGCTCGCCGCCCGCAAGCTCACCATTCCCGTCACCATGTCGGAGCAATATCCGCAAGGGCTGGGGCCGACCCACGATTCTGTCCGCGACGCCTTCGCCAATGACGGCTTCGTGGCCGACAAGACCGAGTTTTCCTGCGTGCGCAACGACATGTTGCGAGACCGGCTGCATGATTTGCGCCGCCTAGGGCGCCCTCAGGTCGTGATCGGCGGGATCGAGGCACATGTTTGCGTTGCCCAGACCGCCATGGATCTCGAGTCTCAAGGCTTCGAGGCTTTCGTAGTGGCCGATGCCGTGGGGTCGCGCTCCAAGGACAGCCGCAAGCTTGCCCTCTCGCGCCTCCAAAAATCCGGCGTCGATATCGTGGATTCGGAAATGGTGCTGTTCGAGTGGATGGAGCGCGCCGGAACACCGGAATTCAAGGCTCTTCAAGCGCTCGTCAAATAGCAGCCACCCCTCGCCTAAATCACATGAACTGAACCTGTAGGCCCGGTTCAGGCTGCGTTCAGGTGAAAAGACGCACTCTCCAAAGCGTCAGATCCCTGTACCTGATGTAGCGAACCTTCCTCGGCACCGGGCGTGGAGTTCAGGGGCTCCACGCCCACCCCCCTTGAAATGCCTATCGCTTTTGCACCCCGAAATGACGCCGCCACCTTCGCTTGCGTCGCTTTCTGGGACGCTTTAGCTTCGCGCCCGTCCTCTTTGTTCACTCAGTTCGCGGAGACCCAAAAGTGGCATTCGAACTCGCACCCCTACCCTACGCATACGATTCCCTTCAGCCCTACATGTCGGCCGAGACGCTGGAGTACCACCACGACAAGCACCACAAGGCTTACGTGGACAATCTCAACAAGCTGATCGCAGGAACCGATTACGAGGGCAAGGACCTCGAGACCATCATCAAGGAAAGCTTCGGCAAAGATGCCGGGGTCTTCAACAACGCCGCCCAGAACTTCAACCACATCCATTTCTGGCCGTGGATGACCAAAGACGGCGGCGGCAAGAAAGTGCCAGGCGCGATCCTGGCGCTGATCGACCGCGACCTGGGCGGCTTCGACAAGTTCAAGGCCGACTTCCTGGCCGCCGGCGCGACCCAGTTCGGTTCGGGCTGGGCCTGGCTGACGCTGAAAGACGGCAAGCTGGAAGTGAGCAAAACGCCCAACGGCGAGAACCCGCTGGTGCATGGCGGCTGGCCGCTGCTCGGCTGCGATGTGTGGGAGCACTCCTATTACATCGACTACCGCAACGCGCGTCCGAAGTATCTCGAAGCCTGGTTCGACAATCTCATCAACTGGGAGCATGTCGAAGAGCTCTACACCCAAGCGCCTTCATCTTAAGAGCGCCGGGCGCGTAGCGACACCAAACACAAGCGTTCTTGAGACGGGCGTCCTTCGGGACGCCCGCTCTGTTTTGCGCAAACTGATTGGAAACGACGGCTCTAAGCGTCCACGTCCACCATGGCAGTCTCGATCGCTTCACTCGCCTCCAGCCAGTGAGCCTCGGCCTCGTCAATCTCACGGTTGAGCTGTCCGCGCTGTTTCATGAGATCCCTCGCCTCGGAAGACGTCGCCTCGACCAGCTTGGTGTCGATCGCGTCGCGTTTGACCGTCAGGCTTTTCATGTCTGCCTCGGCCTGGGAAACGCGTTTGCGCAAAGGCTTGGTACGCTCGCGCGCTTCCGCAGCGGCTTTGCGCTTCTCTTTGCGGTCAACTTTCGGCACCGGCGCCTTCGGCATCTGCTTTCCATCCTGGCCGTTGCCTTTTTTCGACCGGGCCGCGCTCAGCACGCTATCGCGATAGTCCTCGAGCGTGCCGTCGAACTCGCGCGCCGTGCCGCCGTCGACCAGTAGCAGCCGGTCGGCGATGAGGCTCAAAAGATGCCGGTCGTGGCTGACCACGATGACTGCCCCGCCAAAGCCGGCAAGCGCCTGTACCAATGCCTCGCGCGCATCCACGTCGAGATGGTTGGTGGGCTCGTCGAGGATCAGGATATGAGGCGCATCGCGCGTCACCAGCGCGAGCGACAGCCGCGCGCGCTCCCCACCCGACAGCGCACTGACGCGAACGCTGACCTTGTCGCCGGAGAAGCCGAACCGGGCGAGATGTCTCCGCACTTCACCCGGCTTCGCATCCGACAGAAGCCGCTCCATGTGCTGCAGCGGCGTGTGTTCCGACACGAGTTCTTCGATCTGATGCTGCGCGAAATAGCCGACGCTGAGCTTGCCGCTGGCCTTGATGCGCCCGTCCATGAGCCTAAGCTGGCCGGCAAGCGCACGGGCCAGCGTCGTCTTGCCGTTGCCGTTGCGCCCCACCAGCGCGATGCGGTCGTCCGGATCGATGCGAAGATCGATGGACGACAGCACCGGCGTCTCGGGCACATAGCCGACGGCAACGTCCTCAAGCATCAGAAGCGGTGGCTTCACCTCTTTGGGCGAGGGAAAATCGAACACGAGCGAGGCATCGTCGAAGACCTCGGCCGCCGGCGCCATACGCTGCAGTGCCTTCAGGCGGCTCTGCGCCTGGCGAGCCGTATGCGCCTTGTAGCGCCAACGGTCGACATAGGCTTCCAGCTTCTTCCGCTTGGCTTCTTGCTTCGTCCGCATCGCCGCGTCTTGCGCCTGACGCTCTCGCCGCTGCCGCTCGAACTGATCGTAATTGCCCGCATAGAGCGTCGTCTTACCGTTGTCCACATGCACGATGTGGCTGGCGACCGTGTTCAGCATATCGCGCTCATGGCTCACTACGATCAAGCTCGCCGGGTAGGCCTTGAGAAACGACTCGAGCCACAGCGCCGCCTCTAGATCGAGATGGTTCGAGGGCTCGTCCAGCAGAAGCAGGTCGGGCTCGGAGAACAGCAGCGCACCGAGCGCCACCCGCATGCGCCAGCCGCCGGAGAACTCGTCCAACGGGCGATGCTGGGCGTCCTCCGGAAAGCCAAGCCCCGCAAGAATGCGCGCCGCCCGCGAGGGCGCCGTATGGGCATCGATCGCATTGAGCCGCTCGTGGATCTCGGCGATACGATGCGGATCGGTCGCCGTATCGGCCTCGTCCAGAAGCGCGGCCCGCTCTTCAGCGGTCGCCAACACCGTCTCGAACGGCGTCGCGCTGCCGCCCGGCGCGTCCTGCTTGAGATAGCCGATCCGCGTACCCGAGGGCGCCCCGATACGCCCCTCGTCGGGCTCGTAGATCCCGGCGATCATTTTGAGCAGCGAGGACTTGCCCGCGCCGTTGCGGCCGACAAGACCCACGCGGGCTTTGGGCGGGACGGCAACGGTGGCGCGCTCCAAAATGACGTGGCCGCCAAGGCGCATAGTGATGCTATCGAGTGTGAACATGGCGCGGGTGATAGCACAGTGGCGGCGAACGCCACCACCTGCCAACAAACACCGTCGCGCTTAGCGCCGCCGCGAGTGACCTCCCAGCGCATTCCGCCGGATCGCATCCTCGAGCACCCGCGTCGCCATGGGCACCACTGTCCGCACGACGGTTTTGCCGAGCGCCGTCCAGAAGCTGTCGCCGCGCGACCCGCCTGGCTTCTTGGCCGTCTTGGCTTTGCCTTTCGCCTTTTCCTCGGCGGCTTCCATCTCAGCAGCGAGCTTTGCCCGCTCTCTAGTCCGCTTCTGCAGGATTTCGTGAGCCGATTCGCGGTCTACCACGTCGTCATAAACGCCGGCCACCGGGTCCTTCGCCATAATGGCCTTGCGCTCCTTGAGCGCGATCGGCCCGACTTGCGAGGACGGCGGCTTGACGAAGGTGTGCTGGACCATGCTGGGCTGGCCCTTCTCGTCCAGGCTCGACACCAGCGCCTCGCCGATGCCCATCGACATGATCATCTGCTCCGTATCGAGTTCCGGATTGGGACGGAACGTCTCGGCCGCCGACTTCACCGCCTTCTGCTCGGCGGGTGTGAAAGCGCGCAAGGCATGCTGCACGCGATTACCGAGCTGGCGCGAGACCGTATCGGGCACGTCACGCGGGTTCTGCGTCACGAAATACACGCCGACCCCCTTCGAGCGGATCAGACGCACCACCTGCTCGACCTTCTCTAGAAGAGCCTTGGGCGCATCGCGGAACAGCAGATGCGCCTCGTCGAAAAAGAAGACGAGCTTGGGCTTCTCGGGGTCGCCGATTTCCGGGAGTTCCTCGAACAGCTCCGACAACAAGAATAGTAGGAACGTCCCGTAGAGCCGCGGACTCTGCATCAGCTTGTCGGCGGCCAGCACTCCGATATAGCCCCGGCCCTCGTCGTCCGTACGCATCAGGTCCTTGCCCACGTCGAGCGCCGGCTCTCCGAAGAAATAATCGCCCCCTTGCTGCTCCAGAACGAGGAGCTGACGCTGGATGGCGCCAATGGAGCGTTTGCCGACCGTGCCGTATTTCGTCGTGAGGTCCTTGGCCCGTGCCGCGAGGTTTTCGAGGAGCGACTGCAGGTCCTTGAGATCGAGCAGCGGCAGCTCCTCTTCATCGGCAATGCGGAAGGCGATGTTCATCACGCCTTCCTGAGCCTCGCTGAGATCCATGAGGCGCGACAGCATCAGCGGCCCGAGTTCCGAAACCGTCGTCCGCACCGGGTGTCCCTGCTCGCCGAACAGGTCCCAAAAAATCACAGGATGCGCGCTGAACTTCACGTCGTAGCCAATCATGGCCGCGCGCTCTGTGATCCAGCCTTTCTCTTTGCCCATGGCGGCGACGCCGGACAAATCGCCCTTCACGTCGGCAAAGAACACGGGCACCCCGGCATCGGAGAAGGCCTCCGCGAGGCCCTGGAGCGTCACGGTCTTACCGGTACCCGTGGCGCCGGTGATGAGGCCGTGCCGGTTGGCGAGCTTCAGGAGGATGTATTCGGGTTTGACGCTCTTGCCGATGAACACGCAATCATCGGGAATCTCGATCGGCTCCACGGCGGTGTCCTCGGCTGCGGCCGCCTCGTCCGGCTTTTCGCCTTCAGTGTCCGCGCCATTCGCCGGCGCTTTGGTCCGCCTTGCCATCCCCCAAACTCCTTCATTGGCGCGTGGTCATTCGCGCATCTGTCCCGTGGCGGCACTCTAACTGGCGCGCACGCCGTACGCCAAGATGGCCATTCGGCTTCACGGGCGCCAATCGGCCCCTTCAGGCGATTTTGACCGCCGCCAGCCCTGAGTTTTGGCGTCGCCTCTGGGTTTCTTGCCGCCCGGGCTTCGTGCTAGGAGAAAATCCGGAACCAATCTAGGCTTACTCACATGTCAGACTTGTCACTCGTATCCGCCTTTCCCAAGGCCGAAGACGCCGCTTGGAAAGCGCTTGTCGAAAAAGCGCTGAAGGGCGCCCCACTATCCGTTCTGGAATCAAAGACCTACGACGGCGCAGTGGTCGCACCGCTCTATCCGCCCGCCGAAGACGGTGCGGTCATCCCCGGACGCGATCCGGGCGCTCCTTGGGAGATAACGCAGCGCATCGAGATCGCCGATCCCGGAACGGCTAACAGCCAGATTCTGGACGATTTGAACGCCGGCGCGTCGGGAATCGCGCTCCTCTTCCAGGGCGCGGTGGGCGACCGCGGCTATGCGCTCTCGGCCGATGCCGCCACGCTGACGGGCGCGCTTGAAGACGTCCATTTGGAGTGGGGCGTTCCCGTCGAGCTACAGCTCGGGGCGAACGCAAAAGCCGTCGCCGCCATGGCCGCCGATCTGGTGGCGGCGCGCGGCATCCCGGTAGACCACACCAATATCCGTTTCGGCTTCGATCCCATCGGCACGCTGGCCGCCAATGGCTGGAGCGACGCATCGCCGGACGATGTCGCCGCGCTGGCCAAGGACCTCGTCGCGCGCGGCTTCAAAGGCCCCTTCGCCGTCGCTGACGGCCGCCCCGTGCACGAGGCGGGTGGCACCGAGGCTCAGGAACTCGCTTTTGCTCTCGCCGCCGCAGTGTCTTACTTGCGCGCTTTCGAGGCGGCGGGCGCCGGCTTAGACGACGCCCGGAAGATGATCTTCTTCCGGCTCGCCGCCGATCAGGATCAGTTTCTGACCACTGCCAAGTTCCGCGCCCTGCGCAAGCTCTGGTCGCGCGTCGAGGAAGCCTGTGGTCTCGCGCCCGAGGCCGCCTTTATCGCCGGCGAAACCGCCTGGCGCATGATGACCAAACGCCACGCGCAAGGAAACATCGTGCGCGGCACCATCGCCACCCTCGCCGCTGCCGTCGGCGGCGCGAACGCGATCACGGTTCTGCCCTACACCGCCGCGCTCGGCCTGCCTGAGGACTTCGCCCGCCGCGTGGCCCGCAATACGCAGACCGTGCTGCTGGAAGAGTCCAACCTCTATCGTGTGGCCGACCCGTCAGCCGGCTCCGGTGCTCTCGAAAGCCTCACGAGCGATCTCTGTACCGCAGCCTGGGCGCTGTTCCAAGGCATCGAGGCCGTCGGTGGGCCTGAGAAGGCCCTCGAAGTGAACCTCATCCAAAGTGCCGTGACCGCATCGCGTGCGATCCGCGAGACGGCCCTGGCCAGGCGCAAAGAGTCGTTGATCGGCACCAGCGACTTTCCCGATCTCGGGGAGGACGATCTCGCAGTCATGGATGTAGCGCCAACGAAGCTCGAAAGCGGTGCACCGACTGTGACGCCGCTGACGCCCATGCGGCTTGGCGCGCCGTTCGAGGCCTTGCGCGACCGCAGCGACGCCGTACTCGCCGACAAGGGAGCACGTCCCAATATCTTCCTGGCCTGTCTTGGACACCCCGCCGATTTCAATGGGCGGGCGGCCTTCGCCAAGAGCCTGTTCGAGGCGGGCGGCATCGAAGCAACCGCGGCGAGCAGTGCACAGACCTTACCCGAGATGCTGGATGGCTTTCGCGCATCGGGCGCCCCGCTCGCGTGCCTGTGTTCCTCCGACAAGGTCTATGCGTCGGATGGCACCGAGGCCGCGCAAGCACTCCGGGAAGCGGGTGCCGCACATGTGTATCTAGCCGGAAAGCCGGGCGACCTTGAAGCCGCGCTTCGCAAAGCGGGCATCGAGAGCTTCGTCGCGGCGGGCGGCAACGCGCTGGAGACCCTGGCCGGCGCTTACGATCATTTGGGGGCTTGAGTGACAGGCATTCCGAAATTTACCGACGTCGATTTTTCCGAGCCGCAAGAGCCTGCGGTTGGGCCTGGGGCCGAGCCCTGGGAGACGCCCGAAGGCATTGCAGTGAGGCCAGTCTATGACGCCCAGGATCGCAAGGGCCTCGACTTCATCGACGGGCTGCCCGGCCTGCCGCCTTACCTGCGCGGTCCGTACCCGACAATGTATGTGCAGCGTCCCTGGACCGTACGCCAATATTCCGGCTTCTCGACGGCCGAGGATTCCAACGCCTTCTACCGGCGCAACCTCGCAGCCGGTCAGCAGGGCGTTTCCATTGCCTTCGATCTCGCCACGCACCGCGGCTACGATTCCGATCACCCGCGGGTGACGGGCGATGTGGGCATGGCCGGTGTGGCCATCGACTCCATCTACGACATGCGCGTTCTGTTCGACGGCATTCCGCTCGATCAGGTCTCTGTGTCCATGACTATGAACGGCGCGGTGCTGCCGGTGCTGGCGCTCTTCATCGTCGCGGGTGAGGAACAAGGCGTCGGCCATGACCAACTTTCCGGCACCATCCAGAATGACATCCTCAAAGAGTTCATGGTGCGGAACACCTACATCTATCCGCCCGAACCTTCGATGCGCATCGTCGCCGACATCATCGGCTATACGTCGAAGGAGATGCCGCGCTTCAACTCGATTTCGATCTCCGGCTACCACATGCAGGAAGCCGGCGCGACGGCGGATCTGGAGCTCGGCTACACGCTCGCCGACGGCATCGAGTATGTGCGCGCGGCGATTGCCTCAGGGCTGGATGTGGATGCGTTCGCGCCGCGCCTGTCATTCTTCTGGGCCATCGGCATGAACTACTACATGGAGATCGCCAAGATGCGCGCCGCCCGCGTGCTGTGGGCGAAGCTCATGGCCGAGGAATTCACGCCGAAGAACCCAAAATCGCTCGCGCTGCGCACCCATTGCCAGACCAGCGGCTGGAGCCTCTCAGCCCAGGACGTTTACAACAACGTGGTCCGCACCTGCGTGGAGGCCATGGCAGCCACCCAAGGTCATACTC